>NZ_JBFBJL010000019.1:0-170816 GCF_040686075.1 Streptomyces sp. NPDC086519
GTCGACGCGGAGGTCACGGCCACCGCCCCCGGCTCAGACGGTCAGCGGCTCGGACTCGGCCGTGCCGGCCAGCTCGCGCTCCTCCGACCTGATCGCCTTCAGCAGCACATAGGGGGTGGCGATCTTCCAGACGAAGTAGGTCAGCGAGGGGATCGTGTTCGCGAGCACGCCGTTCCAGGCCAGCGGCCCGCTGTGGTTGAGATAGACGAAGGCCCCGGGTATCAGGAGCACTCCCAGCACGACGCTGAGCCAGCCGTACCAGCGCGGGAAGACCTGGCGCTCACGGCGGTCGATGAACGCCGCGTATCCGATCGACCAGACCTGGAGGACGAAGATGCAGGCGTTGCCCACCAGCATGAGCCAGAACGTGTCGCTCATCGCGGCGAGCACGTCCGGCGAGTGGATGTCCGGCCGGTACGCGGCGGCGGAGAGAATGGCGAGGGGGAAGAAGAACCCCAGCGGGGCGACGACGCCCGTGGTCAGCTGGATCATGGACAGCAGTCCCCAGCCGCCCTCGACCCGCTTGAGCTGAAGGCTCGTCACCACGACGTAGGGGTACTCGAAGGGGACGGTCAGCACCATGATCACCGTGCACCACAGGATCCCGGTGCGGTGGTCCTGAAGGAAGGTGGCGATGTCCGCGGGGCTCTTCGTCGGGCTCATCGGGGTGAGGATGCCTCCGGCGCCGAACGCGGCGATGAAGCCGATCAGCAGCACGACTCCGCACCACGCCGAGATGCGCTCCAGTCTGATGTAGAGGTCTTTTCTCAACTGCGGCTCCCTTGTGTGCCGGCCGGCGTCCACCGGCCGATCTCGTCCCAGCCGACGAGCCTGTCCAGCAGCAGCGCGGCGCTGGACAGGTAGTCGCCGTATCCGCCGCGGAAGAACAGCGGCGGGGTCTTCGACTACGCGACGCGCAGGGCGTGAAAGGTGCCGACGGTCACGCCGTGCGGCCGCTCCCCGGCGTCCGTGGTGGTGAGCGCGACCACGCTGGTGGGGAAGTCGCCCAGGACGTCGCGGGACCGGCGCCCGTCTGTCCCATCCGTCTCCCGGCGCGGGACGGCGCCGTCCCTCATATGACGGCCCGCATCGACTCGGGCAGGTCGAGCCCCATCTGTGCCAGCGGGTACGCGTGGTACGCGGTGCCCGGTACGTGGATCATGTGCTGGAGTCCGACGTGCGCGTCCCGCCAGTAGCGCTGGATCGGGTTGCCCTTGCGGATGGCGTTGCCGCCGGAGCGCGCGAAGATCTCGTCCAGCGCGGAGACGGCACGCCAGGCGCAGCGGACCTGGTTGCGCCGTACGGTCGCCCGGTCCTCGATGGTCACCGGCCTGCCGGCCTCGATCTGGTCGTACATCCGGCTGATGCCGTCGACGAGTTGCACCCGGGACGCGGCGATCTCGGCCGCGGCCTCCCCGGCGGCGTAGAGCACGTACGGGTCGTCGCGCACCTGGATGCCGGTCACGGCGACCCGGTCCTTCTGCTGGGAGAGGTGGAGGGCGAGCGCGCCCTCGCAGATGCCGATGACGGCGGCGGTGATCCCGAGCGGGAACATCGAGGCGAACGGCAGCTTGTAGACGGAGTCGGTGAGTCCGGCCGCCTCGGCGGCCGCACCGGCCTGGACCCCCTCCTGCCGGATGGTGCGGTACTCGGGGACGAACGCCTTGTCGACGACGACGTCCTTGCTGCCGGTGCCGGAGAGGCCGACCACGTCCCAGGTGCCGTCGACGATCTCGTAGTCCGAGCGGGGCAGCACGACGTGGAGGACGGTGATCGGCCCGGCGGGCCCGCCCTTCCCGTCCCCTACGAGGGCGCCGAGGAAGTCCCAGCGGCAGTGGTCGCTGCCCGAGGAGAACGGCCAGCGGCCGCTGAGCACATAGCCGCCGTCCACCGGGTCGGCGATGCCGTTGGGCATGTAGGGGGAGGCGATCCAGGTGTCCGGGTCGTCGTCCCACACCTCGTGGGCGAGGCGCGGGTCCATCTGGGCCAGTTCCCACGGGTGGACCCCGACGACCCCGCACACCCAGCCGGCGGCCCCGTCGTGCCGCGCGACGGCCATCACCGCCTCCGCGAAGTCCCGGGGATGAGCGCCGAAGCCGCCGAACTCCTTGGGCTGCAGCAGCCGGATGACGCCTGCGGACTTCAGCAGGTCGACCGTCCGGTCGCTCAGCCTGCCGAGTGACTCGTTCTCGTCTGCCAGTGCGGCCAGTTCGGGACCCGCCTCCTCGACACGGCCGACCACTTCGTGCGTCACTCCGCCCACCTCCTGGTGACTGGTCCATCGCCCGCTCCGCGCGTCGCCTGCGGCGGGATGGCCCAAGTGTCGGGGCAGGCGGCGGGCCCCGGCCGGGCGCTTTCCGCTGACCGGGACTGCGGGTCGCCTCAGCGGGTGACGCGGGGCAGGAGCGCGGCGACGGAGCGGGCCCGGAGCGCGGAGAACCACACGCCGGCTCCGTAGGCGAGGTCGTCGAGGCGGCGGGCGAGGCCGTAGCGGAGGGGGTCGAGAGTGGCCTGATCGTGCCGGTACTCCAGGGCGACGTCGGCCAGCGCGGCGACGGCGGTGGCCCGTCGTACCCGGTGGGAGAGCGCGCAGCCGACGGCCGTCAGCGGCCACCAGTGACGGGTCAGCAGCGCCCCGGTCTGGGCCAGGGTGGCGAGGGCTCCGTTGCCGGTGAGCCGCACGGCCAGCCGGTACGGGTACCGGGTGCCGCCGAGTTTGCGGGCGATGCGCACGGTGACCACGCCGAGGACGCCCGCCGCGGCCGGCGCCGACCAGCGCCGCCCGCAGAGCAGCGCCGCGGCGAACGCGACACTCCACGGGGCGAGCACTACGGGCGCGACGGACTCGGGGTGGCGCTCGGCCAGCGGCTGCGCCCCGGTGCCGTAGAAGGCCTTGCGCCGCAGCCAGTCCCCGAGGCGCGCCCGGTGTTCGTGGGCCGCCCGGACGGCCGGTTCGTAGCGCACCCGGCGGCCCTCCGCCACCAGCCGCCAGCACAGGTCGACGTCCTCCCCGACCCGCATGCCGGCGTCGAAGCCCTCCCCCAGCGCGTCGACCCGGGCCACCACGCAGGCCGAGGAGGCCCAGGAGACGGGGGTGCCGGGGCGCACCGGGGCGGGACGGGCGCCGAGGTCGAGGGAGGACCGGGAGTTCTCGTACCGTTCGATCCAGCTCGCTGCCGGGCCGGGCAGGCCGGTGATCCGGGGTACGGCCATCGCGACCCGGGGATCCGCGAAGTGCCGCAGCAGCGTCGGGACCGTGTCGGGATCCAGTACGACGTCGGAGTCGGCGAAGACCACGTAGGGGGTGGTGACGAGGCGGAGCCCGGCGTTGCGCGCGCCGGCGGGTCCGACGTTGGCGGTCAGGGCGACCAGCCGGGCTCCGTGTGCGGCGGTGACGGCGGCGACGGCGGCCGGGTGCCTGGAGGCGTCGTCGACGACGATCACCGGGTGGTCCGTGCCGATGCTGCGCAGGAGTCGGGCGAGTTGCCGGGGGCGGTCGCGGACCGGGACGACGACCGTGCAGCGGGGGTCGGCGGGCGCCGGGAGGGAGTCGGCCACGGGATGGGCCAGGCCCGTGTCGAGCAGCCGGTCCGCGAGGAGGGCGCTCGCCGCGTCGCGTACGCGAAGGGAGCGGCCGTCGAGCAGCCGGCGCGCTCGCGGGGTCAGTCTGAGCAGCCGGGTCGGGTGGCCGCCGAGGAGCGCCCGGCCGCCGTCGACCACGCGCGCGTGCCGGTCGAGTTCGACGACGAAGCCGCGGGGAAGGGTCATCGGCCGGCCGGCTCGGGCAGCGGGTCCGGATCGGCGAGGCGGCCCCGGTCGTCGGCGTCCCACGCGGTGATCCGGCGGACGGTCGCGGACACCATCGCGTCCAGCGAACCGCGGCCCTCCTCGGCCGACGCCCCGGCCGGATCGCCGAGCACGCCGGAGGGCGAGACCGCCCGGACGCCACGGGCCGTCAGCTCCGGCAGGAGCACGGACAGGGGGCGTGCGTCGCCCGCGACGGCGTCGTCGAGGCGGACCCGCCCGGGTTCGAGGTGGAGCAGCAGGGAGGTCTCGGCGCGGCCGGCGTGCGCGTCGCCGCCGGGCACCTCGCAGCCGGTCCAGACGGCGTCGTGGCCCTCGGCGCGCAGCTGGGCGAGGGCCCTGTCGAGGGTGGCCGTGTTGCCGCCGTGGCCGTTGACGAACACGATCCGGTCCGCCCACAGGGACAGCGAGCGGGTCAGCTCCACGATCACCGCGCGCAGCGCCACGTGCCCGATCGAGGCGGTCCCGGGGAAGTCGGCGTGCTCACCGCTCGCGCCGTAGGCCAGTGCCGGCGCGACGAGCGGCGGGGCGTGCGTCGGGGTGGTGAAGGCGTCGGCCGTCCGCCGGGCGACGGCGCGGGCGACGACGGTGTCGGTGTCGAGCGGCAGGTGCGGGCCGTGCTGCTCGGTGGAGCCGACCGGGACGAGGACGAGCGCACCGGACGGCACGGCCGGCCAGACGGCGTCGGCCAGGGCTGACGTCATGGTGCCGCCCACCGTGTGGTTGCTGGTCGTGTGGTTCCCGACCACGTGGTGGCCCACCGTGGAGTTCCCGACCACGTGGTGGCCCGCCATGGGTTTGCCGACCATGTGGCTCCCCACCATGTCGCCCGCCGCCATGTCCCCCATCACCATGTCGCCCGCCGCCATACTCAGGCGGCCGTGGACCCGGCGTCGGCCGGGAGTGCCGCCGGGGCCGCGGTGGCCGCCGGTACGTCCGCGCCGCCCAGGGTGAGCCGGAAGCCGGGAGGTATCGCCAGGTCGTCCGGCCCCAACTCGTGCACGGAGGAGTGGCCGAGGCCCAGGACGGCCGAGTCCAGCCCGCCGCGCAGGATGTCCAGGACGTTCTCCACCCCGGCCTGCCCGTTCGCCGCGAGTCCCCAGAGGTAGGCGCGGCCGATCAGTACGGCGCGGGCGCCGAGGGCGAGCGCCTTCGCCACGTCGCCGCCGCGCCGGACACCGCCGTCCAGCAGGACCTCGACCTGGTCGCCGACCGCTTCCGCGATGGCGGGCAGAAGCCGGATGGTGGCCGGGGTGGTGTCGAGGTTGTTGCCCCCGTGGTTGGAGACGGAGAGCGCCGACACCCCGGCGTCGACCGCCCGCCTGGCGTCGTCCACCCGGGACACGCCCTTGAGGAGGAAGGGGCCGCCCCACTCGTCGCGGAGCCATGCGATGTCCTCCCAGGTGGGCGGCGTGGTTCCCATCCACTCGCCGTAGGCGCCGAAGAAGGTGGGCGCCGTAGCGCCGGGAGCCGCCAGGTTGGGGACGGTGAGATCGGGGACACGTCCCGACCTGGCATAGCGCCACAGCCACCCGGGCCGGTGCAGGACGTCGGGGGCGAACCTCAGCATGGTCCTCAGGTCGAGTCTGTCGGGGATGGCGGGGCTGCCCCAGTCGCGGCCGTGGGAGAAGGACCAGTCGAGGGTGACGATGAGCGCCTTGGCGCCGGCCGCGCGGGCCCGGTCCATGCGCTGCACCATGGTCGCGCGGGTGCCGCTCCAGTAGAGCTGGAAGAAGAGGTCCGGCTGGGCGTCGGCCACCTCCTCCACGGGCTTGCTCGCGAACGAGCTGAGGCCCATGATCACGCCCCGGCTCGCAGCGGCCCGGGCCACGGCCACCTCGCCGTCCGGGTGGACCGCCTGCACCCCGGTCGGTGAGATGAGCACGGGCAGCTCGGTGGGCACGCCCAGGACCGTCGTGGACAGGTCGCGCTCCGCGTGATGGCCCACGACGCGTGGCGCGAAGCCCAGTTCGGCGAAGGCCGCCATGTTGTCGTCGATGGTGCGGCCGCGCTCCGAGCCCGCGACGAGCGCGCCGTAGACCGGGCCGGGCAGTCGCCGTTTCGCCCGGCGCCGAGCCTCAGCGACCGTCTCGAACCACGGGTTCCTACGCATGGGTTCGGCCCCTTCCGGAGGGTGTCGGGTCCAGCCCGGCCAGCGGACTCTCGGCGCAGTCGCCGACCGGCGGGCGGCGGGTGAGGACCAGGTCCACGGGACGGGGAGAGGCCCGGTGGGAATGGTCACGGGACGGCCTGGGGAGGTGCGCGGTCCCGGCCGGGCGCCGGGCGAGGCGTTCCGTGCCGTAGCCCTGCACGCACTCGGGGTCCGGCCCGTCCAGGGGCAGCCCGGTGAAGAACTTCGCCGCCATGCAGCCGCCCTTGCAGGTGTCGTAGAACGTGCAGGAGGCGCAGGCTCCGCCGTGCTGCGGGGTCCGCAGCCGCCGGAACAGCTCCGAGCCGCGCCAGACCCCGGGAAAGCCCCCGGGCTCGCGGACGTTGCCGGCCAGGAACTCGTCGTGGATGGCGAACGGGCAGGCGTAGACGTCGCCGACCGGGTCGATCAGGCAGACGACGCGTCCGGCACCGCACAGGTTCAGGCCCGGGAGTGCCTGGCCGTAGGCGGAGAGGTGGAAGAAGGAGTCGCCGGTCAGCACGTGCTCGCCGTGGGCCAGCAGCCAGTCGTACAGCTGCCGTTGCTGCGCGGCGGTCGGGTGCAGGTCGTCCCAGACGTCGGCGCCGCGGCCGGAGGGGCGCAGGCGGGTCAGGCGCAGTTGCGCGCCGTAGCGGTCGGCGAGGGCCTTGAAGGCGTCCAGCTGCGGGATGTTGTGCCGGGTGCAGACCACGGAGAGCTTGAAGTTCCGCATGCCGGCGGCGGCGAGGTTCTCCATGGCCGTCACCGCCGTGGCGTACGAACCGGGGCCGCGCACCGCGTCGTTGACGTCCGCGGTGGCGCCGTCGAGGGAGACCTGGACGTCCACGTAGTCGTTGCGGGCCAGGCGCTGGGCGGCTTCGGGGGTGATCCGGACGCCGTTGGTGGAGAACTTCACGCCCACGTGATGGCTCGTGGCGTAGTCCAGCAGTTCCCAGAAGTCGGGGCGCACGGTGGGTTCGCCGCCGCCGATGTTGACGTAGAAGACCTGCATGGCCTCCAGGTCGTCGATGACGGCCTTGGCCTCGGCGGTGCTCAGCTCGCGCGGGTCACGGCGGCCGGAGCTGGACAGGCAGTGGGCGCAGGCCAGGTTGCAGGCGTAGGTGAGCTCCCAGGTCAGGCAGATCGGCGCGTCGAGCCCGAGCTCGAACAGGTCGGCCAGCCGGGACGCGGCGGCCGTGGTGGACGTGGTGGACGTGGTGGACGTGGTGGTCATGAGGTCCTCCCGACGACCATCGACGACTGGACGAGGACCGCGAGGGCCCGGCCGTAGCGCGGCAGTTCGTCCTCTGCGAGGCCCGCGGCCAGGCAGGCGGCACGGGCCGTGGGCGCGTCCGCGAGCGCCTGGACGACGGCGAGCAGCCGCCGGTCCTTGAGGAACGACAGCTTGCGGGTGCCGAAGTGGTAGAGCAGCGCACCGAAGGGTTCCGGCCGCACCGAGACCTGCGGATGCAGGTCCCAGCCCCGGTCGAGGTCCATCGCGGTCATGCGGCGGCGCCTAGTAGACGCCGCACATGCCGTCGATGGAGACCTCCTCGATCAGCTCGTCGGCCTCGATCAGCGACTCTTCGGCCGGGGTCCTCTCGTCCGGGTTCTCGGTGGCCGGGACGGGCGGGGTGACGTGGAGCTCGTTCATGCGACTCTCCCTGGGCATCGCTCCCATCGGACATCCGGAGAATAATGACACCGAGTGCCGAAAGTGAAGAGGGCGGACCGTACGGAGCGTTCGAGGGGGCACGGATGAAGATCACCGCACCCGAACGGGACTTGACGCCGTGTCACCTCCCGACGGCGGGCGGACCCCGGTGAGACGCCCCGACGTCATCGTCGTCGGGGCCGGTGGCAGCGGCGCCGTGCTCGCGGCGCGGCTCAGCGAGGATCCCGGCCGGACCGTGCTGGTGCTGGAGGCGGGACCGGCGCCGCGCCGGACGTCGGAGTTCGCGCCGGAGTTGCTGGACGCCCGGCTGGTACCGGGGGCACGGCCAGGGCAACAGGCCGTCCAGGAGTACGCCGTGCGCCTCGGCCCGGGGCGCCCGTACACGGTCGTCCGGGGGCGCGTCCTCGGCGGCTCGACGGCCGTGAACGGCGGGTACTTCGTCCGGGCCCGGCGGGCGGACTTCGACCGCTGGTCGGCCGCGGGCGGCGCGGCCTGGTCGTACGCCCGGATGCTGCCGTTCCTGCGCGCCCTGGAGACCGACCTGGACCATGGCGCCGACGCGGTGCACGGCGGTTGCGGGCCGGTGCCTGTCGGCCGCACGGATCTCGGTCATCCCGCCGCCGTCGCGTTCCGTGCGGCGGCTCGGCGGCTGGGCTTTCCCGAGGAACCGGACAAGAACGCCCAGGGCACCCCGGGATTCGGGCCGGTGCCGTGCAACGTCGTGGACGGAGTGCGCGTCAACACCGGGATCAGCCACCTGCTGAGCGCCTCCGGCCGCCCCAACCTCACGGTGGAGGGGGACAGTACGGTCCTGCGGGTCGTCGTGGAACGCGGTCGCGCGAGCGGTGTGGTGGTGGAGCGGCACGGGTGCCGCAGGACGGTGCGCGGCGGTCAGGTCGTGCTCTGCGCGGGGGCGTTCCGCTCGCCGCAACTGCTGCACCTGTCGGGCATCGGGCCACGCCGCCTGCTGGAAGCCCTCGGCATCCCGGTCGTCCAGGACGCCCCGGCCGTCGGAGCCCGGTTCGGCGACCATCCGCAGGTGGTGCTGGAGTGGGCGCCCCGGCGGCCGCTGCCGGCGCCCGTCGGCTCATGGCTCGGCGGCGCGCTGCACCTCACCTCGTCGGGCAGCGACCACCCGGGCGACCTGGAGATCCTGCAGTCCCTCGTCCCGATGGCCGGCCTGACGGCCGGGACGGTGTCCGTGCCCGGCGCGCCCCTCGCGTTCCTCGTCTGCGTCCAGACACCGCGGCTCACCGGCCGGATGCGCACCCGGTCCGCCGATCCCGCGACGCCGCCGCTGATCGACTACGGCTATCTGCCGACCGCGGCGGACCGGCGGCGCATGCGCGAAGCGGTCCGCGCCACGGCCGAGCTGGCCGGTACGGCCGACTTCGGGGAGGTCTCCGCAGGGCTCAGGGAACCGTTGGCGGACGTGGTGGCCGACGACCGGCTGCTCGACGAGTGGATCCTCGGGCATCTCGGCACCTCCCACCACACCTGCGGCACGGTCCCGCTGGGCCCCGCCGGTGACCCCCGGGCGGCCGTCGACCCCTACGGCAGGGTGCACGGTGTCGCCGGTCTGCGGGTCGCGGACACGTCCGTCCTGCCGACGCCTCCGACGCGGGGCACCGCGGCCACCGCCGTGCTCATCGGCGAGGTCGTCGCCGACGCCATGCGCCGCGGCCTGACGTGACCGGCACCGGGAGCCGGGCGCGGTCAGTCGCGCACGGGCAAGTGGCCGTATCCTTCAGCGAGTTGCCGGACGGCTCGATCCAGCAGGCCGCTCAGGTCGGCGTCCTCGTCGGCCAGCCACTGCTCGTACGCGGTGACGCACGCCGCCAGGACGGTGCCGCCGATCAGCCGGGGCAGCAGGTCGGCGGTGGGACGGCCCAGGCGCCGGGCGGCGAACTCCGTGACCAGGGCCCGCCAGGACGCGTAGCGCACGGCCGAGTCCGCCTGGAGCGTCGGCACGCTCAGGATGAGGGTCATGCGCTGCCGGTGCCAGGGCACCACCGCCGGGTCGAACCGGTTGAACTCGACCACGGCCTCGCGCACCGCGTCCATCATCGGCGTGTCCGGGTCGGCCGCCGCCAGCAGGGCGTCGAGCCGGGCCAGTTGTTCCTCGAAGTCGCCCCACACGAGGTCGTTCTTGGAGGCGAAGTAGCGGAAGAAGGTGCGTCGGCCGATCCCCGCCGCGGCGGCGATGTGGTCGACGGTCGTGTCGTCGAAGCCGTGCCGGGCGAAGAGTTCGAAGCCCAGCCGTTCGAGCGCGGCCCGTGACGTCGCCCGTGGCCGTCCTGTCCGGGCGGGTCCCGCACAGACCGCCGCGTTGCCCCGGGGCGGCTCCATCCGCGATCCCTCCGTCCGGCACGACCGCCGCCCCCGAGGAGCGACCCGGCGGCCCGTGCGCCGCCTCCGCCCATCCTCGCATCGCATGGGACGCCCGGTCCCCCCGGGCCCTCGTCCCGCCGCCCGCGCGGGCACGCAGGCACGCGGGCACGCGGGCACGCCGCTCCGGCTTCCGCTTCGGACTGCGGACTGCGGAAGACCGTCCGGTCAAGCGCGATCGCCTGCCGAGCACCGCACGAGCGGCGGCCGGCCGCCGACGGGCGGCGACAGCGGCGCCGCCTTTCAGGCTCCGCCCTCCACCAGAGAGAAACTTGCGTGAGTCAAGTAAAACACTTAGCTTCCTTTCATGTGGAAATCGGTGCGGCGTGCCGCGCGGGCCACGGCCCACCTCTTTCTGGCCGCCGCGACGGCGTTCGGGATGTGGATCTTCATCACCGTCCTGCTGATCACCGCCATCGGCACGCTGCTGGTCGTCGGTGTCTGGCTGCTGCCCGAGACGGTGCTGCTGATCCGGCGGATCGCGGGCGCCAAGCGGAGCCTGACCGCCGCCTGGACCGGGGTGCGGATCCCCGAGGCGTACCAGCCCCTGACCGGGACGGTGCGCGAGCGGGTGGTCACCGCCGTACGGGATCCCGGCACCCGCACCGACGCGCGCTGGATGCTCGCGCACTGGTTCTACGGCGCGCTGCTCGGCGTCGCCCTGCCGCTGTGGCCGGTGGGGCTGGTCGTCGACGGCCTGTGGTGCGGGCTGCTGCGCCGGGAGGCGGTCGTCCTGCCGTTGATCGCGCGGCTCGCGGACCTGGAGGCGGACTGGTCGACGGCGCTGCTCAAACCGTCCCCGCAGGCGCTCCTCACGGCCCGGGTCGAGGAACTGGCCGCGACCCGCGCCGACGCGATCAGCGCGCACGAGGCCGAGCTGCGCCGGATCGAGCGGGATCTGCACGACGGCGCGCAGGCCCACCTGGTGGCGCTGTCCGTGCGCATCGGGCTCGCCAGGCGCGCCTACGGCGGTCATCCCGAGACCGGTCTCCGGTTGCTCGACGAGGCCCAGGAGCAGGCCGAGAAGGCGCTGACGGAGCTGCGTCAGGTCGTGCGCGGCATCCATCCGCCGATCCTGAGCGACCGCGGCCTGACCGGCGCCGTACGGGCGCTGGCGGCGGGCTGGGGGTCGCCCCGCACGAGTGAAGCCGGGACTGCGGGAGGACTGGACGTGGCCGTGGACGACGGCGGCCTCGGCCAGGGGCCGCGGGCGCCCGCGGCGGTGGAGGCCGCCGCCTATTTCGCGGTGGCCGAATCCCTGACCAACGTCGCCAAGTACAGCGGGGTGTCCCGTGCCGAGGTCCAGCTGGTCCGCGTCCGGCGCGGCCTGCGAGTGCGGGTCCGGGACGAGGGCCGCGGCGGCGCGGACGAGACCGGCGGCTCGGGGCTGCTCGGCATGCGGCGGCGGGTCGCCGCGCTCGACGGAACGATGGAAGTGTCCAGTCCGGTCGGGGGACCGACCGTGATCGAAGTGGAGTTGCCGTGCGTGTGGTGATCGCCGAGGACAACGCCCTGCTGCGGGAGGGGCTGGTCCTGCTGCTGACCTCGTCCGGGCACGAGGTGGTGGCCGTCGCGGGCAGCGGGCCCCAGATCATGCCCGCGCTCCTGGAGCACAGGCCGGACGTGGCCGTGCTCGACGTGCGGATGCCCCCGGGCTTCCGCGACGAAGGGCTGCGGGCGGCGCTGGAGGCACGCGAGCGGATGCCCGGGCTGCCGGTGCTGGTGCTCTCGCAGTACGTCGAGGAGTCGTACGCCGGTGAGCTGCTGGGCGGCGGGACCAGCGGGATCGGGTATCTGCTCAAGGACCGGGTCGGCCGGGTCGACGACTTCCTCGACGCGCTCGAGAGGGTGGCCTCGGGCGGTACCGCGCTGGACCCGGAGGTCGTGGCCGAACTCCTGACCCGCCGCAAGGACTCACCGCTCGACTCGCTCACGCCCCGCGAGCGCGAGGTGCTGGCGCTGATGGCCGAGGGCCACGGCAACGCGGCCATCGCCAGGACCCTCGTGGTCACCGAGCGCGCGGTGCACAAACACATCGGCAACGTGTTCCTCAAGCTCGGCCTGCCCCCGAGCGACGGCGGCCACCGCCGGGTGCTGGCCGTCCTCGCCTACCTGGCCCACACACCACAGCCGGGAGCGTGACGCGGCGGGAGGGGCCCGCCCGTCCTGGCGGCCCCTCCCCCGGCTCGGCGGCCGCGGCGGATTCCGGGGCACACGGCCTCTCAGCCGCCGCCCGGGCCGGCGCGGGCACCGGGCGGCTCGGCCCCGCGCCGGTAAGGTCGCGGCCTACCAGCCGGTGGCCGAGGTTTCGGTCGTGCCGTCCTCGGCCCGGCCGGCGCCGGACCTGCGCCGGCCCGACACCAGACCGCCCGCCGCGCCCAGGGCGACCAGGCCCATCCCTGCGGCGGTGGCGATGCCCTTCGCGCCGTCGACGGTGAAGTAGGCGATGGCGGCCACACCGCCGTTGAAGAGGAACAGGAACCACAGGACGGGCCGGGTCGACAGGAAGGCCTTGATCTTCGGCTTCCTCGCGATGCGGGTGCCGGTCAGCAGCGAGACGGCGATGCCGGCGAAGGTCGCCACGGTCTTCGCCGTGCCGTCGAGAACGGCGCCCGCCCCGCCCGTGGCGGCGGCCAGGCCCGCGCCGAAGAAGGACCAGAGCAGCAGGTCGGCGAAGAACGACGTGGCGGTGGCGAGCGGCGACTTGGCGGTCATCGGACATCCTTGGGACGAGGGGCTTCTCGCCCCGGGAATCTCTGACCACCACAATCCCGGCGCTCCCGCGCGGCCACGAGGGAGCGCGCTCCCGGACCGCGGGTGTAGTGCGCTACACCATGGGCGCCTAGGTCAACTTCCCCGGCAAAGTCAAGTGTTGACATGCCCTCAGCACGTGGCTGATGATCACAGCTACGTCACGGAGCCCCCTCGGAAACTCCGCACAGCTGACGCCTCAGCGTGCGCATCCGCACCACGCGTCTCTCCCCATCGGTCCTTTCCCACTCGCCGATATCCCCGCCCCCACTTCGCACCCCCACTTCATCCCCACTTCGCTCCGCCTACTTCGCACCCCCACCTTCGCGCCCCCTCCTTCGCATCCTTCGGGCATGTGACGCGATGCCGTCATCCGCCGCGTCCGTGTTCCCTCTGTTCCGTCCCCGGTCCCGTCCCCCGACAGGAAGGCCAGGCTTTGCCGGCGCAGAACACCCCCCGCCACGTCCCCGCGGACCCGGCCCCCCGGGTCCGGCCCGCGTCCTTCGCCCAGCAGCGGCTGTGGTTCCTCGCCCAGCTCCCTGGCGGGAACACCGCCTACAACGAGACCCTGGCCTTCCTCCTGACCGGCCCGCTCGACCGCGGCGTCCTGGCCGCCGCCTTCGACGTCCTGACCGACCGGCACGAGACGCTGCGGACCCGGCTGGTGGCCGAGGCCGGCGGGGTGTGTCAGCACATCGACCCGGCGGGCTCGGGCATCGCCCTGGACGTCGAGGATCTCAGCGCCGCGGCCGACCCGGAGGGCCGGGTCGCGGAGTGCCAGCGGGAGGAGGCGGAGCGGGAGTTCGACCTGGCGGCCGGTCCGCTGTGGCACGGCCGGCTGCTCGCCCTCGGCCCCGCGCGCCATGTGCTGCTGCTGACGTTCCATCACAGCATCTACGACGGCGCGTCGATGAACGTGATGATGAGGGAAGCGGGGCTCGTCTACGAGGCGTTGACGGCGGGGGTGCCGGCCGGACTGCCGCGGTTGCCGCTCCAGTACGCGGACTACGCGGACGCCCAGCGGGAATCCGTGCGCAGTGGCGCCCTGGCCGCCCAAGAGGCCTACTGGAAGGGCGTGTTGGCCGACGCCCCGGCCGTGCTCGAACTGCCGTTGGCCAGGCCGCGCCCGGCGGAGCAGGCCTACACCGGCGGTCGGGTCGGGTTCGAGCTGGACGCGGACGTCACGGCCGCCCTGCGCGCCCTGGCCCGGGAGCACCGGGCCACCTTGTTCGTCGCAGTGCTCACGGGCTGGGCCGTGCTGCTCTCCCGGCTGTCCGGGCAGCAGGACATCGTTGTCGGCAGCCCGGTCGCGGGCCGCCGCGGTCCGGGGGCGGCCGGGCTCATCGGCTTCCTCGTCAACTCGCTCCCGCTGCGCGTCGACCTGTCCGGTTCCCCGACCGCGGCCGAGGCCCTGGCCCGGACCCGTGCGGTGGTCCGCGACGCCCTGGCCCACCAGGACCTGCCGTTCGAGCGGATCGTCGAGGTGGTGAACCCACCCCGCAGCGCGGCCCACACCCCGCTGTTCCAGACCATGCTGGCCTGGGTCCCGGACCGGCACGACCTGCTGAAGCTGCCCGGCGTCGAGACCACGCCGCTGCCGATCGCGCACGCCCCGGCCAAGTTCGACCTCGCCCTGTCGGCGACCGAGTCCGGGGGCCGGGTCACCGGGCACCTCGACCACGCGACCGCGCTGCTGGACACCGCCACCGCCGAACGCTGGGCCGGGCACCTGCGACACCTGCTCACCGACATGGCCCGGCACCCGCACCGCACCGTCGACACCCTGGAGCTGATGGACCCGCGCGAGCGCCAGGCGCTGATCGGCGCCGGCGACGCGACGGGGGCACGGGAGGAGGCCCGCGACCCGTCCGACGCGACCGCTACCGCCCTGCGTGCGGCCTCCGGTCTCACCGAACTCTTCGAGGCCCGGGCCCGCGCGCACCCCACCGCCACCGCCGTCACCGACCGCGAGCACGCGCTGGACTACGCGACGCTCGACCGGCGCGCCAACCGGCTCGCGCACGCCCTCGTCGGCCGTGCCGTCCGCCCGGGTGACGTCGTCGGACTGCACGCGCGCCGCACCGTCGACCTGGCCGTCGGCATCCTCGGCATCCTCAAGGCGGGTGCCGCCTATCTCCCGCTCGACCCCGGCCAGCCCTGGGAACGCCTCGCCGCCATGGTCGAGGACGCCGTGTGCCCCGTGGTCCTCAGCGACCACTCCGGAGCGGACCGCCCGCGGGACTGGCTCGACATCCGCACGGTCGAGGCCGAGGTCCAAGTCCAAGTCCAGGTCGCGGCCGAGCCCGAGGCCGAGGGGACGGCCTGGAGCCGGCCGCCGGCCGGGATCACCCGGGCCCCGGACCAACTGGCCTACGTGATCTTCACTTCCGGGTCCACCGGACGCCCCAAGGGGGTCGCCGTCGAGCATCGCAGCGTCCTCAACCTCTTCTCGGCCTGGCACGACCGGATGGGCACCGCCCCCGGTGAGGCGGGCTCGGCCTGGTCCAGCATCGGCTTCGACGCCTCGGTCCACGAACTCCTGCTGCCCCTCACCACCGGCGGGACGCTGCACATCGTCCCCGAGGAGGTGCGCGGCGACCCGGAGGCGTTGTTCGCCTGGCTGCGTGAGCACGAGATCGTGCAGGCGTTCCTGCCGCCCGCCTACGTCAAATGGGTCGACGAGGATCCGGACGGACGGCTGCGCGGCCTGCGTCTGCGCAAGCTGCTGACCGGGGTCGAGTCGCTGACCGAGGCCGCGCTGCACCGCATGACGGAGCGGCTGCCCGGCCTGCGGATCTGCTTCGGCTACGGCCCCACCGAGGCGACCCTCTACAGCACCGCCCACCACGACCCCCGCCCGCTGGACCGCCCGTGCCCCATCGGCCGCCCGCTGCCCGGCACCCGCTGCTACGTCCTGGACGCCCGGATGCAACCGGTCCCGCCCGGGGTCGTCGGGGAGGTCCACCTCGGCGGAGCGGCCCTCGCCCGCGGCTATCTGGGCCGCCCCGACCTCACCGAGGAACGTTTCCTGCCGGATCCGTTCGTGCCCGGCGCCCGCGTCTACCGCACCGGCGACCTGGCCCGCTGGGGCGACGACGGCCTGCTCCACTACGCGGGGCGCGCCGACGACCAGGTGAAGCTGCGCGGTTTCCGGATCGAACCGGGCGAGATCGAGGCGGCGCTGACGCGGCTGCCCGGCGTCCGCGAGGCCGTCGTCCTCCCCGACCGGGACCCGGCGGGCCGGCCCCGGCTGGTGGCCGCCGTGGGCCGGGGTGCCGCCGCGGCGCGCACCAGCGCCGACTGGCGCGCGGCCCTCGCCCGCAGCCTGCCGGACTACATGGTGCCCGCCGTCGTCCTCGACCTGGAGGCCCTGCCGCTGAGCCGCAGCGGCAAACTCGACCGCGCCACTGTGCTGCGCCTGGTCCACGAGCAGACGTCCGGCCAGGTCAACACCGCAAGCCCGCGCGACCACGTCGAGCACGCCCTGTACCGGATATGGCAGCGCGTTCTGCTCCACCCCTCGATCGGCGTCGGCGACAACTTCTTCGACGTAGGAGGCACGTCGTTGTCCGCCATCAAGATGGCCCACGAGGTCACCGAGGTCTTCGGCCGGCGGCTGCCGGTCGCCGAGGTCATGGTGCGGCCGACGATCGAGTCGCTGGCCGCGCTGCTGCGCGAGGACGGCGCACACCGCGCCCCGGGCAGCCTGATCGAGTTCCGCCGGGGCAGCGGCCCGCGGGTGGTCTGCGTGCACCCGGCCGGCGGCACCGCCTTCTGCTACCTGCCCCTCGCCGCCCACCTGCCCGCACACGCCGGCCTGTACGGCATCCAGTCCCCCGGCGTGAACCCGGGAGAGGACGTGCTGCCCAGCGTGGCGGCCATGGCCGAGACGTATCTGCGCCTCCTCGAACCCCTCGGGGAGGGTCCGCTCGTCCTGACCGGGCTCTCCTACGGCGGGCTCGTCGCCCACGAGATGGGGCGCCTGCTCGGGCAGGCCGGGCGCGGCGATGTGAGCGTGGTCCTCCTCGACACGCAGGCGACCGACGACAGTGAGGCCCGCGCGGCGATCACCGCCGTCGACGCGGCCGAGTTCCGCGACAAACTCGTACGGTTCAACGGGATGTACCCCGGCATCGACGACGCCCAGGTGGACCGCTACTTCCGGATCTACAACCACAACCGGCTCACCGCCCGCGACCACGTACCGGCCGCCTCCCCGGCCAGGCTGGTCCTCGCCGAGGCCGTGCCGGACGGCGACACCCCCTTCCACGCCGAGGTCCGGGCCTTCTGGCGGCGGCGCGCGCAGGGCGAGTTCCGCGTGGAGACGATGGCCTGCGACCACTGGGAGATCCTGGAGGGCTCCGAGACCGCCCGGGTGGCCGCGCTGCTCGCCGCCGAACTCGCCCATCACGAGGGGAAGTCGACGCGCGCGGCGCACTCCGTCGCGGTACCGGCGGGAGAAGCGCGATGACCGACCGCACCGCATCCTCCGGACCTGCCGAGGCCGGGTCGACCGAGCCGGCACGGCCGAAGGCCGGACTGCCCGAAGCCGCACTCGCCGAGGCCGCACTGCCCGCAACCGGACTCGCCGAAGCCTCCCTCCCCGCGACCGGACCGGCCGCAACCGGACTCGCCGAAGCCACACTGCCCGAAGCCGCACTCGCCGAGGCCGCACTCCCCGCAACCGGACCGGCCGAAGCCACACTGCCCGCAACCGGACTCGCCGAAGCCGCACTCCCCGCAACCGGACCGGCCGAGGCCGGACCGGCCGCACCCGGACTCGCCGAAGCCGTGCTCGCCCAGGCGCACCGCACGCCGTCGGCCGTCGCCGTCGAGGACGGCGGGCGCCTGCTCGACTACGCGGAACTCGACCTGCTCAGCGGCCGGGTAGCCGCGAGGCTGCGCGAACAGGGCGTGGCCGCCGGGCAGTCCGTCGCGGTCTGCCTGCCCCGCTCCTGGCAACTGGTGTGCGTCATGCTCGGCATCCGCCGCGCGGGGGCCACGGTGGTCCCCCTCGACCGGCTCAGCCCGCCCGACCGCCAGCGCCACATCCTCGACGACTCCGGTGCCGTCACGGTCGTCCACGACGGCACGGCCGGGCACGCCGACGGGATCGACGCCGGCCTGCTCCTCGGCCCGGCTGCGGCATCCGTGGCGGTGGAGCCGTCCGCGCCCACCTGCGACGGCGACCCGGCCGGCTTCCTCTTCTACACCTCGGGCAGCACCGGCCGCCCCAAGGGCGTCGAGGTCACCGACGCGGGCGTGCTGCGGCTGGCCCGGCCCGGCTGGCTCGACCCGCGGCCCGGCGCCCGCTTCGCGTGCCTGTCCAACCCGGCCTTCGACGCGCTCAGTTTCGAGATCTGGGCCCCGCTGCTCACCGGCGGCGTCTGCGTCGTCCTGGACGACTCCGAGGTGCACAGCCCGCACCGGCTGGCCGCCGTGCTGCGCGAGCGCCGCGTCGACACCCTGTTCATCACGGTGGCCCTCTTCAACACGGTCGTCGACAAGGTTCCCGGCTGCTTCGCCGACGCGGGCCAGGTCCTGGTCGGCGGCGAACGGCTCGACGCGCGCGCGATCCGCGCCTGGTACGACGCCAACCCGGATGCGGCCACGGTCCTCTACAACGTGTACGGGCCGACGGAGGCCACGACGTTCGCCCTGTACCACCCGATCCCCCGTGACGTCGACGGCGACTCGTCGGTCCCGATCGGCACCGCTCTCCCGGGAACCGGACTGCTGCTGCGCACCGCCGACGGGCGCACCGCGGAGGACGGCGAGGTGGCAGAACTCCTCCTCTCCGGTACGGCGTTGGCGCGCGGCTACCGCAATCTCCCGGAACTGACCGGGCGTTGTTTCGTCCACCTGCCGGACGAGGACGGCTCCGCGCGCCGCTGGTACCGGACCGGTGACCTGGTACGCCGGGACGCCGACGGGCTCGTGCACCACGTCGGACGCGCCGACCGGCAGGTCAAGGTGCGCGGCTTCCGCATCGAACCCGGCGAGGTGGAGCAGCAGATCCTGGCCCTGCCCGCCGTGCGCCGCGCCCATGTCTGCACCCGGCGCGACACGGCGGACCGCCACGAGCTGCTGGCCTTCCTCGTCCTCGGCGACGACGGCCTCTCCTTCGCCGACTACGAACGTCATCTCACCGCCGCCCTGCCGCCGTACATGCGGCCCCACCACACCCACCTGGTCCCGGAACTCCCGCTGACCGCCAACGGCAAGGTCGACCAGGCCGCGCTGCTGCGCGAGGCGGCCACACCGTGGCGCGGCACCCGTGCGGACGCGGTGGCCGTCCGCCCGGAGCAGCGTCCCGTCCTGGAGATCGCCGAGGGCGTCCTCGGCGTCGGCGGTCTGCGTCCCGACGACCGCTGGATACCGAGCGGCGGCGACTCCCTGAAGGCGCTGCGTCTCCGCTTCGAGATCCAGGAGCGGTACGGCGTCGACATCCCCCAGGACCTGGTGCTGCGGGCCGACTTCGCCGCTCTCGCGGACGCCGTGCGCACCGCTCCGGCCGACGAGCGGCCGCCCGTGCCACCCGCAACCGACGCAACGGCCGCCGCGGAGGGGCCTGCCACCAGTGAACAGGAACGCCTCTGGTTCCTGCACCGGCGCGACCCGGACGACCGCTCCTACGACGTGCCGCTCGCCTTCCGCGTCCAGGGGGCCGTCGACGGGCAGGCGCTGCGCCGCGCGCTGCGCACGCTGGTGGAACGCCACCCTGCCCTGCGTACCCGGCTGGTCCCCGCCCCAGACGGCCTGCGGCAGCGCACCGAGGCGCCGTACGATCCCTGGCAGCCGCTCGACGCCCGCGAGGGGGAGCCCTGGCAGGAGACCGCCGACCGCTTCTTCGCCCACCGCTTCGACCTCACCGAGCCCCACATGCTGCGGGCCGCCTGGGCGGAGCACGCCGGCGGCGGTCTGCTGCTACTGCATCTGCACCACGCGGCCGTGGACGGCTGGTCGCTCAACCTCCTCTTCCGTGACCTCACCGGCGCCTACGCGGGCGAGGCGGAACGTCCGGCCCCGGCCACGGGTCCTGTCGACCTCGCCCGCTGGCAGCGGCACTGGCGGGCGGCCGCCGGATACCAGCGGCTGCGCACCCGGCTGAGCGACCACTACGCCGAGGCGCCGGAACCGTCACCCGCCCGGCCCGCTCCCGAGTCCGCGTCCCCGGTCCGGCCGCGGGCCCGGGCCCGGCTGCTGCGCACCTCCCTCGACCTGGTCCGCCGTGCCGCGCTGGACCGGCGTGCCGCGGAACTGGGCCTGACCAGGTTCCAGCTGCTGGTGTCGGCGTTCGCCGCGTGCCTGTACGGCGTGACCGGGCAGGCCCGGCCGCTGGTCGCCGCTCCGGTGGCGAACCGGCCGCGCCCGGAGTTCGCCGAGAGCGTCGGCATGTTCGCGAACACCGTGCTCCTCGACCTCGCCGTACGGCCCGACGACTTGCTGGGCACCCATCTCACGGCGCACGCCGACACCGTGCGCCGGGTGCTGGAGGGGCAGGAGATCCTCCTCGCCGATGTGCTGTCCGCGCCGGCGTTCCGCGACCGCTCGCCGCTCTTCGACTACATGTTCGTCCTGGAGAACACGGAGTTCTCCGCGTTGCGGCTGGCGGGCTGTGCGATCGAGCCCCTGTGGCCCGAGCCCGCGGGCGCCAAGTGCGCGCTGACCCTGTCGGTGGTGGAGGACGAGTCGGGGTTCGGCTGTCTCTGGGAGTACCGGGACGACTTCGGCGCCGAACGCGCCGAAGCGGCGGACCGGTTGTTCCGGCGGGCCCTGGACCGGCTGACCGGCGACGGTGACCTGACCCTGCGCGCGCTCGTCGCCCCGTACCGCTCGTCGGGGGCCGCCCACGGCTCCCCGGCGGAACCGGACTTCGCGACGGTCGCCGAGGGGTTCGCCCGCCAGGTGGCCCGCACTCCCGACGCACCCGCCGTCACCCTCGGCCGCACCACCCTCACGTACGCCGAACTCGACGCCCAGGCCAACGCGTTGGCGTCACTCCTGAGCGTGCCGGAGGATCCCGCCGCCCCGGCGTCCGTGGCCCTCTACCTCCAGCCGTCCGTCGAGCATGTCGTCGCCCTTCTCGCGGCGGCCCGCCGCAACCTGACCGTCGTCCCCCTCGACCCCGCCTACCCGGCGGCCCTGCTGCGTCATGTGCTCGACCAGGCGGCCCCGCTGTGCGTCCTGACCGGCGCCCAGGACCTGGACGTCCTGGCCACGATCGCCCCGCCGGACCTGCCGCGGCACGTCGTCACCCTCACCCGCACGCCCACCGCGCCGCCGGTGCCGTACCGGCACCGCGGACTGCGGCCGCTCTACACCCTGTTCACCTCGGGCTCCACCGGCACCCCCAAGGGCGTCCGGGTCCCCGACCGGACCCTGTGCGACCTGCTCACCTGGCAGCGGACCACGGGAGGACTCGAACGGCCCGCCGTCACGCAGCAGTTCTCCATGCTCTCCTTCGACGTCTCCTTCCAGGAGATCCTCACCACCCTCTGCTCCGGCGGCGAGCTGCGCCTGGTGCGCCCGGCCTGGCGGCAGGACGTGCCGGCACTGCTCCGCGAGTTGGAGACGGGCGGCGCGGAACGCATCTTCCTGCCCTACGTGGCGTTGCAGCTGCTCGCCGAACACGGCGTGCGCGCGGGGGTGTTCCCGTCCCGGCTGCGTGATGTCGTGACCGCGGGCGAGCAGTTGGTGTGTACGGACGCGATCCGGCGCTGGTTCGCGGGGCTGCCGGACGGCGCCCGGCTGTTCAACCACTACGGTCCGACCGAGACCCATGTCGTCAGCGCCCTGTGCCTGGACGGCGACCCGGCTGCCTGGCCGGCGCGTCCCGCCATCGGGCGCCCGGTGGCGGGGGCCGTGCTGCGGGTGGTCGACGAAGGGGGTCTGCCCGTCCCGCCGGGTGTGACCGGCGACCTCCTCATCGGCGGTCCCATGGCGAACCGCTGCTACCTCGGCGATCCCGCCGACCATCACGACCGGTTCGTCGACGACCCCGAGCTGGGCACCCTCTACCGCAGCGGGGACCGCGCCCGCTTCGACGAGCGCGGCCTGCTGCACTACGCCGGCCGCGACGACGGCCAGGTCAAACTCGGCGGCCACCGCCTGGAGCTGGGTCAGGTCGAGGCCGCGCTGCTCGGGTGCCACGAGGTGGTCAACGCGGTCGCGGGCGTGCTGGACGGCAGGCTGGTCGCCGTCCTGCAGTGCCGGGGTGCGGATCCCGACCCGGCGGACCTGACCCGGCGGCTGGCGCGGCTGCTGCCCGCCTACGTCCGGGTCGCCGCCTTCCGCAGGGTGACGGACCTGCCGCGCACCCCCAGCGGCAAGGTGGACCGGCGGGCGGCGCTCACCGCTCCGGGGCGCGAGCTGCGGCCGGGCGACCGCGCGGACGCCGGACTGTCGCCGCTGGAGCTGCGGCTGGCCGAGCTGTTCCGGGCGGCGACCGGGCGGAGCGTCGGCGTGGACGAGCGGTTCCTCGACGCCGGTGCCACCAGCCTGGACCTGATGCGCTTCCAGCTCAGATGCTCGGGAGAGGGCGATCTCCCGTTCTCCGTACCGGACTTGTTCGAGCACGTCACGCTGCGCGCCCTGGCCCGGCTGGTGACGGACGGCGGCGCCACCCGGGACGCCCCGACGCGCCGGCCGGGGGCGTCCGGCAGCGCTCGGCGGGCGGATGAGCCCGTCGCCGTCGTCGGCATGGCCGTCCGGCTGCCGGGCGCGCCCGACCTGGCCGCGTTCTGGGACCTGGTCGTCTCCGGCCGGCGGGGCATCGAGCACTTCGCCGCGGACGGCGGCCGGGTCGGCGCCCGCAGCCAGCTGGCGGGGCCGCTCGCGTTCGACCCGGGCCGGTTCACGATCAGCCCGCACGAGGCCCGGCTGATGGACCCCCAGCAGCGTCAGCTGCTGATGAACTGCGCCGAGGCCCTGGCCCACGCCGGAATCGGCGAGCCGGCCCGGCTGCGGGTCGGTCTGGTCGCCTCCTGCGGCGAGAACACCTACTTCCAGCGCATGCTCCGCGACGGCGACCCGGATCTGCTGCCGGACTCCTTCCGGCTCGCCCTGCACCACGAGAAGGACTTCCTCGCCACCAAGGCCGCCTACCATCTCGGGCTCACCGGACCGGCGTTCACGCTCCAGTCCGCCTGCTCCAGTTCGCTCGCCGGGGTGCATGTCGCGGCCGGGATGCTGCGGCAGGGCGACGCCGACGTGATGCTCGTCGGCGGGGTCCTCGTCGACACCGAACTGACCGACGGCTACACCTACCGGCCGCAGCACATCTTCTCCCCCGACGGGCACTGCCGGCCCTTCAGCGCGGACGCCGAGGGCACCGTGGGGGCCAGCGGCACCGGCGTGGTCGTCCTCAAGCCGCTGGCCGCGGCCCGCCGGGACGGCGACACCGTGTACGCGGTCGTCACCGGCTCGGGCCTCAACAACGACGGTTCCGGCAAGCTCGGTTACAGCGCTCCGTCACTGCCCGGGCAGCGGGCGGCGATCCGCGCGGCGCTGGACCGCAGCGGTCGCTCCGGCGGCGACGTCGGGTATGTGGAGGCGCACGGCACCGGTACCCGGCTCGGCGACCCGGTGGAGGCGGCCGCGTTGCGGCAGGCGTACGGACTGGCGGCGGACGCGCGGGTGGCGCTGTCGTCCGTGAAGAGCCAGATCGGGCATCTGGGCGCGGCGGCGGGCGTGGCCGGCCTGGTGCGCGCGGTGCTCGCCGTGCACCACGGGGTCGTGCCGCCGACGGCCGACTTCGGCCGGCTCAACCCGGAGATCGCCGACGGCCCGTTCCGGATCCCGGTCGCCGCCGAGCCCTGGCCGGCCGGCCCGCGCCGGGTGGCCGGGGTGAGCGGCTTCGGCATCGGCGGTACCAACGCCCATGTGCTGCTGGAGCAGCCGGACCCGGTACCGGACCCGGACCCGGCACAGCCGCTGCCGTGCCTGGTGCTGTCCGGCGCCTCGCAGGCCGCGGTCCGCGCGGACGCGCGCCGCGTCGCCGACTACCTCACCGCCCGTCCGGACGCCTACCCCCAGGTGCTGCGCCACCTCCAGGCCGGGCGGCCCGCCCTGGCCCACCGCGCGGCGGCCGTCTGCCCGGACGCCGCCTCGGCCGTCGCCTGGCTGCGGGCCCTGCCGGCGGTCACCGCGCCCCCGTCCCGGGACGCACCGCCGGTCGAGGGCCGCGACCCGCAAGCCCTCGCCGAGGCATGGACGGCCGGCCGCACCGTCGCATGGCCGGCGGGTCCGGCCGCCGCGCCCTGGGACTTCCCGCCGCCCGCCTTCGACACGAGCGAGTACGACTACCCGCGCGCCCCCGAGCGCGACGCTCCGCGCGCCGCCGGGAAGGGCTCTTCGCGCGCCGCCGAGTACGGCTTGCCCCGCCCCGCCGAGGAGCGGTCCGGGACCTCCCGGCTGCCTGCCGCGCAGTGGCTGCACCAGCCGCTGTGGACGCGCTCGCGGCGCGCCCGCACCGGGCCCGCGGTGTCCGGCCGTACCGCCGTGGTGGTGATCGGCCCCGGCCAGGACGGCGAGAGCTGGCGGTTCCTGGAACGCCACTACGCCCGGGTGGTGACCGTGCGCGCCGGGCAGCGGCTGACCCGGCTCGGCGACGACCGCTACGAGGCCGATGTCGCCGACGCCGGGCAGCTCGCCGACCTGCTCGGCCGCCTGGCCGGCGCGGACGGACCGGCCGTCGACTGGCTGCACGCGCTGCCGCTCGCCCTCGACGGCAGCCTGACCGCGTCAGCGCTGGAGACGGCCCAGTGGGCCTGCCTCGACACCGTCGCCGCCCTCGCGCTGGCCCTCGCCGGTCGCCCGGAGCCCCGGCGGCCCCGGGCCTGGCTGCTGTCCCAGCGGGCGCAGCCGGTCACCGGGAGCGTGCACACCCCCGAGGCGGGCCTGCTCGCCGCCGCCCTCGAAGTCCCCCGGCAGGAACTGGGCGTCACCCTGCGCTGGACCGACCTGCCCGGCCCGCACCCGGCCGACTGGGCCGCCCGCCTGCCCGACCTGCTCCTCGACGACGCCGTCGCCGACCGGGCGACGGCCCTGCGGGACGGCTTCTGGTGGCATCCCACCAGCGTGCCGGTGCCCGTCGGCGAGACACCCCGGCCGGCCGCCGCGCCGGGCACCCATCTGATCCTGGGCGGCACCGGCGGCATCGGCACCACCCTGGCCGCGAGCCTCCTGCGGCACCCCGGCAACCGGGTCGTCCTGGTGGCCCGCGGCACCGAAGTGCCCGCCGTGCTACGGGAGTTCGGCGAACGGGTCACCCTGGTCACGGCCGACCTGGCGGCCGAGGAACCCGCGGCCGTCGCGGACCGGCTGAGCCCGCTGCTGGACGGCCTGGCCGGCATCGTGCACGCCGCCGGGAGCGCCGCGGGCGGGCTCCTGGCGCGGCGCGAGCCGGCCGCCGCCCGCGGTGTCACGGCGGCCAAACTGCGCGGCGCCCTGCTGGTCGAACTGCTCGTCGCCGAACACGCCCCCGACCACGTCCTGTACTGCTCCTCGATGGCGGCCCGGTTCGGCGGAGTCGGCCAGTTCGACTACGCGGCCGCCAACGCCTGCCTCGACGCCTACGCCCATCGCACCGCGCCCGGCGGCGACGCCACCGTCCGCACCAGTGTCGGCTGGGACGCGTGGCGGGACGTCGGCATGGCCCAGCGGCACGCCGGCCGGGCGGACGCCCGGCACCGGGACCACCTCGCCGTGGCGCTGACCCCGCAGGAGGGTACGGCCGTCTTCGAGCGGGCCCTCCACCTCCAACTGCCGTGTCTCATGGTGAGCACCACGGACCTGACGGCCGCACGGGCCTTCTACGCGTACGAACCGGTGGCCGCCGAACCCGCCCCCGAACCGGCCGTGCCCGTACCGGCCGACCTCGGCGCGCAGATCACCGGAATCCTCCTCGGCCTGCTCGGCGTGGACACCGTCGACCCGCAGGCCGCCCTGTACGACCTGGGCGCCGACTCCCTGACCCTGCTGGAGCTGCTCGACGAGATCAAACGCCGGCACGGCACCGACATCGAGCTGTCCCGGCTCAGCCACCGGGTGAGCCTCGCGGAGATCCTCGGCCACCTCGACGGCGGTGTCCGCCCGTACGGCTCGGTGGACGTCGAGGTGTGGCAGCGCGGCCCGGGGCCGGACGTGCTGTGCCTGGTGCATCCGGTGGGCGGGGACATCCAGGCCTACCGGCCGCTGGTGTCCGCCCTGCCGGACGACCGCACCGTCTGCCTGATCGCCGACCCCGCCCTGCGCGACCCCGGGCTGCCGGAGCGCCCCATCGAGGAGCGCGCCGCGCACTACCTGGCCGCCGTACGACGGGAGTTCCCGGAACCCGAACGCCGCCTGACGCTCGCCGGCTGGTCGTTCGGGGCGTGGACCGCGCTGTCGATGGCCGCGCTCGCCGAGGCCGAGGACCGGCCGGTGACCGCCCTGCATCTCCTGGATCCGCCGCCGCCCGGTGCCGGGCAGCGCCTCGCCGGTTATGACGAGGAGCGGATACAGGCCGTGTTCGCCCGCGAGTTGAGCGGAAACGGCACGGGGCGGCCGACGGGCCCGGGGCACGGCGCGGGGCGGCCGGCGGCCTCGGGCGCGGACCCGGCCGACGGGCTCGCGGAGTCCGGTCGCGTCTACGCCGAGCGGCTCGCGCGCTGCTGCCGCGCCAACCTGGCGGCCATGGCCGGGCACCGGCTGCCGAGGCTGCGCCGGACGCCCGCCGCCGTATGGCTGGCGGTCCGCCCCGTGGCCGAGGCCGCGCTCGCGCCCGATCCGACCGCCCCCGGCGCCTGGGACGCCCACCTCCCGGCGCCGTACCGGCTGCACCACGTCGACGCCGACCACTACCAGATCGTCGGCGAGCCACACGTCCGGGAGATCGCCGCCGCCCTCACCGAGACCGTGTCCCCGTCCGACGCCCGGCCGCAGCCCGCCGGACGGATCTGAGGAGACCACCCGTGCAGCATCCGTACACCCGCCTGCCCGCCCGGTCGTTCTGGCGCACCGCGGTCGCCGAACCCGACCCGGCGGACATCGACGGCCTGTGGACGCCGAAGTTCGCCATCGGCCAGGACGATCCCGTCGTCACCGCCGGGTCCTGCTTCGCCGCGCACATCGGCCGGGCCCTCCTGGCCGAGGGCATGCACTGGTACGACGCCGAACTGCCGCCCCCGGGCCTGACGCCCGCCGAGCAGGCGGCCCGCGGATACCGCCGGTTCTCCTTCCGGACCGGCAACATCTACACGGCCGCGGCGCTGCGCCAGTGGGTCGCCTGGGCTTTGGAGGAGGAGACGCCGCCGCAGGAGGTGTGGGAGGAGGACGGAGCCTTCTACGACCCCTACCGGCCGGGCGTGGAACCGGCCGGCCACCGCTCGCCGGAGGACGTGCTGCGGGCCCGCGCCATCACCCTCGACGCGGTCCGCACCGCCCTCGCCGAAGCCGCGGTCCTCGTGTTCACCCTCGGCCTGACCGAGGCGTGGCACGACGCCCGTACCGGAACGGTCCTGCCGGTGTGCCCCGGTACCGTGCGCGGCAGCTACGACCCGGGCCGGCACGTCCTGCGCAACCACACGGTGGACCGGGTGCACCGCGACCTCACGGCCGTGCTCGCCATGGCGCGCGGCGTCAACTCCCGGCTGCGCACGGTCCTCACCGTCTCCCCGGTCCCACTGACGGCGACCGCCACCGGGCGGCACGCGCTGGTCGCCACCACCCACTCCAAGTCGGTGCTGCGCGCGGCGGCCGGCCAGCTCGCCGACGCGTCCGACGACGTCGACTACTTCCCGTCGTACGAGATCGTCACGGGCTTCCCGTACCGGGCGGCGTTCTACGGCCCGAACCTGCGCACGGTCACCCCGGACGGAGTGGCCTTCGTGATGCGGCACTTCTTCCGGGCCGTCCGGCCCGGGGCCGACGCGGCGCCGCCCGCGCCGGTGCCCGCGCCTTCCACCCCCGTCACCGGCGGAGAGGACCACTGGTGTGACGACGCCGTACTCGACTACTACGCCCCCCGTTCCGGCCCGGTTCCTTCTGCTCGGTGACTCCCACGCAGGCTGCGTCGGACGGGCCGCGCACCAGGCGGGGCTGCCCTTCGTGGGCGGCCCGGTCGGCTCGGGCCGGGACTTCCTCGGGCCGTTCCTCGACGACGGTGACGGTGATCTGGAATTCCGGGACGCGCGGGCGCGGCGGCTGGTCAGGGAGTCGCTGGACGCGCTCGGCGTGCCCGGGTTCGCGGGGCTCGGGGTGCCGCTCGTGTGCACGTTCGGGCTGAGCGCGCACACGGTGGCCACCCGGCAGAACTGGGACATCCACCGCGACCGGCACGGCACCGTGCCCGAACGGTTCCTGCGCAGCGGCCTGTTCGGCGACCTGGTCCGGGCGAGTGTGCGCGGTGCGCTCGCCTTCTACGACCGTACGGCCGCCCTCGGACTGCGGGTGCTGGCCCTGATGCCGCCGCAGCGTGTCCCCGGCACGTCCGACCCGGGTGTCTTCTTCGCCGCCCAGGACGTCATCGGCGCCGAACTGACGGCACGTGGTGTGGAGTTGCTCGACCTGCGGGCCCGCGCCAGCGACGGCGCGGGACACCAGCGGCCGGTCTTCTGCCAGGCCGACGACACGATCCACGGCAACCTCGCCTTCGGCCGGCTGGTGGTCGCCGAACTCCTCGACCGCGGGCTCTGACCCCGCTCACCCGCCCCTGCCCTCGTCCGCCCCGCCCCGCCCCGCCCCGCCCCAAGGAGGTCCCTCATGGAGGACTACGCACTGCGCGCCGTGGCGCAGCTCACCACCCGGCCCGCCGAGCCCTACGACACCCTCTCCGTCGCCCCGATCACCCCGGTGCTGGGCGCCGAGGTCACCGGTCTCGACCTCTCCCGGGAGCTGACGCCGCAGCAGGAGAAGGAGCTCAAGCACGCCTTCCACACCCATCACGTGCTGGTCTTCCGCGACCAGGACCTGACCCCCGACCAGCACAAGCGGTTCGCGGGCGTCTTCGGCGCGCTGCACCCCGTCGCCCTCGCCGCCGAGGGATCCGATCCGTACATCCTTCAGATCAAGGCGGACAGGGACTCCAAGGCCGTCGCCGGCAACGGCTGGCACTCCGACGGCACGGCGGACCCGGAGCCCTCCCTCGGCTCGATGCTGTACATCACCACGATTCCCGAGGGCGGCAGCGGCGGCGACACCCTGTTCGCCAACATGCACCTCGCCTACGAGCTGCTCTCCCCCGCCCTGCGCGGCTTCCTCGACACTCTGACCGCCCTCCACGACGGCGCCAAGCCCTGGACGGACGCCGGGCTGACCCCGCCGCCCGAGTACGACGTGCCGCGCACCGAACAGCCGGTCGTCGTCCGCCACCCAGAGAACGGGCGCAAACTGCTGTTCGTCAACGCCCCCTACACCTCGCACATCACCCAGCTGTCCCGCGCCGAGAGCGACGCCCTGCTGGGGATGCTGTACGCGCACATCGCCCGCACCCCGCTGCTGCACTGCCGGGTCCGCTGGCAGGAGCGCACCCTGGTGTTCTGGGACAACCGCAGCGTGCAGCACCACGCCGTGTGGGACTACTTCCCGCACACCAGGGAAGGCCGCCGCGTGGCGATCGACGGCACGTCTCTGCACGGCTGACCCGCCCGAGGAAAGAGCGCACATGGCCACGACCACCGCCGCACCGGCGGCCTTCCGCGCCGCGCTGCGGACCCAGGCCGCCGAGCCGCCCGCGGCCGGGGTGCCCGCCTGGCTGTGGCGGCTCGCCACCGCCGTCCACGGGGAACTGGCGCCGCCCGCCGCGGACGCCTGGGCGACCCGGCTGCACGCCCTGCTCGGCACGGCGAGGATCCCTGCCGGGCTGCGGCCCGTGCACGTCTGGCAGGCGGAGACCGTACTGCCGCTGCTCGCGGGCACGGCGGACACGGCCGCGCCGGCCGCCCTGCACCGCGCGGCGGCCCGGGGCGCACCGGGCGACCGGGACACCTGGCGGTCGGCACTCGGCCCGCTGCTGCTGCGGCTGCACGACGCCGCCTACGACCGTGCCGGCGCCTACGCGCAGGGCCACGCGGGTGCCCGCGACTACGCCCTGGCCAACGGGTACTCCACCGCCGAGGCGGACGCGTACGGCCACGAGTACGCGCGGCTGAGCACCGAGGCGAACGCCCGCGCCTTCGCGGAGGCGCACGCGGCGGCCCTCGGCGCGGCGCTCGCGACGGCGTACGCGGCCGACGATCCCGTTGCCTATGCCGCCACCTTCCCCGGGGCACATCTGAAGGCCGTCCTGCGCGCCACGGCGGCGGCACCGGGCGAAGCCGCCCCGCCCCGGCTCCTGGCCGACGGCCTCCTGACGGCGCTCACGGCCTGCCCGCCGTGAGGCGGCCGCCGGAGATCCGCCCGTCGTCGCCCGGGAGAGGTTCGGCCGGGCGTGGACCGAGGTCGAAGCATCCGCGGAGGACGACCGGACCGACCTCATGGGCCTGGCGCCGACGGCGCCGCACCAGGCAGGGCGCCGCAGGTGAACGCGAGGGCGGCGGGCAGGGCGCGGACGGCGAACCGGCGAGGGGCCGCCCGTCAGGGGCGGCCCCTCGCCTGCTGCGGCTCAGTGGGTCAGGGCGGACTCGGCCGGCTGGGGTCCGTCGTCCACGGAGGCCGCCGGGGCGGGTACCTTGCGGCTCAGCTTCTCGCCCTCGACGTCGATGTCGGGCAGCAGCCGGGCCAGCCACTTCGGCAGGTACCAGGCCTTGTTCCCGAGCAGGGAGAGGAGGGCCGGCACGATCGCCATCCGGACGACGAAGGCGTCGAAGACGACCGCGATCGCGAGGCCGAAGCCGATCATCTTGATCATCGACTCGTCGGCGCCGACGAACCCGGAGAACACGGCCGTCATGATCAGCGCTGCGGCCACGACGACCCGGGCACTGTGCCGGAACCCGGAGACGATCGCCTCCTTGGGCGCGTCCCCGTGGACGTATGCCTCGCGCATCCGGGAGACCAGGAACACCTCGTAGTCCATCGCGAGGCCGAAGACGATGCCCACCAGGAAGATCGGCATCATGCTCATGATCGGGCCGGTGGACTGCACGCCCAGCAGCTGCGCGCCGTGGCCCTGCTGGAAGACCGCGACGACGGCGCCGAGAGCCGCCAGGACGGAGAGCAGGAAGCCGAAAGCGGCCTTGAGCGGCACGAGGAGGGAACGGAAGACCAGCAGCAGGAGCACGATCGCGAGGCCGACCACCACCGCGAGGTAGGGGACCAGCGAGGCCTGCACCTTGTCCGCGACGTCGATGTCCAGCGCGGTCTTGCCGGTCACCTCGAAGGAGACGCCGGCGTCCTTCTCGATGCCCGGCCGGTCGGCACGGATGGTCTTGACCAGGTCCTTGGTCTTCTCGTCGGTGGGGCTGGTGGACGGGGTGGCGGAAAACACCGCGGTGTCCCCTGCCTGGTTGAAACGGGCAGGCGAGACGGAGACGACGCCCTTCGCGGCCGCGATGTGCTTCGAGATCGTGGTCACCGCCGCCTTCGGGTCAGCGGATCCCGTGGCATCGACGACGATGCTCAAGGGCCCGTTGAAACCGGGGCCGAACCCCTCGGCCAGGGCATCGTAGGCGCGGCGCTCGGTGGTGGAGGTCGGCTTGGACTCGTCGCCCGGCATACCGAGTTCGAGGTGCGTCACGGGAGTCGCGACGGCGCCCAGTCCCACCACCCCGAGCAGCAGCACGGGCAGGGGATGGCGTACGACCGCCTTGGCCCATCTAGAGCCGCCGTTGTCGGTCCTGAGCCGCTTCCTGCGGTGGCGTTCGGAGTTCCTGCGGGTGCCCCGCGAAAGCACCGCGTTCGGCCAGAAGCCGAGGATCGCCGGGACCAGGGTCAGGCAGACCAGCACGGCGACGAGCACCGCACCGGCGGCGGCCAGGCCCATCTTGGTGAGCATCGGGATGCCGACCACCCAGAGACCGGCGAGCGCGATGATGACGGTGAGTCCGGCGAAGACGACCGCGGAGCCCGCCGTGCCGACGGCCAGACCGGCGGCCTCCCGCGGTGCGTGCCCCTTGGCACGCTCCTCCCGGTAGCGGGAGACGACGAACAGGGCGTAGTCGATGCCACAGGCCAGGCCGAGCATGCTGGCGAGCGTGCCGGTGCTGTCCGACAAGCCGAACGTGTGGGCCAGCGCCATGATCCCGGTCATGCTGACGGCCACACCGGTGATCGCGGCGAGCAGGGGCAGGCCGGCGGCCGCCAGGGAACCGAACGTGATCAGCAGAACGAGCGCGGCGACGGCGATGCCCACCACCTCGGCGGGTCCGCCGGCCGCGGGCTGCTTCGCGAGCGCGTCGCCGCCGACCTCGATCGTCAGACCCGCGTCCCGGGCCTGGTCGATGGCCCGCTCAAGATGCTTCTTGCTGGTGTCGGTGAGGTCGTCCGCCTTCGCCTTGAAGGACACGGTGGCGTACGCGGTCGTGCCGTCCTTGCTGACGGCCTTGGCCTGGAAGGGGCCGACCGCACCGGAGACCTGGGAGCCGTCGGCCGCTTCGTCGACGAGCTTCTCGATCGCGGCCCGGTTGCCGGCCGCGGTGACCTTCTCACCGCTGGGCGCGATGAACACGATCCGTGCGGTCGCCGCGTCGGCCGTCGTACCGGGGAAGCGCTTCTCCATCAGGTCGAACGCCTTCTGGGACTCGATCCCGGGCATCGTGAAACCCTCGTCGGCCGCCGCGGGCGCCTTGGACGCGGCGAATCCGACGACACCCAGCACCGCCACCCACAGCAGGGCGACGAACCATCGCCATCTGAAGGCCACACGGCCCAGGTGATAGAGGACAGTTGCCATGACGGGGGACGCCTCCGCATCAGTGGTTCAGAAATGTCAGGAGGAACAGCGACCGCCTCCGTCGGGAAGCGTCCGTTTCCGCTTCCAACCCTTTCGTGAGCCGCGCGCCGCTACGAGGGAGTGCTCTCCCGATTCCGTGGTGTAGCCCCCTACACCACGGAATCGGCCCTGCTCCCTGTGGGCTGGTCCCGGCCCGTCCCCTTTACTGGCCCGCCCAGGTGACCTTCGTCCGCACAAGGTCGATACTGCGCTCAGGACAACTACGCCGCTCGCGGTCACGACCCCCGCCCACACCTGACGAACAGTCACCGAAGCAGACCGGTAAAACCTGCTCTGACCTGTGAAGAAGCAGGTCAGAGACTAGTCTGGTAACGTCATTTGGAGGATCACATGAAGATGCTGATCAACGTTCCGGAAACCGTGGTGGCGGATGCGCTGCGGGGCATGGCGTCGGCTTTTCCCGACCTCACCGTGGACGTGGAGAACCGGGTGATCGTACGACGGGACGCCCCCGTCGCCGGGCAGGTCGCGCTGGTCTCGGGCGGCGGTTCCGGGCATGAGCCGCTGCACGGCGGATTCGTCGGGCCCGGGATGCTGTCGGCCGCCTGTCCGGGCGAGGTGTTCACGTCCCCCGTCCCGGACCAGATGGCCCGGGCCGCCGCCGCCGTGGACAGCGGGGCCGGGGTGCTGTTCATCGTGAAGAACTACACCGGTGACGTGCTCAACTTCGACATGGCCGCCGAACTCGCCGAGGACGAGGGCATCCAGGTCGCGAAGGTGCTCGTCAACGACGACGTGGCCGTCACCGACAGTCTGTACACGGCGGGCCGGCGCGGCACCGGCGCCACCCTGTTCGTCGAGAAGATCGCCGGGGCGGCCGCCGCCGAGGGACAGCCGCTGGAGCGGGTGGAGGCCGTCGGGCGCCAGGTGAACGAGAACTCCCGCAGTTTCGGTGTCGCGCTGAGCGCCTGTACCACGCCGGCCAAGGGCACCCCGACCTTCGATCTGCCGCCCGGCGAGCTGGAGTTGGGCATCGGCATCCACGGCGAGCCGGGCCGGGAGCGGCGGGCCATGATGACCTCCGGCGAGATCGCGGACTTCGCGGTCAACGCCGTACTGGAGGACATGCCGCCGCGCAACCCGGTCCTCGTCCTGGTCAACGGCATGGGCGCGACCCCGCTCCTTGAGCTGTACGGGTTCAACGCCGAGGTCCAGCGGGTGCTCGCGGAGCGCGGGGTGAGCGTGGCTCGCACGCTGGTCGGCAACTACGTGACCTCCCTGGACATGGCCGGTGCCTCGGTCACGCTCTGCCAGGTCGACGAGGAGCTGCTGCGGCTGTGGGACGCGCCGGTGAAGACACCGGCGCTGCGCTGGGGTATGTGAGCGAGAGACAGCACCGACCCGCGTCCGTACCGCAACGCAAGGAGATCCAGTGCTCGACGCCGACTTCTTCCGCCGCTGGATGGCGGTGACCGCCGCATCCGTCGACCGTGAGGCGGAGCGGCTCACCGCCCTTGACTCCCCCATCGGGGACGCCGACCACGGCAGCAATCTCCAGCGCGGGTTCAAGGCCGTGGTGGCCGCGCTGGAGAAGGACGCGCCCGCGACCCCGGGTGCCGTGCTGACACTCGCCGGGCGCCGGCTGATCTCCACGGTCGGCGGCGCGTCCGGGCCGCTGTACGGCACGCTGCTGCGCGGTACCGGCAAGGCGCTCGGCGACGCGGCCGAGGTCAGTGAGGCCCAGCTCGCCGAGGCGCTGCGGGCCGGGGTGGACAAGGTCATGGCGCTCGGCGGGGCCGCGCCCGGGGACAAGACGATGATCGACGCCCTGGTGCCGGCCGTCGACGCGCTCGGTGACGGTTTCGGGGCGGCGCGGACCGCCGCCGAGCAGGGCGCCGAGGCGACGATCCCGTTGCAGGCCCGCAAGGGCCGGGCGAGCTATCTCGGCGAACGCAGCATCGGCCACCAGGACCCGGGCGCCACCTCGTCGGCGCTGCTCGTCGCGGGTCTCGCGGAGGCGGCCGGTGAGTGAGAACAAGCTGGTCGGGATCGTGCTGGTGTCACACAGCGCGCAGGTCGCGGCGTCCGTCGCGGAGCTGGCCAAGGGGCTGGCGGGCGGCGCCACGACGGTGCCGGTCGCCCCGGCGGGCGGCACCGAGGGCGGCGGGCTCGGCACCAGCGCCGAGCTGATCGCCGCGGCTGCCGCGTCCGTGGACCGGGGCGCCGGGGTCGCCGTCCTCGCCGACCTGGGCAGCGCGGTGCTCACCGTGAAGGCGCTGCTCGCCGAGGGCGACGAACTCCCCGACGGCACCCGCCTGGTGGACGCCCCGTTCGTCGAGGGCGCGGTCGCCGCGGTCGTCACGGCCAGCACCGGGGCCGACCTGGACGCGGTGGCGGCGGCCGCCGCCGAGGCGTACACCTACCGCAAGGTCTGAGGACCCCTGGGCCCGCCGTCCGGTGCATGCCGGCGTCGCCGGCCCTAGGCAAGCCCCTCCGCCACCACCGCGAGGGCCGAGCGCATGGTCGCCGTGAGCTCGGCCTCCGCCGTGGCGGGGTCCGTGGTCTCGTCGGCGACCCGCCAGGCGTAGTGCTCGACGGCCGCGCGCAGGGCCGCGTTGAACATGGCCGCCTGGATGGCGGGCCGCAGGTCGTCGGCGGCCAGCCCGGAGCGTTCGGCGAGGGCGCGGGCGAACGCCGGTTCGGCCTCGTCGTAGGACTGCAGCCACTCCGCCCGCAGGCCCGGTTCGCCGCGGGTCAGCCGGACCAGGGCTCCCATGGTGGCGCGGTCCGGGCCCGCCACCAGCCGGCTGTCCGTCGGTACGGCGTCCTCGAAGACCGCCACCAGCGGCCGGCCGGGGCGCCAGGCGCGCAGACAGTCGGCGACGGCCTCGATGCCGGCCGCGAACAACGGCCGTACGCAGGCCTCCTTGCTCGGGAAGTAGCGCCACACCGTGCGCGCCGAGACCCCGACCGCCTGCCCGATCTGCTCGCCCGTGGTCGCGGCCACCCCCTGGGTGACGAACAGGTCCACCGCGGCGCGGGCGATCTCCAGCCTGATCTCGGCCTTGCGCTCCTCGGTCAGCGGCGGGCGTCCCGTGCGTCCCCCTGCGGTCATCTGTCCCTCCGGCGCCGGCGGCTGTCGCACCGGGATTCTCCCCGAGAAGCCGGGATGGCGGAAATTCCGGCCACGACTTTATGTCACCTGAAGACATTAAGTCGTATGGTGTGACCGCACCAGGCGCAGAGCGCCTCGAACCACCTGATGGGAGCACCACATGGCCAGCGGACTCGACGGGCGCGGCGTCATCGTCACCGGCGCGGGATCGGGGATCGGGCGTGCCGCCGCCCTGGCCTTCGCCAGGGAGGGCGCCCGGGTCCTGGTCGCCGACCTGAACGCCGAAACCGCGGGCGCGGCGGTGGCGGAGATCGAGAAGGCGGGCGGTACGGCCGTGGCCGTCACCGGGGACCTCAGCGAGCAGTCCGTGGTGGACCAGGTGGTCGCGACCGCGGTGGAGCGGTTCGGCGGAGTGGACGTCCTGGTGAACAACGCCGGGATCATGGACCGGATGTCGGCGCTCGCGGACGTCAGCGACACGGAGTGGGAGCGGGTGATACGGGTCAACCTCACCGCGCCGTTCCTGCTCACCCGGGCGGTGCTGCCGCACATGCTGGCGGCGGGCCGCGGCGCGATCGTCAACACCGCCTCCGAGGCCGGTCTGCGCGGCAGCGCGGCGGGCGCCGCCTACACGGCCTCGAAGCACGGGATCGTCGGCCTGACCAAGAACCTGGCGGTGATGTACCGCAACCAGGGCATCCGGGCCAACGCCATCGCGCCCGGCGGCACCAGGACGGAGATCCGGATCGACCTGGAGGACGGCGCCCACGGGCCGGCCGCGCTCGGCCCGTACTTCGGCAACGCGGGCCAGGTCTCCGAGCCCGAGGAACAGGCGGCCGCGATCGTCTTCCTCGCCTCGGACGCGGCGAGCAACATCAACGGCGCGATCCTGCCGGTCGACAACGGCTGGGCGGCAGTCTGACCCCCACGGCCGGGGGCGGCCGGTCACGGGTCAGCCGCCCTCGACGAACTCCTCCGCCAGCCGCTCCCCTTCCGCCTCCGCCTCCGCACGGTCCTCGATGGGGTCGACCCCGGAGTCCTTGAAGACGATGTAGGTGACGCCGGAGGGCACCCCGCCCACCAGCGGGTCGGGGTTCACGCCCAGCGCCTTCGCGGTGGCGTACGAGGCCTCGCCGATGATGTCGCGCGGTCCGGTGTCGCCGACCACGGCGTACTGCACCCGGTCCTGGTAGATCACCGCGGCGACCGCACCGCCCCGGACGCCGGACGCCCAGTGGTTCCAGCGGCCGCTGGGGGCGGGTACGACGACGTAGGGCAGCTTCTCGGCGTCGAGCTGGCGGCCGTTGGACTGCTGGTAGGCGGTGGCGGCCGAGAACGACGGGTCGGCGCCGCGGTTGCAGTGGGCGGTGGGCCGGCCGTCACAGTCGATGTCCAGGTCCGCCTTCCAGAAGACGGCCTGCGAGGTGCCGCACACGGGGACGGTGGCGGCGGTGTCGGCGTCGGAGCGGTAGCGGCCCTTGGAGACCTGGGCACAGTCCCGCACCCGGGCCAGCAGATCGGTCGCGGTGATCCGGTGCCGCGGACCGGGGGCCGCGAACGAGACGGCGGGGGCGGGCAGAGTGGCCGGGGCGAGCAGGGCGGCGCCGGCCGCGGCCAGCGTCAGCGACTGGACACGCACGATGAGGGACCCTTTTCGTGGGGGACATGGAGTCACCGGAACAATCTGGTGCGGGTCGGGCGGCCGAGCCAGCACGTGGAGGCCGTACAGGGCCGTTCGGAGCAACGAAACTGACGCTTCGTGAGAGATCGCCGAGGGCCGGGGCGCTGAGCCGGTGTCAGCCCAGGCCACCCCGGCCGCCCGTGCCGGCGCGGGATCAGCGACGACAGCGTTCCGCGCCACAGGCGCGAACTCCCCTGTTCCCCGGGTAAGTTCGGCCGCAGTGCCCTCAGCATACGTAACTCTCCCCCGCCGTCTCCAATACGGCCCTCTTGATGCCCGCGTCGCGGGCGGGCCATAGTGGATCCGATTGGTCCGGACCATTGCCGTGCTGCCGTCCCGGGGAGGCGGAACCGTGCGCCGAGTCGCCGTCGTGGTCTGCGCCCTGCTGCTGGTGGCGTCCTGCGGCCGGGGCGGCGCCGACGGCGACAGCGGGCGGCTGCCCGGCGCCCCGACGGGGCTCACCGCGGCTGCCGGAAGCGCCACCAGCGTGCACGTCATGTGGAACGCGCTGCCGGACAGTTCCGGTATCCGCGCCTACGAGGTGTATCGGGGCACCACGAAGGTCGACGAGGTGCCGGGCTCCGAGCACATGGTGGACGTCACCAGGCTCAGACCGTCCACGGTGTATGTGTTCACTGTGCGGGCCCGGGGCGGGGACGGCAGCCTCGGGCCGCGCAGCCGTGCGGTGCGGGCGACCACCCCGGCGATGGTCGCGGCGGACCGGTCGGCGCCGAGCCGCCCGACCCGGCCGGACGGGCGGGCCGTGGGCAGCCGTGCCGTACAGCTGTCCTGGGGCGCCTCGAAGGACGACCGGGCCGTGGTGTCGTACGACATCTGGCAGGGCGGAGCCAAGATCCACAGTGTGGGCGGGAACCAGACCGCGGCCGTCGTCACCGGGCTGCGGCCGGGCACCCGCTATGTCTTCTCCGTCCGGGCCCGGGACGCGGCCGACAACCTCTCGCCCGCGAGCGCGGCGGTGCGCCTGACCACGCCGGGCACCGGCGCCGGCCGGGACACCGCGCCGACCGCGTTCACGGCGCGCACCCACGAGAAGAGCGGGGCCTGCTACCTCGATCTGGCCTGGGACCCGCCGCGGGTGGACGGTGTGGTCACGGAATACCAGATCCGCCTCGACGCCGGTACGACCATCTCCCTGGTGTGGGGTGGCACCCCACCGAAGGGCCACTCCGCCTCTAGCTTCTATGTGGGTCGCGACCGTGGGGTGGTGCACCATGTGCGGCTCCGGGCGCGGCTGCCGGACGGCACCTGGGGCGGCTGGTCGGTGGAGCGGACCGTGACGACGGGCACCTGAGGCGCATCCCGGCCTGCGCCGGACGGAGGAAGAAGTCACCTGGCCGGTCGCCCTCCGGGTGCGGGACGCGCCGGGGCCCCTTTCGCTGAACCTGAGGCAGCACGGGCGTTTCCCCACCCTCGGCGGCGCAAGGGACGTTCCGCCAACCGTGCCGCCGGAGGGCAGACCATGCGCACTACACGATTTCTCCTCCGCTCCGGCCTGACCCTGGCGGCCGTCGCCGCGTTCCCGACCTGGCTCGCCGGACCGTCCGCCGCGCTCACGGGCATCTCGGTGAGCACCATCGGCACCACGGTCTCGGTGGTCACGAGCGCCTGCACCCAGAACAACGGCAGTTGGGGCAACGCCTCGCTGCTCAACAGCGGTCAGACCGCCTTCGCCCAAGGGCGGCAGGTGGCGCTGGCGGGCACCACCGTGAGCCAGTCCGCCGCCTGGTCCGGGGTGTCGCCGGGCACCTACACGGTGGTCGTCGTCTGCTCCAACGGCGGTACGGCGGGCACCCAGTCGGTGATCGTGTCCGGAAGCTCCGCGGCGCCGACGACCTCTTCCACCGCCAGACCGGACGCGCCCTCCCGCGGTGTGATGGGCGGCCTGGGCGGCGCCGCCCGCGACTACGGCCCTCTCACCCTGGGCATCGGCGCGGCGCTGGTCGGCTCGGGCGTCATCGCCACCGGCTGGTACCTGCGCAAGCGCTCGAAGCCGTACCGGCTCTAGCCAGGGCGGCGGGGAAGTTCGCCGAACTCCTCCAGGGCATGGCCGAGCCACCGCGTCCAGAAGGTCTCCAGGTCGATGCCGGCCCGGAGCACGAGGTGTCGCAGCCGGTCCTCGGGGGCGTCCTTGCCGGGCGGGAAGTCGCGGCGCTCGATCTCCTCGTACTCGGCCAACTGCCGTCGGTGCAGCTCCAGATGGCGGCGCAGGTCGGCTTCGAGTCCGGCGGTGCCGACGACCGCGGCCGCCCGCAGCCGCAGCAGGAGCACGTCCCGCTGTGGCTTGGGGTCCTGGGAGGCGGCGGTCCAGCGGGCCAGTTCGGCGCGGCCCGCGGGCAGCACCTCGTAGCTCTTCTTCTGCCCACGGGCCGGCTGCTCGGCCGGCAGGGTGCGGATGTAGCCCCCGGCCTCGAGTCTTGCGAGCTCGCGATAGATCTGCTGGTGCGTGGCCGACCAGAAGTACCCGATCGACCGGTCGAACCTGCGGGTCAGCTCAAGCCCCGACGACGGCCTTTCGAGCAGGGCGGTGAGAATCGCGTGCGGGAGTGACATGGGCTCATCCTAGGGACGGCCCCTACAGGGCCGCCGCCAGCTCGGTGCCCTGCTTGATGGCCCGCTTGGCGTCCAGCTCGGCGGCGACGTCGGCGCCCCCGATCAGGTGCGCGCTGCGGCCGGCGGCGACCAGTTCGTCGTACAGGCCGCGGCGCGGTTCCTGCCCGGTGCACAGCACCACGGTGTCGACCTCCAGCACGGTGCTCTCCCCGTCGACGGTGACGTGCAGTCCGGCGTCGTCGATCAGGTCGTACCGCGCGCCCGGGACCATGGTGACGCCCCGGTGCCTGAGTTCGGTGCGGTGGATCCAGCCGGTGGTCTTGCCGAGTCCGGCGCCGACCTTGCCGGTCTTGCGCTGGAGCAGGTGGACGGTGCGCGGGGGCGCGGGGCGTTCGGGGGCGGCCAGGCCGCCGGGGCCCTGGTAGTCCATGTCGACGCCCCAGTGCCTGAAGTAAGTCGCCGGGTCGTCGCTCGCCTTGTCGCCGCCGTCGGTGAGGTACTCGGCGACGTCGAAGCCGATGCCGCCGGCGCCGAGGATCGCGACCCGGTCGCCGACGGGGGCGTTGTCGCGCAGCACGTCGAGGTAGCCGAGGACGCGGGGGTGGTCGATGCCGGGGATGTCGGGGGTGCGCGGGGTGACGCCGGTGGCGACCACGACCTCGTCGTACCCGGTGACGTCCGCGGGCTCGACGGTCGTGTTCAGGCGTACGTCCACACCGTGGGCGTCGAGCTGGTGGCGGAAGTAGCGCAGGGTCTCGTCGAACTCCTGCTTGCCGGGGACCTTGCGGGCCACGTTCAGCTGGCCGCCGATCTCGGCCGCCGCGTCGAACAGGGTGACCTCGTGGCCGCGTTCGGCGGCGGAGACCGCGCAGGCGAGGCCGGCCGGTCCCGCGCCGACCACCGCGACGCGCTTCTTCAGCCGGGTCGGGGCGAGGACCAGCTCGGTCTCGTGGCAGGCGCGCGGGTTGACCAGGCAGGAGGTGATCTTCCCGCTGAAGGTGTGGTCGAGGCAGGCCTGGTTGCAGCCGATGCAGGTGTTGATGGCCTCGGGCGTCCCGGCCTCGGCCTTGGCCACGAAGTCGGGGTCGGCGAGCATCGGACGGGCCATGGAGACCATGTCCGCGTAGCCCTCGGCGAGCAACTCCTCGGCGAGTTCCGGGGTGTTGATGCGGTTGGTGGTCACCAGCGGCACGGACACCGCGCCCATCAGCTTCTTGGTGACCCAGGTGTAGGCGCCGCGCGGCACGGAGGTGGCGATGGTGGGGATGCGGGCCTCGTGCCAGCCGATGCCGGTGTTGATGATGGTCGCCCCGGCGGCCTCGACGGCCTTGGCCAGGGTGATCACCTCGTCGAGGGAGGAGCCGCCGGGGACCAGGTCCAGCATGGACAGCCGGTAGACGATGATGAAGTCGTCGCCGACGGCCTCGCGCACCCGGCGGACGATCTCCACGGGGAACCGCATCCGGTTCTCGTACGAGCCGCCCCAGCGGTCGGTGCGCCGGTTGGTCGGGGCGGCGATGAACTCGTTGATCAGGTAGCCCTCGGAGCCCATGATCTCGACGCCGTCGTAGCCGGCCTGCCGGGCGAGGCGGGCGGCGCGCGCGTAGTCGTCGATGGTGCGCTCGACGTCGGCCTCGGTCAGCTCCCGGGGCGGGAAGGGGCTGATCGGGGCCTGGAGGGGGCTCGGGGCGACCATGTCGCGGTGGTAGGCGTACCGGCCGAAGTGCAGGATCTGCATCGCGATCCGGCCGCCTGCGCGGTGCACGGCCTCGGTGACGGTCCGGTGCTGCCCGGCCTCCTCCTCGGTGGTGAGCTTGGCGCCGCCCTCGTACGGGCGGCCCTCGTTGTTGGGCGCGATGCCGCCGGTGACGATGAGGCCGACTCCACCGCGGGCGCGGGCCGCGTAGAACTCCGCCATCCGCTCGAAGCCGCGCTCGGCCTCCTCCAGGCCGACGTGCATGGAGCCCATGAGCACGCGGTTGGGCAGTGTGGTGAAGCCCAGGTCGAGGGGTTGCAGCAGGTGCGGGTAACGGCTCATCGGGGCCTCCGTGCGCGGTGTCGTCACCGTAGTTGTAGAGGACCGCGCACGGATTGTGCAACTAGTTGCACAAGCGCTCCGGTGTGACGTGTCTCAGATCACCGGTCACCGGCTTTCGAGCAGCACGTGCAGCTCGCGCTCCTGGTCCCCCGAGGCGGAGGACAGGTTGCGCACCGCGAACAGGGAGTCGAGGGTCGTACGGAGCCGGTCGATGGCCCAGTAGCCGCCCTGCGCGTCGGCCTCGACCGAGGCCGAGAGCCGGGGCGGCGGGGTGCACTCGTGGGCGTCGGTGACCTCGAACGTGCCGAGCCACACCATCGGGCGGGTCTCGTGAAGCTGTTGCGGCACGTCCTCGGGGGCCCGGTCGGACTCGAAGCACTGGCACAGCGCGTCGAACACGATCCGGGCGTCCTCCTTGCTGCATCCGCTGATCTCCAGCGAGACGGGTTCCTCGTGCGGTCGCTCACGGACCATGGTGATCGCTCCTCTCATGGCGATGGCGCGGCAGCACGGGTTCCCCCGCAGGCCGCGCCATGCCAACAGAAAAGCACCGATCTCCGGGCCCCGCACCACCCGCCCGCGGCAGGCGGAGGGGGCTCAGCTCCGGGTGAACTTGTAGGTCTTGCCGTCCGTGAGGACGCAGAAGCCGGGCGACATCACGATCACGCGCAGGGTGCCGGTGCGCCGGTCGTAGTCGATGCCCTCGGCCTCGAAGGTGCCCGAGCAGGAGCTGCGCAGCGGCAGCTGGCGCAGGGCCGTGACATGCCCGGTGACGTCGCCGGTGCCGGGCTGGGCGGACAGGTCGATCTGCAGCAGCGGCTTGGTGTAGCCGAAGAGGCTGCCGTCCGGGTCGTCCGAGGAGCACAGCAGCGTGGTGGCACTGGAGAAGTCGCAGCCCTGCACGTCACGTACGGCGTGGTCCAGGTTGACGACGGACGCGAGCGGGAGGTTCGCGGACGGCGAGGTGCTCTTGTTGGCGCCCGGTGCCGGGAAGACCAGGAAGCGGGTCATCGTGCCGTACTCGCCGGAGAGCATGTACTGGCTGTCGGGCGTGATGGCGGACCAGGAGTTGTTCAGGGCCTCTCCGGAGACGAGCGTGTGGACGTACTCCGACCAGGTGCCGTCGGGAGCCTGCACCCGGTACATCTTGGCGGTGCCGGAGTCCGCCTGGTAGGGCTCGACGTAGTAGCCGTCGTAGGACTCGTCGGGGTCGCCGACGTGATTCCAGCCGCGGATGGAGACGCTGAGCGGGATGGTGCCGATGCCGGTGTACCGGTTGGGGCTGTTGGCCGGGACCTCGACCGAGGTCAGGCCCTGGCTCTCGGTGAGCGCATCGGCGTGGTCGGAGCCGGTCTCGGTCCAGGTGTCGGCGGCAGAGGCCGGGGCGGCGGTCGCGAGGACCAGGGTGGTGGCGAGGGCGACCAGGGCGGTCAGGCCTGCGCGACAACGTTGCCGGGTGGACGCGGGCATGGAAGCCTACTCCTCGGTATCTGGGGGGCGGTACGCGCGTGCGCCGGTCAGTCTTGCGCGGGCCCGATGGGCATGTACAGACCAAAGACAGGTCGGGAAAGTGAACTCGCGCCCCAGCCGCCCCCGTGGCCGCTTGGCCGTACGGATGCCGCCGTGTTGAGAGATGGTGGAAAAGTCGGCGGCGGCTTCGGCGGGACAGGTGTGAGCGCGATAGAACAAGGGGAGTCGGCACGGGGGACGGCGTGCCGTACGAAAGTTCGAAGGCGGTGCGTGGGATGAGTCCAGCCGAGGCTGCGGTGCCCGGGGGCCAGGAGCCCGTGCGCGGACCCGTGCGGCCGGGCGGCCTGCTGGACGTCCTGAGCGTGGCCTCGGTGGTGCTGGACGCCAAGGGGCGCATCGTGCTGTGGAGCCCGCAGGCCGAGGAGCTGTTCGGCTACTCGGCGCGGGAGGCGCTGGGGCAGTACGCGGCCCGGCTGATGGTGGACGAGCGCCACATCGAACTGGTCGGCAAGCTGTTCGCGGACGTGATGAGCACCGGGCGGAGCTGGGCCGGCGGTTTCCCGATCCGGCACAAGGACGGCACCACCCATGTGGTCGAGTTCCGCAACATGCGTCTCATGGACGCCAACGGCGACGTGTTCGCGCTGGGCCTGGCCGCCGACCAGTCCACGGTGCGCAGGCTGGAGCAGGACGTGGCGCTGTCCGAACGGATCGTCAAGCAGTCGCCCATCGGGCTGGCCGTCCTCGACGCGGACCTGCGGTACGTGTCGGTCAACCCGGCCCTTGAGCAGATGAACGGTGTCCCGGCCAAGGAGCACGTGGGGCGGACGATCCGCGAGGTGCTGCCCGCTGTGGACTACGACGCCCTGGAGTCGGCGTACCTGCGGGTGCTGCGGACCGGCGAACCGGTCATCGACGAACCCGCGGTGGGGCGTACGCCGGCCGACCCGGACGAGGAGCACATCTGGGCGGTGTCGATCTACCGGCTGGAGGACGCCCTGGACAACGTGCTGGGCGTGGCCACCTCGGTGGTCGACATCACCGAGCCGTACCGGGCCGGGATCGAGGCCGAGAACGCGCGCCGCCGGCTGGCCGTGATCGCCGACGCCTCCACCCGTATCGGCACCACCCTGGACCTGGAGCGCACCGCCCGGGAGCTGGCCGACGTCGCCGTGCCCGAGCTCGCCGACGTGGCCGCCGTGGACCTGCTGGACTCGGTGGTCGAGGGCCGGCGCAGCACGCTCGGCCCGGGTGAGCCGGCCATGCTCCGGGCACTCGCCGTGCGCGCGGAGCGGGAGCCGGACGCGGTCCAGGCCGCCGACGAGCCGGGCACGGTCGCCCGGTACGCGCCGGACCGGCTGGTCACCCGGTGCGTACGGACCGGAGAGGCCGTCGTCGTCCCGCATGTCACGGACGAGGACCTGGCGCGGATCGCCCCCTCCCACGAGGCCGCGGTGGAGCTGGGCCGGGCCGGGGTGCACTCGTATCTGGCCGTGCCGCTGATCGCGCGCGGCGAGGTGCTGGGCGCCCTCGACCTCAGACGCACCCGCAATCCGGCGCCCTTCGACGACGACGACCTGCTGCTGGCCCGGGAACTGGCGGCGCGGGCGGCCGTGCAGATCGACAACGCACGCTGGTACCAGAACGCCCGCACCACCGCCCTGACCCTCCAGCGCAGCCTGCTGCCCACGCATCCCCGGGTCACCCCGGGCCTGGAGGTCGCCTCCCGCTACCAGCCCGCGGGCGCCACCGTCGAGGTGGGCGGCGACTGGTTCGACGTCATCCCACTGGACGACGGGAGAACCGCCCTGGTGGTGGGCGACGTGATGGGCAGCGGCATCAACGCGGCCGCGACGATGGGCCGGCTGCGCACCGCGACGACCACCCTGAGCTCGCTCGGCCTCGATCCCGCGGTGCTTCTCGAACACCTGGACAAAACCACCTCGGGCCTCGACCACTCCATCGCGACCTGCGTGTACGCCGTGTACGACCCGCACCTGCGCCGGTGCCGGATCGCCAACGCCGGCCATCTGCCCCCGGCCCGGGTCCGCCCCGGCCGGCCGCCGGAACTCCTCGACCTGCCGACCGGGGTCCCGCTGGGCGTCGGCGGAGTGCCCTTCGCCACCACGACCGTCGACTTCGAGCCCGGCGACGAGCTGGTGTTGTACACCGACGGTCTGGTCGAGACGCGCACGCACTCCCTGGACGAACGGCTGGACGAACTGCTGGCCCTGCTCGGCGATCCCGCCCGCCCGCTGGAGGAGGCCTGCGACCTGCTGCTGCGGGAGCTGCACCACCCCGACAACCACGACGACGTGGCGCTGCTCATCGCGCGGGCACGGGAACTGCCGTAGCGGCGGAGGCGTCGGGGCGCCGGTGCGGATTCACGGAACTCACAGGAACTGATTACCGGGTTCTTGTCGGCGAACTCCCACACTTCACAGAGAGGCATGCGTCGCGCGGTGCCGCGTGCCGTTCGCCGATGGGAGCGAGCCGTGCCGCACGAACCGGAGCAGGAGAACCGCCGTGCCGGCGACGGAATGGAGCCGTCGGTCCCGCCGATGCCCGACCGTCCCCCGCAGGCCGCACCGGAGTGGGGAGTGCTGTCGGGGCCGGGCTAGTCACAGCGGGGCCACCGCCTGGTCACCGGGTTGCCCCAGCGGGTGACCCGACGGCTCCGGGACGTCCCGGACACCGCCGCCTTCGCCGGTGCGGTGTTTTCACGGGGCAGGGGTGAAGCGCTTCCACTGCCCCTCGGAGACGACCTCCAGGGTGCCGTCGGTCACCTTGATGGCGGTGTCGTCGTCGATCGCGTACGCCGGACCCGCGATCTCGGCCGCCCATCGCTCCGCGGCGGCCATGGTGAGCTCCGGCAGGTCCGGATGACCCAGGTGCGGGAAGATCGAGAAGTCGACCATCCCGAGCGTGCGGTCGTCCCCGGTGGGCGACTTCCAGTCGACGAACTGCCGCCCGACGCGGGGGGTCAGCACCATGCTCCCGGCGCTGAATCCCACGTAGACCATCTCGGGCAGTTCCGGCAGAAGACCGGCCAGCCCGGACTCCCGCATCCAGTGGCCCAGGTACAGCGCGTCGCCGCCGTTCACCAGCAGGACGTCGGCCTCTCGGACCCACCGGACCCACCGTTCCTGGTCGATGCTGGGCAGCGCGGTGAGTTCCAGCACTCCCACGGACTTCCACCCCAGATCGACCCCGCGGATGAAACGCCATGGCCCGGTCGGTCCGTAAGAGCTCCCGTAACCCGCGGTGGGGATGCAGAGGGCGTTGGACTCGCCGATCGGTTTGCCGAGCAGGTCGACCAGCGCACCCCGGATGGCCGGGTTGTTGACACCGGCCGAAGTGAGAAGAAGTCGCATGCTGCCGGTCTCCCCCAACCGGACCGGGTCACACGTTCCCCCGGGGAGCGCGCCCTCTTCCGGGGACGGCCGTTGCAGGATTGCCGGGCGGAATTCACGGACGCTGCCGGAATCGCTTGCCGAGCATGCTCCGAACATGGCCGCCGGGGGCGGCGCGGACGGCCTGTGCGAGCAGAAGGGCGCTGCGGTGGCGGTACAACCGAGGCAGCCCGCCACAGGGTGTCCGCCGCCACAAGCGCCCCGTCCGGCTCACCGCACCGGACGCGGTGTCAGGCGCGCACGCCGGTCACGACGTTCGCGTACAGCTCCGCCGAGACCGCGAGCCGGGTGGCCAGGCCGGCGCGGCGGAAGATGTCGACGGCTTGTTCGGCCTGGCGTTCGCTCGTCTCGACCAGGACGCAGCCACCGGGCGCGAACTACTCGGGCGCTCCGGCGGCGACCCTGCGCAGTACGTCGAGGCCGTCGAGGGCGACCAGGGGCTCGTGGTCGCGGGCCTCGGCGGGCAGCAGCCCCACCTCGTCGCTGGGGACGCAGGGCACGTCGGCCGCGAGAATGCCGGTCCGGCCGCGCAGGACGGCGGGCAGCGCGTCGAGGAGGTCGCCGGCGTGGGCGTGGCCGCCGTAGGGGGCGATGTCGCGGCGGGCACCACTTCGGGGCGGGCGGACGATCCGCCCGCCGGACGGTCGGACGCCGACCGTTTCCCCGGTCTCCTCCTCGGCTCCAGATCCTTGCGCTTCTCGCGGCCAAACTGGTTGGTTCATACAACTCGTATGCCAAGTTGTACTCTGCAACTAGAGCGTCGGAGGAGGTAGTCCCGTGAGGTGCAGGGCGCAGCCGTCGAAGGTGGTGCCGTGACGGCGGCGGAGACGGCAGTCGAGACCATCCAGCGGGAGATGACGATCTTCGCCCGGCGGGCCCGGGCGTCGGCCGGGCGCATGCATCCCGAGCTGTCGCTGGTGTCGTACACGCTGCTCGGGCATCTGGAGGAGAGCGGCGGCTGCCGGGCCACCGATCTGGCCGCGCACTACGCGCTGGACAAGTCGACGGTCAGCCGGCAGGTGGCGGCGCTGGAGCGGGCGGGGCTGATCGAGCGCCGCCTGGACCCGGAGGACCACCGGGTCCAGCTGCTGCATCTGACGGAGACCGCGCAGGAGATCCTGGCCCAGGTCACGCGGAGCCGCCGGGCCGCCTTCCGGGAGCGGCTGGCGGACTGGCCGGAGGCGGACCTGGTCAGGTTCGCCGGCTACCTGGAGCGCTACAACGCCCGGGCCTCGGCGGGCTCCGCAATCGACTGACCGAGCGGCACCGGCACCCTGGCCGCGACGAACGCCGTACGGCGGCGCAGGCGGAAGCCGAGCGACTCGTACAGCCGGATCGCGGTGGTGTTCTCGGCGCCCGTGTGCAGGAAGGGGGTCTCGCCGCGTTCCCGGATGCCGTGCGCGACCGCGCGGATCAGCCGGGTCGCGAGGCCCTCGCCGCGGTGGGCCGGGTCGGTACAGACGGCGCTGATCTCGGTCCAGCCCGGCGGGTGCAGCCGCTCCCCCGCCATCGCGATCAGTCTGCCGTCGCGGCGGATGCCCAGATAGGTACCGAGTTCGATGGTGCGGGGCAGGAACGGGCCGGGGCGGGTGCGCGCGACCAGGTCGAGCATCTCCGGTACGTCGGCCGGTCCGAGGCGGACCGCGGCCGGTTCCGGGACGGCGTCCATGCCGTCGTCCACCAGCTGTACGCCCGCGATGTTCATCGTGAGCTCCCAGCCGTCCGGGAGCTCACCGCGGTACCCGGGCAGCGGGACCTCCGCGCCGGGGCCGGCCAGCGCGGCGAGGTCCGCCCAGTCGTCGGCTTCCGGCGCCTCGGGCAGCGCCAGCCACGGGGAGACGTCGACGGGGTAGCGCAGGATCCGGCCGCGCCGCTCGGCGAAGCGGGAGTGCGGGCCGGTGAGCGAGGCGCGGGCGGGGTGGTCCAGGACGTGCGGGGCACCCTCGCGGGGGTTCGGGACGCTCATACGGCGACCTCGATCACGATCTTGCCGACGGCGTGCCCGTCCTCGACGGCGCGCAGCGCCTCGTCGGCCCTGTCCAGCGGGAAGGTCCGCGAGACCCGCGGGTCGAGCTCACCGGCCACGACGAGTTCGGCCACCTCGTCCAGGACCGCGGCGGTCCGGGCGCGTTCCACCCGGGCGCCGCCCAGCGCGGCGACGGCCTGCGGCGGGGCGCCCGCGGTGATCAGCCTGGTGCGGTCGGCGAGCAGTTCGGCCGCCTCGGCGAGCACCTCGCCGCCGACCAGGTCGTAGACGCCGTCCACGCCCTCGGGCGCGGCCGCCCGCACCCGGTCGGCCAGCCCCGGACCGGAGGGCACGTGCACGGCGCCCAGCGACTCGACGAGGTCCTTCTTGGCCGCGCTCGCCACGCCGACCACCCGCAGCCCCCAGGCACGGGCGATCTGCAGGGCCGCCACGCCGACCCCGCCGCCCGCGCCGGTGACCAGCAAGGTCGCGCCCTCGGGCAGGTCGAGCTGGCGTACGCCGTCCAAGGCGGTCGCCGCGGCGACCGGCAGGGTGGCGGCGTCGGTGAAGGACAGCGCGGCGGGCTTGTGCGCCGTCGCGGACGCCGCCAGCAGGGCGTACTCGGCGAACGCGCCGTGGGGAGCGTTGCCGAAGACCTCGTCGCCGGCCGAGAACCCGGTCACGCCCGCGCCGGTCTCCTCGACCACACCGGCGGCCTCGCTGCCGAGGACGGCCGGGAAGTGCGCCTCCCCCTCGCCGGGGCGGCGGAAGCCGCCCCGCAGCTTCCAGTCGACGGGGTTGACCCCCGCCGCGCGGACCGCGATCAGCAGTTCACCGGGGCCGGGAACGGGCCGGTCGATGTCGGCGAAGGCCTCGGTCTCGGGGCCGCCGTGTCTGGTGTAGACGTACGCCTGGGGCATCGTGTTTCCTCGCTCTCTGGTGCTGTCACCGGTGTCCCGGCAGCGGCATTCAGCGCCAAGGACGGGCACGTGGCGGCTATTCCCGCCCGCGCGGATCGTTCATACGGCCGCAATGTCGGGCGCTGAGCGCGTCCGCACCGAGGGCCGAACCACCGCCTGCGCCTGGACGCGGTCCGGTTCGTTCGCGGAATCCGGCCGACGGTTCGTCCTCCTGGTCAGCACGGGCAGATCCTCCGCCGCACCTGGCGCCTGACCGGCGCCCGGCCGGGGCGCGCGGCGAAACCCGTGCTTCAGCCGTTGCCGCATCCGGGGACTCCGCGGGGAGCGAGGTGCTCCGTTCGGGGTACCAGTCCCGTGTGGACGCTCGCATGTGAGCGGGGGCACGCTGGGAGCTGCGGACCGGCTGTCCGGCCCTCCGGCTCTTGCGGCGGCGAGGAGGTCGACATGCGAACCCGGGTGCGTTGCTGGCGCTGGCGGCCCAACCCGCTGCGGCGCAGGTCCGACGTGGTGGAGGCCTGGATCGCGCTGGCCGTCGCGGTCCTGCTGTGCGTGGGCGCGCCCCTGGTGGGGGCGGTGACGGGGCTGTGGGCCCATGGGCAGGCGCGGTCGGTGGCGGCCGCGGAGCGGTCCGAACGGCACATGGTACGGGCCCTGGTCATCGGCGGCGCCCCGGAGCAGCTGCCCTCGGTGCAGGGCGGCGACCGGGCGCACGCCTACCAGACGAGTGTCCGCTGGGCCGTACCCGGCGAGGGGACGAAGACCGCCCTGGCCCGGGTGCCGGCCGGGACCCGGACCGGTGACGTGGTGGACGTGTGGTTCGACCGGCAGGGTCACGGGGTCGCGCCGCCGCCCGACGACATCGCCGTCTGGCAGCACACGGTCACCATGGGTCTGTGCGGGGCGAGCTGCGCGGCGGGCGTGGTGCTGCTCGGCCGTGGCGTCGTGCGCCGGGTGGCGCTGCGCCACCGGCTCGCCGAGTGGGAGCAGGAGTGGGCGCGCACCGGCCCGGACTGGACCCGCGGGCGCGCCTGAGACCTCCTGGCCGACCGTCCGCCGTCCGCCGTCCGCCGTCGTCCGTCGTCCGTCGGCGGACGGCGCGCCACGCGCGCGTGCGTCCGTGCGCGACACGTCCGTGAGCGACACGTCCATGAGCCCTGGCAGGACGGGTTCGTCCCCGTCGGCCGGCACGTGCCCGCCCGCCATCGCCGTCCACGCCCGCGCGGGCAGGTGGGTGGTGGGTGTCGACGAGGCCGGGGACGAACCGTCCGACGTGGAGACGACCGTGCGGGCCTCGGGCTCGCTGCCCGCCGTTCCGGCCGCGGTGACCCGACCACCGGCCAGGGCCACCCAGCCGCCCGGGATCTTTCGCGCTCCGTCCACGACGCGCGGCCCGGCGTCCCTGACCAGCGGATCAACAGCCGCCGGCAGGGGCTCGTCGCAGGGCTCGATCGATGCAGAGGCCTGGCGATTCGTCGGACCACCCACGTACCGTGTGATCATCCGCACCTTCCCTTCACCAAGGCGGTTGTACATGGCCCTGTTCGACCTTCCCCTCGACGAGCTTCGGGAGCACCGCAGTACGTCGGTGGCGCCCGACGACTTCGACGCCTTCTGGTCCAAGACGCTCCAGGAGGCCCGCGAGCACGATCTCGACGCCCGCTTCGAGCCGGTCGACACCGGGCTGTCCACGGTGGACGTGTACGACGTGACGTTCGCCGGGTTCGGCGGCCACCCGGTCAAGGGCTGGCTGCGGCTGCCGTCCGGCACCACCGAACCGCTGCCGCTGGTCGTGGAGTTCGTCGGGTACGGCGGCGGGCGCGGGCTGGCGCACGAGAACCTGCTCTGGGCGTCGACGGGACGGGCGCACTTCACCATGGACACCCGGGGCCAGGGCAGCGTGTGGGGCGGCGGGGGCGGCACCGCCGACCCGGTGGGCGGCGCGCCCGCGTACCCCGGGTTCATGACGCGGGGCATCGACGCGCCGGAGAACTACTACTACCGGCGGGTGTTCACGGACGCGGTGCGGGCCGTGGAGGCGGCCCGTTCGCACCCGCTGACCGACGCGACGCGGACCGTTGCGCTCGGGTCCAGCCAGGGCGGCGGGATCACCGTCGCCGTCGGCGGTCTGGTCCCGGACCTGGTCGCGGTCGCTCCGGACGTGCCGTTCCTGTGCGACTTCCCGCGCGCGACCACGCTGACGGACCGTCACCCGTACCGGGAGATCGGCCTGTTCCTCAAGACCCACCGGGGCCGGTCCGCCGACGTGCAGCGGACCCTCTCCTACTTCGACGGTGTGCACTTCGCGGCGCGCGGCCGGGCCCCGGCGCTGTTCTCGGCGGGCCTGGAGGACCAGACCTGCCCGCCGTCCACGGTCTTCGCCGCCTTCAACTCCTGGGCGCACCAGGACAAGACGATCGAGGTGTACGACTACAACGACCACGAGGGCGGCGGCCCGTACCACGAGGCGGCGAAGGTGCGCTGGCTGCGCTCGTACGTCTGAGGAGGCGGCCGGGAGGGACACGCGCGGGGCCGCCGAGCGGTTCGTTCGGGCTTCCTTGTCAGCGAACCTGGTCGCTCTTGGGCCCGATGCCTTTGATCCTGGTCGGAGTTCCGTCCGGGGCGAATGAGTGGTGGAAGGTGAAGGCGTGCGGCGCGGCGCCGTGGTCGTGGAGGTGTTCCAGCCTGGAAACCCCGTCCTGCCACGTGGGTGTCACGCCGTCAAAGACCCACCAGCACACGTGATTCGGGTGCCCTGTCCTCTCGAACCAGTCGTGACGCCTGTTCAGCGCCTCACGGTGCAGACCGGTGTAAATGGCGTCGAAGGCGGGGCGCAGGCCGGTCCAGAGCGAGAGGGTCGCGGCCAGGGCGGTGGTTTCCACCGTGCGGCCCTTGCCGTACCAGGCCGGTACGGCGAACTCTCCCCATGCACCCCAGTCCGCCTCGAAGAGCATGCCCCGGTCACCGTCTGCTGCCTCAGCACGCGCGAGGTGTCCGGGGTGCTGACCGATCTTCCGGTAGACGGCCTCACCAATGTCGTAGAACTCGCGCGTGAGAGGTGCGGGATCGGCGAGAGGCGACTTCAGGACGCCGAATGTGTACAGCGCAAGAGGGGGCATGCGTCTCTTCCTGGTCGGGGGTGCCTGGTGCGGACCCGGTTCGGTGGCTCACGCATGGAGGCGAGGATTCCTGGGGCGTGACCGACTCATCCCGTCGCGGGGTGGCTCAGCCGGAAGGAAGTCCTGTGCGACCGTGGGCGATCGCCGAAGACCAGGCGAAGGTAGCTGCCTCCGCGGGCCGTGTCGAAGTTGCGTTTTCCCCGTCCAAGTGGCCTCCTGCCCCGGTCACTGCGGGGGCTGGGGCGGTGACGGGTGGGGCGGCTGCGGGGTACCAGTGATCCACTTCGGCCGGTCGGTCCGCCCGCCGTGCCCGTCCGCGCCCCGTGTCCGACAGCTCCGAGTGCCGCCGAACGCGTGCGGTTGAGGAAGATGGCCTACGGCCACAAGGCCGAGCAGCGGCTGCGGGCTCGTGCACAGGTGATGCTGCACGCCACGCGTGGACGCTCCGACGCATGCACCGCCCGGAGACGAGACGAACGCCGCACGGGCCAGACGGCCCTCACCCATGTCGTTGTCCCTCAGCCGTGCCGATCGTCACCGCCCTCCGGGGACCGGGAAGACCAGGGCTCCGGCAGCGTCCTGCGGATGTCGCAGGAGCGGGCCCAGGCCAGCAGTTCGGGGGCGTGCAGCGCCGGTAACCACAGGTCGGCCCGGATCTCGCTGTCGCCCTGCGGCCGGGGGCCGACACCCAGTACCCGCAGTCCGGCGCGGCGGGCCGCTCTCACACCGGTCAGGGAGTCCTCGACGGCCAGCGCCCGGTGCGGGCGGACACCGCACAGCCGGGCCGCCACGGCGTAGACGTCCGGGTGCGGCTTGGGACGCACCCCGTCCCCGACGTCGGGGACGACGATGTGCTGGAAGTGCGCACGCAGCCCGGCCCGCTCCAGACTGCCTTCCACCACCACCCTCGGGCAGTTGCTGGCCACCGCCAGCGGCAGCCGGACGGAGAGCAGCCGGACGAGTTGGACCGCGCCCGGCATCGTCACCGGGTCGTCGGTGACGAGCGCCAGGAAGTGGTCGAGAAGCGCGGCCGTCAGGCCCTCCGCGAGTTCGGGCTTGCTCACCGACCGTGCCATGAGCCGGCCGCAGTCCTCGTAGTGCAGGCCCGTCGCCTGCTCCGCAAACCCGCGCGGCGGCTGGAGCCCGTACTCCCGGAAGGCCCGGTTGCGGGCTTCCTGCCAGTGGCGTTCGCTGTCCATCAAGGTGCCGTCGCAGTCGAAGACGACGGCTTCGGGCGACCGGTCGAAGAGTTCGTGGGTCGTGATGGTCACAGGGGCCTCCTGTACGTCCGTGCGCATGACAAACGACATTTCCGACTATCAAGAGGAAAGGGAAAGATAGTCATGACTACGTTATTTCCGCCCCGGCAAATCGGGCAATAACCCTATACGGCGACTCGACTGCGCCAGGGTGAGGCGTATGGCCGTACGAGGGCACAACAGGCGGTCGACGACAGGAGTCGTCAACACCACGGGAACAACAGGCCAGTTGACACACGTCCGGTACCTTTCGGGCGCCCTCGGCGAACCACTCCCGCACCACTCGCGCGCGTTCCCATTCGAAAGAAATACGCAATTACCGCACGAGTGCGACCGCTTTTTCTCCCGGCATGCTTTTGCTCCAGGCGTACGCCGGCGCACTGAATTCGTGGCCCGTATTCCCGACCCCGCCATCCGCGGCAATGCTTCCGGATGGCCGGTGTGGCGGGCGACAGGGCCGTCGGGCACGGGAAAGACGCGGGCTGCGACACCCACGCTTCCGATTTCGCCATCGCCTTTGACAGTCCTGCGTATCGCCTCGGCGAAGCGGGGCGTTGGGCAGGGGCTCTGAATACCGCCGGAGAAGCGGCGCGGCTGTGGCGAGACCTGGTCGAGGCGGAACCGGATGCGCATACCGGTGGCCCAGCCCGTTGCCCTGCACCCGCTCGGGCATCACTTCGCTTCCGCAGGGCAGAGGGCTGGAGAACCGGATGCCATGCCCGGCCGGGCGGCTCCTCCTCCGCCCTTCCCTCCAGTCCGACCAGTCGGTACGTTCGGAGCGCTCGGGCCGCAGCGTCGCGGTCCGGGGTTTCCGGCGTACGACGGAGGGTGCATGTCCGAGCACGAGCCACAGCCGCAGGTCCACGGCCACTGCGAACCGCGCTTCGCGGCCGTGCGGGAGGCGTTCGAGGAGAACTTCCGGGACCGGGAGGAGCTGGGCGCGGCCGTCGCGGTGACGGTCGGCGGCGAGACCGTGGTGGACCTGTGGGGCGGCTGGGCGGATCCGGCGCGCAGCCGGCCGTGGGAGCGCGACACGCTGGTCAACGTCTGGTCCACCACCAAGGGCCCGGTGGCCCTGTGCGCGCACATCCTGGCCGACCGGGGGCTGCTCGACCTCGACGCACCGGTGGCGGATCACTGGCCCGAGTTCGCGGCAGCGGGCAAGGAGCGGGTCCTGGTCCGCCATCTGCTCTCGCACCGGGCCGGGCTGTCCGGGCTGCGCGAGCCGCACTCGCTCCAGGACCTGTACGACTGGGAACTGACGACCGCGCGGCTGGCGGCGACCGAGCCCTGGTGGGAGCCGGGGACCAGGTCCGGGTATCACGCGCTGACCTACGGCTTCCTGGTCGGCGAGGTGGTGCGACGGGTGTCGGGGCTGCTGCCGGGGGCGTTCCTGGAGCGGGAGGTCACCGGGCCGCTGGGGATCGACTTCACCATCGGGCTGCCGGAGAAGGAAGCGGGACGGGCGGCCGAGCTGACGCATCCCCGGGTCGTGTCGGACAGCGAACAGGCCGCGATCTTCAGCCAGTTGGCGCCCGCCGCGGTGGCCGCCCTGGCCAACCCGGGCGTGGGCGCGAGCGCGGCGAACACGCCCGAGTGGCGGGCGGCCGAGATCCCGGCGGCCAACGGGCACGGCACGGCCCGGGCGGTCGCCGCGCTGTACGGGGTGTTCGCGGGCGGGGGCGAGTACGGCGGCCTGCGGGTGCTGTCGCCCGAGGCGGCCGAGCGGGTGCGGGAGGGCCAGGGCCGCTGCCGTGACCTGGTGCTGGGGGCGGGTTTCGAGCACGAGACCGAGCTCGGGCTGGGACTCTGGCTGAGCGGGCCGAACGGCTCGTACGGGCCGAACGCGCGCGCCGTCGGGCACGACGGGTTCGGTGGCTCCTGCGGGCTGGCCGACCCGGAAGCGGGGGTCTCCCTCGGTTACGTCATGAACCGCATGGGACCGCGGATCGCGGACGACCCTCGCAAGACGGCCCTGGTCGAGGCCGTTTACGCGAGTCTGTGAGGCCCGCACGGTTTCGGCCGAACCCGCCTGCCGCTCTTCCCTGTTGGTTTAGACCAATGCTAGATGTGGTCGCGGAACGAACCCGCACGACTACTTCTTGTCACCCACAGGAGGAGCGGCATGGCCCGCACCACCCCCCACGATCACTCCGAGAGCGAAGGGCAGCCCCTGTACTGGCGGATCGCGACACGACTCCTCACCGAACTGCGCGACGGCACCGTACCGCCGGGTGAACGCCTGCCCGGAGAGCGGCAGTTGGCCCAGCACTTCGGGGTCAGCCGGGAGACCGTCCGGCAGGCGCTGGACGTGCTGCGGCACAGCGGACTGGTGGCCACCGACCGGCGGGGCAGCCACGTGACGCTGCCCGGCCGTCCGGTTCAGAGCCCGGTCTCCCTGGCCTTCCCGGTGGGCGCCGGGCCCACGGAACACGGGGCGGTCGACCGGGCCAGGGTGACCTGGGAGGAGCCGCCGCCCGAGCACGCGACGGCGCTGGGGCTGGACCCGCACCGGCCGACCCTGGTGCACCGCTACGAGTCCGCCTCCCCGGACGGACACGCCCTGCGCACCGCCGTGACCTCCTTCTCGGCGGTGGCCCTGACCGAGGTCGCGGAACTGGGCCGCTACCGGAACCGGGCCGACGGCTGTGCCGCCGCCCAACTGCGCCGGGCCTACGACTGGATGCGCAAGGCGGGTCTCACCCTGCACCACCGGGACTCCATCACCCAGGTCGCCGACGCGTCCACGGTCCGGGTGACCCGCCGGGTGCACGACCAGTACGCGCGCCCGCTGGAGATCACCGACCTGGTGGTGGACGCCCAGCAGGACGCGCTGGTCTACGAGTTCACGATGCCCGCGTCGGGCTGACCCCGGCGGGCCACGACCAGCCGGGCGCGCGGACTGCCGTCGTCGCGCCGGCCGAACTCGGGCAGCGGGCGGAGGTCCACCGAGAACCCCGCCCGCTCCAACTCGCCCAGCACGGAGCCGAGTCGCAGGGCCCGGTAGTACATGACGAACGGCGGCCGCCACAGGGCGTTGCGCACCCGCATCACGGCGTCGAAGCCCAGCAGCATCCAGAAACCGGGGCTGGTGGGCCGCGGCGGCGCGAGCACCGGGAAGGCGAAGGTGCCGCCCGGCCGCAGCACCGCGGACACCTGGCCGAAGAGGCCGGGCAGTTCCCGGGGCAGGAAGTGCCCGAACGCCCCGAAGCTGACGACCAGGTCGAAGGCGGGCCCGAACGGCAGGGCCCGGGCGTCGCCGCGCACATACGCGACGTGCGGGCCCTCGGACGGGGCCTCACGGCGGGCGACCTCCAGCATGCCGGCGCTGAAGTCGACCCCGGTGACGCTGTGCCCGCACACCTGGGCGAGCACCTCGGTGCCGGCGCCGGTCCCGCAGCACAGGTCGAGACCGTCCGCGAAGGGACCGAGCGGGGTGAGCGCCTTCGCGACCGCCTCGAGGATCGAGTCCGGGGTCCGGAAGGGGGTGCGGTCGAACTTCGGTGCCAGCAGATCGTAGCCGCGCTCGACCGAGGACAGCGCCTGGACGGCGAGTTCACGCAGGCTCGGGCCTTCGGGGCTGAACATCCGCCCAGCTTACGGGAGCTTGTGCCGCCGGACACGGCAGAGGGCGCGGGGCCCCTGGCGGGGGGCCGCGCCCTCGGCCGTGTCGCACGTCGCCGCCGGGTGTCAGCCCACGGCGCCGGACGTCACGCCACGGTGAGCGTGAGGGCGCCCGTGTAGGTGGAGCCGGCGGTGATCGCGGTCTCGGTGCCGTCGACCGTCAGCTTCACGGTCCTGCCGCGCGGCGCCCGCACGGCCGCGTCGGCCGCGAGGGTGAGGCTGGTCAGGTACGAGGTCCCGGTGACCGTCCAGGTCGACCCGCTGTTCAGCCCGACCACCACGCCGTTGTTGACGGCGGCCTGCACGGTGTTGGTGACGATGCCGAGCTCGTAGAAGGCGGACGAGTCGATCGAGGAGACCCGGTGCCTGGCCCTGGTCGCCGAGATCACGCCCTCGACGCCAGCGTCCTCGAAGGTGAGGACCATGTTCTTGCCGCTCCGCATGCCGTTGTAGAAGTCGCCCTTCAGCCGGATGGAGCTGAAGGTGGCGGCGCCGTCGGTGGAGTGGGCGGCGGTGACGTCGAAGGAGGAGTCCTTCGTCGGGTCGGTGGTCGGCTCGGTGTAGACGCCGACGTTCATCATCTTGCCGTTGACGTTGACCGGGCCCGGGTCGTCCAGCTCGATCATCTGCAGGATGACGCCGTCGCGCGGGTTGAGCCTGGCGCCCTTGGACCCGTCGACCGAGATGGCGGTCTGCTGGCCCTTGTTGAGGAAGGTGGCCCGCTCGGAGTTGATCACGGTGCCGCCGTCCAGGGTGAGGTGACCGGCGCCGAAGAACATGTAGCCGAAGTGGCCGGAGTCGACCACCGTGCTGCGCTCCGGGATGCCCCGCAACTCCGCGTTGGACAGGCCGAGTTCCAGCTCGGTGTTGAGTGCGGCGACGGCGTCGCGGGTGCTGTCGCCGTAGTGCACGACAGCGGCGGGACCGGCGATGATCGTCGCGTAGGAGCCGACGTCGAAGCGGCATCCGAGCACGCGGACGGTGGCGTCGCCGATGGCGTAGGTGCCGTAGCCGTAGTCGCCGGTGTTGCCGACGTGGCTGTTGATCGCGGTCAGCTTCAGCCCGCTGCCGCCCTCCACCGACAGCGCGCCCCAGGTCTCCGAGAACACCGTCGAGTTGAGGTAGGTGGCGACGCTGTTCTCGCCGATCAGGTTGGTGGCGCGGACGTTGCCGTCCAGGCCCAGCATCCAGGGCACCGACTCCATGTAGGGGGTCTCGACGGTGGCCTGGTAGTCGGCGGGCAGGACGCCGTTGCGGGCGCGCAGGAAGGAGTCCTTGACCAGGACGTTGGCACCGCCGTTGGCAATGACGGTGGTGCGGACCACGCCCTTGTTGCTGATCCGGGCGCCGTCCACGACCAGCTTGGTCGCCGAGCCGTCGCCGACCACGGCCGCGCCGTACCCGGCGAAGTCCGAACGGCCGTTGCCGTCGAGGGTGATGGTGGGGCTCTGGAGGGTGTAGCTGCCGTTCTCGACGTACACGCCGTTGAAGCACTCGCCGGTGGAGGAGATCGACACGTTGCGGGCGGCGAGGTCGGTGACCTTGCCGCCGCGTACGGCGGACAGCACGGACTTCGCCGGGTCGACGCCGTCGGAGCCGACGTACAGGGCCTGGCGGAAGGGGAAGGTCAGCGTCTGGTAGGTGACGTCGTTGGACTCGGCGACCGTGAGGACGAGGTCACCGCGGTAGGTGCCGGCCTGGACCAGGGTCGCGGTGCCGCCGGTCGCGGTGAGCAGCTGGCCGGTTTCCACGCCGTCGACGGTGAGGCTGATGTCGTACCCGTCCGGTGCGACGATCCTGCCGCCGTCGCCGATGGTCAACCGGCTCAGCCGGGTGGTCCCGGCGAGTTCGCAGGTCTCCCCGGCGGCGACGGAGATCGTCCTGCCGGACGCCTTCGGCGCGGCGGTGGCGGTGCCGGCGGCGACCGGAACGAGCACGGCCGCCGCGGTGGCGGATCCGGCGATCAGGAACGAGCGTCGGGATGTCAGCGTCATTGCAGGCCTTTCCACGGGTGGGGTGCGCCGTCACGCAGGGTTACGAGTCGCTCGTCGGAACCAAGGCGACCACGGCACCTGGGGTGTGCGGACGGCAGTGAATCAGCCCTGGGAAAACCGGGACAGGCATGGCACACACGCATCCCGGAACCCGATGCCTTCGATCGGGCGGCCCGGTTCATGGCGCTCACACAGAGTGGTCACAGCCCCCTGTGGTGCACGCACGACGGCGAGGCGGACGGCCCGCTCGCCGTCCACCTCGCCGTGTCCCTGCGGGTGACCTACGCCGGGGCGATCATCCCCGCCGACAGGTCGATGTCCGCCCCGCACAGTCCGGGCATCGCCAGCATCGCGACGAGCGCCCGCGCGACCTCTTCCTCCTCGACCAGCCGGCCGAGCGCGGCCCGGGAGGCGAAGTCGTGTTCCGCCTCCTGGACGGTGCAGCCGGTGAGTTCGGCGGTGAGCCGGAAGTTGCGGTCCATGCGGGGTCCTCGGACCGGGCCCGGGGAGAGGGAGTTGACCGTGACGCCGTGCGGGCCGGCCTCGCCCGCCAGGGTCCGGGTGAGGCCGATCACCGCCATCTTGGAAGCGGTGTACGGCGTGCGGTTGAGCAGCGGGCGTTTGCCGCTGACCGAGGCGACGTTGACGATGTCACCCCGTCCGGCGGCGAGCATGGGCGGCAGGAAGGCCCGGCACATGAGATAGACGCCGCGTACGTTGGCGGCGAACACGTCGTCCCACTCGTCGGGTTCGATGTCGACGAGCGGGCGCACCGGCCCCGCGACGCCGGCGTTGTTGACGAGCAAGGACACGTCCTCGTCGGCGAGCCCGGCGGCCAGCGCACGCACGGCGGCGGGGTCGGAGACGTCGCAGACCGCCGTGCGGGCGGCTTCGCCGACCTCGGCCGCCGCCTGCGCAAGGGCCTGCTCGTTCCGCCCGACGAGGATCACCCGGGCCCCGGCCTCGGCGAGCGCCAGCCCGAAGGCCCGGCCGAGCGGCCCTCCTCCGCCGGTGACCAGGGCCGTACGGCCGTCCAGGTTCACGCCTCGTTCCACGGCAGCGCGTCACCGGCGGCCTTCGCGGCCCGTACGTCGCCCGAGCGGGCGTGGCCCTCGAACAGCTCGACGCGGGAGGCGCGCCCGCACAGCCGCCCGAGCAGGGCCTGCGAGGCGGTGTCGGTGACCTCCTGGTAGGTCACCGTCTTGAGGTACTTCCCCACCCACAGGCCGCCGGTGTAGCGGGCGGCACCACGTGTGGGCAGCACATGGTTGGTGCCGATGACCTTGTCGCCGAACGACACACAGGTGCCCTCGCCGAGGAACAGGGCGCCGTACTGGGTCATCCGTTCCAGCGCGAGGCGCGGCTCGGCGGTGAGCACCTCGACGTGTTCGAAGGCGAACGTGTCGGCGAGTTCGTAGAGTTCGTCGACCGAGCCGACGACGTGCACCTGACCGTGGTTGCGCCAGGCGGGCTCGGCGTAGTCGCGGGTGGGCATGGCGGGGAGGATGCGCTCGACCTCGGCGATGGTCTTCTCGGCGACCTCGCGGGAGGTGGTGATGAGGACCGCCGGGGAGTCCGGGCCGTGCTCGGCCTGGGAGAGCAGGTCGACCGCGCAGACGAACGGGTCGGCCTGGTCGTCGGCGAGGACCAGGATCTCGGTCGGTCCGGCGAACAGGTCGATGCCGATCTCGCCGAACAGCTGGCGCTTGGCCTCGGCGACATAGGCGTTGCCGGGGCCCGCGATCAGGTTGACCGGCTCCATGGTGTCGGTGCCCACGGCCAGCGCGGCCACCGCCTGGACGCCGCCGAGCAGCCAGATCTCGTCGGCTCCGGCGAGGTGCATGGCGGCGACGGTGGCGGCGGGGATCTCGCCGCGGATGGGCGGGGTGCAGGCGACGACGCGGGGCACGCCCGCCACCTTGGCGGTGACGATGGTCATGTGGGCGGAGGCGGTGAGCGGGTAGCGGCCGCCCGGGATGTAGGCGCCGGCCGCCTGCACCGGGACGTGCTTCTGGCCGAGTCGCACGCCCGGCAGCGTCTCCACCTCGAACTCGCCCATCGAGTCCAGCTGGTGGCGGGCGAAGGTGCGGACCTGCTCCTGGACGAACGTGATGTCGTCGATGACCTGCCGGGGCACCGAGGCGACGATCTGCTCGACCTCCTCTTCGCTCAGCCGGAAGGAGTCGGGGCTCCACTTGTCGAACTTCTCGGAGTACTCGCGGACGGCCGCGTCACCTCGCTCACGGATGTCCGCGATGACTTCGGCGACCGTCCGGCGCACCTGGTCGAGGGAGGCGGCCACCTCGGCCTTGGGCACGGCGTGCTTCAGGATCTCTGCCACAACTGCGGCCTTTCTCGGAAGGATGGGGGTCAGACCGGGGGCGCTTCGAAGAGCACGTCGGGGTCGTTGAACTGCTCCTTGGCGACCGACTCGCTCATCGGGTCGGCGGTGCCCCACTGGTCCTGGGTGATCGGGTCGTCCACGTCGTGCCGGCCGGGGTGCCACAGGTCCTCTTCGAGGACGGCGAGTTCGGTGGTGTACTCGACCGTGTTGCCATGCGGGTCGTGGAAGTAGGAGAAGGTGTTGTCGCCCGCCAGGTGGCGTCCCGGCCCCCAGGTGAGCCGGGTTCCGGCACGCAGGGCGCGGCCGGTGCCGCGCATGTACTCCTCCACCCCACGCATCTCGAAGGAGGCGTGGTGCAGCGACACATGGGGCCCGCGCGCGATGGCGAAGGAGTGGTGCAGCGGACTGCACCGCAGGAAGTACATGAGGTCACCCATGTGTGTGGAGTACAGGGTGTCGGTGAGCCGGAAGCCCAGGTGCCGGACGTAGAAGTCGCGCAGCCCCTCCGGGTCCTGGGAGTTGACCACACAGTGCGAGAGCCGCACGGGGACGGCCTCGCGCTCCTCGATCTTGCGATGGGTGCGGGTGGCCACGTCGGCCGAGACCTCCACCACCCGCCCGTCGGGGTCGAAGAAGCGCAGCCCGTACCCGCCGCCGGGGGTGTCCAGCGCCCGCGGCTCGTGGATGATCCGCACCCCCGCCCGCCCCAGTCGCACCGCCAGTTCGTCCACCGCCGCCGGTGACACCGCGCCGAAGGCGACGAGGTCCATCCGCTTCCGCTCGTCCTCGCGGATGCGCACGACGTACTGCTCGGGGCTGCCCTCGGCGGCGAAGAACGCGATGCCGCTGTCGTTCGCGACCTCGGTCAGGCCCCAGGTGGTGCCGTAGAAGGCGCGCTGGGTGGCGAAGTCCGGTACGGCCAGGTCGACGTGGCGCAGATGGGTGATGGGCTGGAAGCTCATGCGTGGCTCCTGACGGTGTTGCGCTGGTGGCCGAGGCCGGTGACCTCCGCGTCGATCACGTCTCCGGGCTCCAGGAAGACCCCCCAGTGCGCGCCGTTGCCGGCCGGGGAGCCGGTCAGCAGCAGGTCGCCGGGGCGCAGGGTGGTGGTCGTGGAGGCGTAGGCGATCAGCCGGGGAATGTCGAAGATCATGTCCTTGGTGGACTCGTCCTGCCGGACCACCCCGTTGTGCCGCAGCGTGATCCGCAGGTCCCCCGGATCGCCGACGAACTCCGCCGGGACCAGGAACGGCCCGGTCGGCAGGAAGGTGTCGGCGTTCTTGGCGGTGAACCAGTCCGTGCCGATGGCTTTCAGGTCCGGCCGGTACAGCCGGTCCCGGGTGGTGAGGTCGTTACTGATCGTGTACCCGGCGACGTACGACATCGCCTCCGCGGCCGGGATGTTCTTCCCCGACCTGCCGATGACCAGGGCGAGTTCGAGTTCCCAGTCGTGCTGCTCGCCGAGCGCGGGCAGCACGATGTCGTCGTACGGCCCGCACAGCGCGCGCGGTGAGCCGAGGAAGATGTACGGGACGCCGTCGCGGATCCGCTCGTCCATCATCTTCTCGGCGTCGGCGCGGGCCTCGGCAGGGGTGGCGCCGTGCACGCTCTCCTTCTCGGCGGCGACCAGATCGACCACGTGCTTGCGGTAGTTGGCGCCGCTCTGCAGGATCTGGCCCGGTTCGATCGGCGTCAGGACCCGCAGGTCCGCCAGGTCGTGCCAGGTGCCGTCGCCGGCCGCGGCCAGTTCGTGCAGCCGGGGCAGCCAGGTGTCCCAGTCCTCGACCAGCGCGCGTACCGAGGCCGCCAGACCGGAGAGGTCACGGACCCGGGTGCCGGCGACCAGGCCGGGGAAGGCGGCCGCGCCGCCTTGGAAGGTGCCGAGCGCGAAGGGTCCGGCGTGGGAGGGGGAAGGTTCGGGCACGGGCGGCTCTCCTCGTACGGATGGGGGCTCGCCTTCGACGCTAGGCATCGCGCTCGGCCGGCGGAAATGGCCGTTCACGATGCCTGCCATCGCCCGCGCACTCCGCTGGGGCCTGCGTCGATGTGCGGCCGCGCCGGCCGGGGCCGCCATCGCCGTCGGGGATGGATGACGTCCCCCTTGTCGATGCCTCGATCCGTTGACCCTGCACCTACCGCCGATCAGGCTCGATGCCACCCCGAACCGAGGAGCGCACCGTGGTAGTCGAGCACGCCGAGCTGACCGTCGAGGAAGGCCGGGAAGCTGAATTCGAGGAGGTCTTCGGCCAGGCCCGCGAGGTGCTCGCCGAGGCGGACGGGTTCCGCTGGACCGAGCTGCTGCGCTGCGCGGAGCGGCCGCGGACCTTCCTGCTGCTCGTCGGCTGGGAGTCGGTCCAGGCGCACACGGTCGGCTTCCGCGAGTCGGAGCGGTTCGCGCGCTGGCGGGCCCTGGTCGGCCCGTTCTTCGCCGCCCCGCCGGCCGTGGAGCACTACCACGAGCTGGGCCCCCGCTTCACCGGCTGAAGGCTGCCGGCCCCCACGTCTGTCTTTCTACTTCTCGCAAGGATCGCCCATGCCCGTGAACAAGGTGCTCGTCGTCGGCGGCGGCATCACCGGAAGCGTGCTGTGTCTCGCCCTCGCCCAGCGCGGGGTCGAGGTGGAGCTCGTCGAGGTCTCGCCCCAGTGGTTCGGGGTGGGCCATGGCATCACCGTCCAGGGCAACGCGCTCAAGGCGCTGCGCTCGGTCGGGGTACTGGACCGGGTGCTGTCCCGGGCCGTGCCGTTCGACCTGATGCGGCTGCGCCGGGCGGACGGCGGTCTGATCACCGAGCTGGAGACCCCGCACACCGGCGGCGCGGACCTGCCGTCCACGGCCGGCGCACTCCGCTCCGACCTGCAGAACGCGCTGTGCGACGCGGTGTACGCGCACGGCGTCGCCGTCCGCCTCGGCCTGAGCGTACGCGGACTGGAGCAGTCGCCCGGCCACGTGGACGTGACCTTCACCGACGGCTCCACCGGCCGCTACGACCTGGTGGTCGGCGCGGACGGCATCAACTCGGCGACGCGCGCGCTCATCGGCATCACCACCAGGCCCCGCCCGGTGGGCATGTCGATCTTCCGGGTGGTGGCCCGGCGCCCCGCCGAGATGGACTGCGCCGAGGTGTACTACGGCGGTCCCCGCTACAAGGCCGGTTACAGTCCGATCTCCGACGACCAGTGCTACGCCTACCTCCTCGACGAGAACCTGGACGCCTCCCTGATCGGCCCGCGCGCCTCGCTGGACCTGCTGCGCGAGCGCGGCGCCGGGTACGGCGGAACCTGGGGGGAGATACTCTCCTCGCTGCCGGAGGACACGGCCGTGGACTACCGCTGGATCGAGGCGGTCCTGGTCGACGAGGACTGGCACCGCGGCCGGGCCATGGTGATCGGCGACGCGGCGCACGCCTGTCCGCCGCTGATCGCGCAGGGCGCCGCGATGTGCATGGAGGACGCGGTGCTGCTGGCCGAGCTGGTCACCGCCGACGAGCCGGTGGACAGGGCACTGGACCGGTTCATGGCCCGGCGGCTGCCGCGCGTCCGCATGGTGCTGGACAACTCCCTCCAGCTCGCCGAGTGGGAGATCCACCCCGACACGCCGGGCGCCGACCCGGCCCGGATCTTGTCGGAGACCCTTGCTTCCCTGACGGTGGCCGCATGAGCACGCCCGTCGTCGACTTCCACGGCCATCTCGCCGTGCCCGGGGCCGACGCCCTGGTGGCGGGCACCGCGGGCCTCGCGGCCGAGCTGGCCGCCGAACAGCGCGCCCACTCCCCCGAGTCGCTGGCCGCCAACCGGGCCCAACTCCGGCGTCTGGCCGGAAAGCTGACGGACGTGGACACGCGGCTCGCCGACCTCGACGCGATGGGCGTCGACCGCCAGGTGGTCGGCCCGATGCCCATGCACCACTACTGGGCCGGCCCCGGCCTCGCCGTGCGGCTGGCCCGTACCGTCAACGAGGCGGTGGCCGCGCACTGCGCCGCCGCGCCGGACCGGCTCTACGGCCTCGGCACGGTACCGCTCCAGCACCCGGACCTGGCGGTGGCCCTGCTGGACAAGGCGGTCACCGTGCTGGGCCTGTACGGCGTCAGCGTCTCCACCGCCGTCGGGGGCCGGGAGCTGGCCGACCCCGCGCACGACGACGTCTGGCTGAAGGCGGAGGAGCTGGGCGCCGTCGTCTTCGTCCACCCGTGGGGCTGCTCGCTCGGCGAGCGGCTCGCCTCCCGCTATCTCGGCAACACGGTCGGCCAGCCCACCGAGACCACGGTCGCGCTCTCGCACCTGATCTTCACCGGGGTCCTGGACCGTTTCCCGCGCCTGAAGCTGGTGGCCGCGCACGGCGGCGGCTATCTGCCGACGTACGTCGGCCGCTCCGACCACGCCTGGCGGGTACGGCCGGACGCGCGCGGCTGCGCCGAGCCGCCCAGTTCCTATCTGCGGCGGATGTGGTTCGACGCCCTCGTCTACACCCCGCGTGCGCTGCGCCATCTGGTCGAGGAGGTGGGCGCGGACCGGGTGGTGCTCGGCACCGACCACCCTTTCGACATGGGCGTGACCGACCCGGTGGCCCGTCTGGACGCGGCCGGCCTCGCCCCGGCCGCACGGGACGCGATCGCCGGGGGCAACGCCCTCGATCTGCTGCTGAAAGGACACAGCCGATGACCCTGGGGCCCATCGAGGAAGAGCTGGCCAAGGCCCGCGCCGCGTACCGCGACCGGGGCCGCTGGGGCGGGGACGACGTGCTGGGCACACTCAACTTCGTCGACGACGCGATCCGCGCGCACGCCGCGGGTCTGGTCCGGCGCGGCCGCGCCGTCTCGCTGGCCCAGGGCTTCGGCGAGTCCGGCCTCGAAGCCGCCACCCGGTGGCACGGGCTGGGCCGCGGACACGACACCGAGCGGACCTGGCACGGCGGTTCGCGCCCCGGCGGCGACGACGGTGCCTGCGTGACCGGCATCGAGCACCTTCGGAACGCCTTCACCGGCCGCGGGGTCCTGCTCGACGTCGGCCGGACGGTCGGCGACACGCGCGGTGAACTCCCCGACGGCTTTCCGATCCTGGAGGAGCACCTGCACGACACCGTCGAGGCGCAGGGCGCCACCTCCAGTGTGCGCCGGGGTGACATCGTCCTCGTCCGCACCGGACAGCTCGGCCGGGTACGGCGGCTCGGCGCGTGGGGCGGTTACGAGACCGGTCACGCGCCCGGCCTGTCCTTCACCACCCTCGGCTGGCTGCACCGCACCGAGGTCGCGGCCATCGCCACCGACACCTGGGACCTGGAGGTGCGGCCGAGCGAGTTCGCCGGACCGGCGATGTCGCCGCTGCACCGGGTCGCCGTCCCCCACCTCGGCCTGCCGCTGGGCGAGCTGTGGGACCTGGAGGCCCTCGCGGAGGACTGCGCGGCCGATGGTGTCTATGAGTTCCTGCTGGTCGCGGCGCCCTTGCCGGTGCCCTGCGCGGCCGGTGTCCCCGTCAGTCCCATCGCAGTCAAGTGAGCCGCCCCATGCATGCAGTCAACCGGGGGACGACCCCCGAGTCCCCGGACGAGAACCGGTTCTCCGGCACCCTCCACCTCCCGGGTGAGGAGGACTTCGAGGAGGCCGTGTACGGCAGGGTCTTCAACGCCCGCCGCCCGGCCGACCGCACGCCCGCCGCCGTCCTGATGGCGGTCACCGAACAGGATGTCGTCGAGGGCGTACGGCTCGCCCTGGAGCGCGGCTGGCAGGTCGCCGTCCGCTCCGGCGGGCACAGCTGGGCCGCCTGGTCGGTGCGCCGGGACGCGCTGCTGATCGATCTCGGCGGCTTCCGCGAGATGGCGTACGACCCTGGGACGGGGATCGTGACGGCCACCCCCAGCGTCAAGGGCGGCGACGAACTCAACCCGTATCTGGGCGGGTTCGGACGCTTCTTCAACGGCGGGCACTGTCCCTCGGTGGGCATCGGCGGTTTCCTGCTCCAGGGCGGGCAGGGCTGGAACGCGCGCGGCTGGGGCTGGGCGGCCGAGAACATCGTGGCGATCGACGTCGTCACGGCCGACGGCGAGCTGGTCCGGGCCGACGAGAGTCAGCACAGCGACCTCTTCTGGGCGGCGCGCGGGGCGGGCCCCGGCTTCTTCGGCGTCGTCACCCGGTTCCACCTGCGCACCCGTCCCCTCCCCCGGCATCTCGCGCACACCGTGCACGCCTACCCGCTCGACCTCTTCGACGACGTCATGACCTGGCTGCACGGCATCCATCACACGGTCTGCGACCTGGTCGAGATCGTCGCTCTCACCCAGACCCCGCCCGACCTCGACGGACCGGTGCTGCTGGTCACCGGCGTCTCGATGACGGACACCCCCGAGGAGGCGGCCGAGGCGCTCGCGCCGCTGCACGCCAACCCCTACGCCGACCGTGCCCTGTTCCGCGTCGAGGCCCGGCCCACCACCATCGCCGAACAGTTGACGGGCCAGCGCACCGCCAACCCCGAAGACCACCGGTACTTCGTGGACAACGCGTGGCTGACCGGCAGCGCCGAGGACGTCGTCCCGGCGATCCGCAAGGCGTTCACCGAGCACCCGACCCGGCAGACCTTCACCATCTGGTTCTCCATGGCACCGCTGCGCCGCCTCCCCGACATGGCGTTCTCGTTGCAGTCGGAGATCTACTGCGCCGCTTATGTCGTGTCCGACGACGCCGGACGGGACGCGGAGCTGCGCGGCTGGCTGGACGAGGCGATGGCGGCGATGCAGCCGGTGACCGCGGGCCAGTACCTCGGCGACTCCGACTTCACCGTACGGCAGCTGAGGTTCATGGGCGACGAGCAGTGGCGGCGGCTGAACGAGATCCGGGCCGCGCGTGACCCCAAGGGCGTGTTCGCCGGCCATCTGAGCGCCGGGACCGTCACCAACACCAACCACTGGGAGCAGTGAGCGGCGATGCGTTTCGCGACATACGAGTACGAGGGCGAGGAGCGCGCCGGGGTGGTACGGGACGGGCTGATCCACCCGCTGCCCGACGGGGTGAGCGTCCTGACGCTGGTCGAGGCGGGCGTGCTGCACGCGGCGGGTGCCGAGGCCCTGGACGCCCCCGGCGAGCTGGCAGTGGAGGAGGTGCGGTTGCTGCCGCCGTTGAAGCCGCCCTCCATCCGGGACTTCGTCGGGTTCGAGGCGCACATCGAGGGCGTGTCGAAGTCGCTGGACGGCCTGGAACACGTCCCGGAGGAGTGGTACCGGGCCCCCAACTTCTACTTCACCAACCCGCACGCGGCCTACGGCGCCCATGACGACGTGCCGGTGCCGGCGGGCTGCTCGGTGCTGGACTTCGAGCTGGAGGTCGGCGCGGTCATCGGCCGCGGCGGCCGGGACCTCACCCCCGAGCAGGCGAGGGACCACATCATCGGCTACCTGGTCTTCAACGACTGGTCGGCCCGTGATCTGCAGAAGCCGGAGAAGAACCTCGGCCTCGGCTTCTCCAAGGGCAAGGACTTCGCCAACACGCTCGGCCCCTGGCTGGTCACGGCGGACGAGGTCGAGGACCGGCGGGATGCGGACGGGTTCCTGGACCTGGAGATGACGGTCACCCTGAACGGCGAGCTGATCGGCCACGACACCCTCGCCAACGTCTCCTGGACCTTCGAGGAGATGATCGCCTACGCCAGCCGGGACGCCTGGGTGCGCCCCGGTGACATCCTCGGCTCGGGCACCTGCGGCTGGGGTGCGCTGGCGGAGTTCTGGGGCCGGCTCGGGGAGCGCACCCCGCCCCCGCTGCGGCCCGGCGACGAGGTGACGCTGACCGTCGAGCACCTGGGCACGGTGTCCAACCGGATCGTGCCCGGACGGGCGGACGCGTACCTTCCGCGGGCCCGCAGGCGGGGCCGCACGCCGCGCCCCTAGCACCCCGGGCTGTGGGGGGCCTGTGGTGCGCGCAGACCCCCCACCTGCGGGTATCCGGTACCGGGATGCCTGGCATCACATCTTCCCGACAGTGGCCCCGACCCCCTTCCTCGACGGCCGCCCGCTGGTTAACCTCGCGTTTCACCGAAGCTTCAAGGACGTGGCCGGCCGGAAGGGGACACTCATGGGTCTCGGAGCGATCGATCTCAATCTTCTGGTGGCACTGGAAGCGCTCCTGGAGGAGAAGAACGTCACCCACGCGGGGGTGCGGCTGTCGACCAGCCAGTCCGCGATGAGCGGCTCGCTGGCCCGGCTGCGCCGGCACTTCAACGACGAGCTGCTGATCCGGGTGGGCCGCGAGTACGAGCTGACGCCGCTCGCGGAGCGGCTGCTGCCGGTCGTCCAGGGCTCGCTTCAGAAGGCCGAGGAGGCGCTGTCGCTGACCCGGTACTTCGACCCGGAGCGCAGCCGCCAGCGGTTCTCGGTGGTCATGTCGGACTACGTGATGACGGTGTTCGTGGAGCCGCTGCTGCGGGCCATCGCGGCCGAGGCGCCGGGCGTGCGGATCGATTTCCATCCGATCGTGGACGGGCAGCTGGAGACGGAGACGCATCTGCGCTGTCACGACCTGATGATCGTGCCGCTCGGCTACCAGCTCCCCGGTGTGAGCGAGGCCGTGATGCACGACCGGTTCGTGTGCATCGTCGACCCGGGCAACCCGCGCCTGGTGGACGGCCGGCTCACCCTCCGCGACCTCGCGGAGATGCCGCACGCGGCGTGCGCCATCGGCAAGAGCCACACCCCCGCCGAGCGCCAGCTGGAGACCCTCGGGATCACCCCGAAGGTGCAGGTCAGCACGCCCGGTTTCACTGTGCTGCCGTTCCTGGTGAGCGGTACGGACCTGGTGGCCATGGTCCCGGAACGGCTCGCCCGCCGCTACGAGGGCTTCGCGCGCTGTGCGGTCGTACCGGCGCCGTTCCCCGACGTGCCGCTGGTGGAGGCCATGTACTGGCATCACAACCGGCATGCCGACCCGGCGCACCGGTGGCTGCGGGACGCGGTCCGCAGGGTCGGGGCGGCGCTCGGCGAGGAGGAGCCGCCAAAGATCGCCGAGACGGATGCCACCCATCCGGACAACGCGTTTCCGGAACTGTCCGCGGCTTCCTAGCGTGGACGGGAGGATCTCTGATCTCTCCCGTACCCCCTTGGAGGAAGCCGTGAGCGCCACACGCCTGGCGGGCCGTACCGTCGTCGTCACCGGAGCCGCGCAGGGCCAGGGAGCCGCGGAGGCGGCCGCGGCCGCCCGGGAGGGCGCCACGGTCATCGCGACCGACGTGCTGGACGAGACCGGGGAGAAGCTCGCCGCGTCCCTGCGCGCCGACGGCCTCGACGTCCGGTACGTCCACCTGGACGTGACCTCGCCCGCCGACTGGGCGTTGCTGGCCGCCTCGCTGGACGTCGTGCACGGCCTGGTGAACAACGCGGGCATCCCGATGCGGGCCCGGCTCGGTCAGGTCGAACTCGACGACTGGAACCGGGCGTTCGCCGTGAACACCACCGGCGCCCTGCTCGGCATCCAGGCCCTCGCCCCGCTGATGCCGGCCGGCTCCTCGATCGTGAACGTCGGCTCGGTCGCCGGGCTCACCGCGCATCACGCGGTGGCGTACACGGCCAGCAAGTGGGCGCTGCGGGGCCTGTCCAAGGTGGCGGCCCTGGAGCTGGCTCCGCGCGGCATCCGGACGAACATCATCCACCCCGGCTACATCGAGACCCCGCTGATGGCCGCGGCCAACCCGGTGTTCGTCGCCGCCCACCTCGCCATGACCCCCCAGGGCCGCCCGGGCACGGTCGACGAGGTGGCGCCGCTGGTCGTGTATCTCCTCTCCGACGAGGCCTCGTACGTCAACGGCGCGGAGATCACCGTCGACGGCGGCTACGCGGCGCACGGCCCGGTCAAGGCGATCACCAACGCCCTCGACCAGGACTGAGCGTCAGGCCTTGAGCTGCTCCAGCGTGGACTTGGTGTCGGTCTTCAGCCAGCCCGTCACGTCGTCGAGGCTGGGCGGGTCGGTGTCGCTGTCGTAGGAGGAGAAGTACGCGCTGTAGTACATGGTGAACGTCGTCCACCCGTCCCGCACCGCGAGGGTGGCGTACCGCGAGCCGCTGGTGGTGGAGCCGTTGCTGGTGTCCTGGGTGACCAGGTAGGCCTCGTCGCCGATGCCCTGCACGGGTGTCACGTCGTAATCGGTGTGGCTGTCGCCGTAGTTCTTCCAGGTGGCCGTGAACTCCGGTGCCGGGTCGGTCTTCTTGTGCAGGTCGAGCTGGAGGGAGAGGTAGGCGTCGGCGTAGCTGGAGCCGGTCTTCTTGAGGCTGAGGCTGCAGTAGCTCTCGTCCAGCGCCGGGTCCTTCATCGCGTTCTTCGTCGGGGCCGAGTCGTCCACGGGGTACTCGTCCTTGAACGACGAGTAGTCCGAGCCGGCGCAGAGGTTCGCGGGCGCCCGGTAGCCGCGCAGGTCGGCGCCGGTCCCGAAGCCCCCGGTCAGGAAGAGTCCGGCCGCCCAGCCCGCGGAGGCGACCACCGCGCCCACGACGGCCCACAGCACGGCTCTCCCGGCCGTGCTCGGGCCCGTTGCCGGTGGTGCGGCCGGCGGCGGGTAGCCGTAACCGGGCGGCGCGGCATAGGGGTTGGCCTGGTCAGGCGGAGCGGGCTGGGCGTAGGGGTTCTGCGGGAGCGGCGACTGCGGGTTCGGATAGGGGTAGGCGGTCGGCTGCGGCGGGACCGCGGGCGGCGACTGCGCGGACGAGGGCTGCGCGGGCGTGGGCGGCTGCTGGGCGGCGATCGTGTCCTGCGGGTCGGGATCGGGTTGCCGCGGAGCGGAAGGGGGCTGCTGCGGTGGCGTGGACATGTCGTGAAGATAAGGCATAACCAGACATCAAGTCCCCACCTCGGCAAGACCGTTATGGATTGCGGACGAGCACAAGGGGTTGATCTGACATGGCATCAGCTTTGTCGGCCGCTGCCGGGGAGAACCTCGGCGGGCGTATTGCCGCCCCTGACAGTCCGTGCCACGATCGGACAAATATTCGCCAAGACGGCAATGGGGGTGTTCATGAAACGGACACGACGCCTGGTGGCTCGCCTGGTGGGCAGGAAGCGGGTCAGCGGCCGCTACCCGTACTGGCCCTACCAGCTCCGGTAGCCCGACCCCGCTCCCTTCCGCACCACACCCACCGCAGACAGGGGAAGAACGCCGATCGCGGGATCCCGTACGAGGGGTCCTGCGATCTGCTGGGAGAGGCCGGATGGCACAACGCGAAACGCCCGCACGGCCGCCGGGCCCGCGCGGGCACTGGCTGACGGGCAACACCCGCGCGTACGAGGCGGACCGGATCGGATTCCTGCGCCGCTGCCACCGCGAGTACGGAGACGTCTTCTCCTACGACGAGCAGACGGTGTTCGTGATCGACCCGGACCTCACCCACGACGTCCTCGCCCGCACCGGCCACGGCTTCGTGACCGAGCTCGCGCCCTTCGACATGCGGCGGGACCTCGACGAGGCCACCACGCAGGCCACCGCGTGGATGTCCGCACGCCGTGCCACCTGGCCGGGGCTCAACCGCGCGGCGGCGGCCGCGTCCGACGACCGGACCGTCGAGATCCTCGACGCGGTGACGGCCGGCGGGGCAAGCCGTGAGGTGGACGTGCTCACCACGATGCGCGCGTTCACCGCCCGGGCGATCGCCGAGTACTGCTTCGGGGCGGACGCCGTCGGCGTCCCCGGCCTGCTCCACGAAGTCATCCGCGCCACCCAGCCGTTCACGGAGTCGTCCTACGAGTTCCCCGCATGGCTGCCGATCCCTCGCCACCGCCACTTCTTCCGCGCCTCCCGGCGCCTGACCGACGCGCTGACCGGGATCGTCCGCAAGCGGCGCGCGTCGGACGCCGGACAGCCGGGGGGCGACCTGCTCGGGTTCCTGCTCACCGCCGATCCGGCCATGCCCGACGACACCGTGACGTCGACGCTCCACAGCATCCTCATGGGCGGCCACGGCGTGCCCGCCGCCGCGCTCACGTCCGTCGTGTGGGAACTCGCGCGGCGGCCCCGGCTCGCCGGTGACCTGCGCGACGAGGCGGACGGACCGGCGAGCGGCGACGACCCGCTGCCGTCCGACCCGGTGTCGGCGGCACGGCTTCCGCTGGCCGAGGCGGTGGTCAGGGAGACGCTCCGCCTGTATCCGCCCGCGTGGCTGATGACCCGTACCGCCCGCACGGCGACGGCCCTCGGCGACTGGTCGGTCGGCCCCGGCGACGACGTCCTGCTCAACGCCTACCTGATCCACCGGGATCCCCGGTGGTGGCAGCGGCCCGACGAGTTCGACCCCGCCCGGTGGCTGAACGGGCGGCCGGCACCCGGTCCGGCCTACCTTCCGTTCGGTGCCGGACCGCGGGTCTGCCTGGGCTCGGCACTGGCCATGCGACAGCTCACACTGGCCACTTCGCGGCTCGCGCAACGCTTCGCCGTCGAGTCGCCGAACGCCTCGTCGGTGGCCCTGGAGTTCATGGGCAGACTCGCCCCGGCGGGCCTGAGGGCCCGTTTCCCGCCGCGCCGGAAGTAGCCGGCGGAGCCGTCCGCGGCCGGTGCGCGCGTGCAGGCCGGGGCTCACGCCCCGGCCTGCACTCCGTGCCGCGGATCAGGCGGATGCCGTCTGCACCGGCACCTGGGCCGCCGCCCGCGCGGTGTTCCTGCGGACCAGCAGCAGGGTGACCAGCGCGCCCAGCAGCGAGGCGCAGCCGCAGATCACCACGCCGAGGGCCATGCCGTGCGCGAGGGCGTCCTGCGCGGCCGCCCTGGCGCTGTCGCTGCCCGCGTTGACCACCGCGAGCGGTCCGGCCGCGGCCTCCATGCCGGCGTCGGCGCCGCTCAGCTTGCCGACCAGCGCGGAGGAGGCCGCGCTCATCGCGATGGTGCTGATCACGGCCGGCCCGAGCCCCTGCCCGAACTCGCGGACCAGGCTGGTGGCGCCGCTCGCCATGCCGGTCATCTCGATCGGCACCGCGTTCACGGCGGCCGAGGTCAGCGAGGAGACCACGCAGATGAAGCCGATGCCGAGCAGCAGCACCGGGCCGATGAAGGCCGCCAGGGAGGTGGTGGTGATGGGCAGCGCGGCGATCCAGAACTGGCCGGCGGCCATCGGCAGCAGACCGCCCATCAGCAGCCAGCGCGGCTCGACGCGGGTGAGCATCCTGCTGAGCACCGGCGCGAGGAGCAGCGGGATCAGCTGGAGGATCACGAACGGCATGCCGGCGCGCAGGGCGCTGAGGTGCATCACCGCGCCGAGCCGGATGGAGACGCAGTAGGCGGTGCCGATGAAGCCGAACATGCCGGTCAGCGCGACCACCGCGGCCGCCGCGAACGACGGGATCTTCAGCAGCTCCAGGTTGAACATCGGGGACGCGGCACGCCGCTCCGCCGTCACGAAGCCGACCAGGGCCACGGCGGCGAGGATCAGCGCGAAGAGGATCGAGGGGCTGCTCCAGCCGCGGTCGCCGCCCTCGATGATGCCCCACAGCAGGGCGGTGAGGCCGACGGCGATGCTGATCTGCCCCGGCCAGTCCAGGGCGCGGCCCTCGGGCGCCTTGGAGTCGGTGACCAGGGCCCAGCAGGAGATGCCGACCACGACACCGAGGACGACCGGCGGTACGAACGCCCAGCGGAAGTCGGCGACGGTGGCGAGGATCCCGGAGGAGAGCGGGCCCACGGCGGAGGCGAGGGAGATGCTCAGCGCCCAGGTCGAGACCGCCTTGGCGCGGTCCTTCTCCCCTGGCGTCGCGGCCGCGATCACGGCGAGGGAGCTGGGGAAGAGCGCGGCGGCGCCGATGCCGGCGAGGGCCTGGCCGGTCCAGAGCATGGTGATGTTCTGCGAGGTGGCGTTGAGGAGTTCACCGACCGCCAGCACGAATCCACCGAGGACCAGCAGTCGCTTACGGCCGAACAGGTCGCCCACCACACCGAAATTCAGTTCCAGAATAGCGGTGGGCAGAATGAATGCCGAGGTGACCCAGGCGACCTGCGATCCGGAGGCACCGAATGCGCTCTGGATTTCCCCGTTGATGGGCGAGGGGACGGTAATGCACAGCTGCGCGGCGGCAACTGCCAGACAACAGGCTATGAGCGTGCCCACGTCCAGTTTTTTCACAGCGTTGGTCATTCCCTGCTCCATCTCACGGGTTAACGGTGGTGCCGCGGTCTTCGGCTTCGGCGAGTTCGCCGTTCTCTCCGAGTTCGCCGCGCTCTATGAGTTCGATGAGGTTTCCCTCGGGGTCCTTGACCCAGGCCATCCGCACCCCCGGTTCGGGGGACGGGCCGGGGGCGAGGACCTCGCCGGCCCCGAGCGCCGTCAACGCGGCGTACACGGGGTCGAGTTCGGGGGTGGTGACCGCGAAGTGCCCGTACCCCTCGGTGAGGACGGCGGTCATCGGGTCCGGTGCCCTCAGGCCGGGCGCGGACCCGGGCCTGGCGAGCAGTTCGAGCCGCCAGCCGTGCGGGTGTTCCAGGACGACGCCGGTCAGGCCGGGGCCGTCGAGACGGAACTCGAAGACGGTCCTCAGGCCGAAGGCCGCGCGGTACCAGGCGAGTTGGGCGGGCAGGTCGCGTACGCTGACGCCCACGTGGTCGAGTCGTGCGTGCATCCGCGCTCAGCCCGCCATCGCGCTGTCGCCGCCGTCGACCATGAGGTTGGCGCCGTTGACGAAGGCCGCCTCGTCGGAGCAGAGGAAGGCCGCCGCGCGGGCGATGTCCTCGGGCCGGCCGACCCGGCCGACCGGGATCCGCGCCTCCAGCTGGGCCTTCGGGCCGTCGGGGTCGTCGAGGAAGGACGCGGTGGCCGCGGTGCGGGTCATGCCGGGGGCGACGGTGTTGACGCGGATGTGGTGCGGGGCGCCGGCCGCGCACAGGTGCTTGCTCATGGCGAGGACCCCGCCCTTGGCGGCGCCGTGCGGCACCATGGGCATGAACGGCGCGCCGCGCACGGCGGCCACGGAGGCGACGTTGAGGACGGCCCCGCCGCCGCGTGCGATCAGGTGCGGCCAGGCCGCCCGGGTGCAGAAGTAGGGGATGTCCAGCTCGTTCCTGATGGTGAAGTACCAGTCTTCGGCGGGCATCGTCTCGAAGGGGCCGTTCCGCAGGGCGGAGGCGTTGTTGTAGAGGATGTCGATCCCGCCGAATTCCGCGATCCCGGCCTCGATCCACTCCCGCGCCCCGGCCTCGGTGGAAAGGTCGACCGGTGCCAGGGAACGCATGACACCGCCGGCCTTCTCGACGAGTCCAACGGTTTCCGAGGCGCTCTTCTCGTCGATGTCGCAGCCGAATACCGTGGCGCCCTCGGCAGCGAAAACCTGTGCCGCGGCCCGGCCGATTCCAGCTCCCGTTCCACTGATGAAAGCGATTTTTCCGGCCAGTCGACCCATGATTGCCATGTCCCTTGTCCCAAGCCGCCGAGGTGCGGTGGTGGCAGCGTAGGTAGGGCTTATGGCCAGAACAAGAAATTCGTCAGCGAAGCGCCATCACGGGTTCGTATGGCTGGTATGCGCCTCAGCCGCGGGCGCCGCCGGTCCGGGGGCGCAGCCGTACCGGGAGGGTGCGCACGCTGTTGCCGACGAAGCTGGCCTGCCGGACGAGGCCGTCCTCGGGGACGGCGAGGTCCAGGGCGGGGAAGCGGTCGAAGAGGCGTTCCAGGGCCACCGTGGCCTCCAGGCGGGCCAGCGGGGCGCCCAGGCAGTAGTGGGCACCGTGGCCGAGGGAGAGATGGCGGACGGCGTCGGGGCGGGCCGGCCGGGTGACGTCGAAGCGGTCGGCGTCCGGGCCGTGCGCGGCCGGGTCGCGTCCGGCGGCGGAGTAGCCGGCCAGGACCGGGGTGCCGGCGGGGATCACCGTGCCGTCGACGGTCAGGTCCCGCACCGGGTAGCGAAAGGGGAAGTAGCTGACCGGCGCGTCCCAGCGCAGCGTCTCCTCGACCACGTCCGCCCAGCTCGCGTCCCCTTTCCGGACGATTTCCAGCTGGTCGCGGTGGCCGCACAGCGCGCGCACCGCGTTGGTGACGAGGTTGAGGGTGGTCTCGTGCCCGGCGATGATCATCAGGACCAGGGTGCCGATCAGCTCCTCCTGCCCCAGCCGGTCGCCGTCCTCGTCGCGGGCGGCGATCAGGGCGCTGGTGAGATCGTCGCCGGGGTGCTCGGCACGGGCGGCGGCGACCGCGGCGAGGACGGCGACCAGCTCCCGGTTGGCGGCGACGGCCTCGGCGGGTCCGATGTCGGTGGCCACGACCTGGTTGGTCAGGTGGTGCAGCCGGTCGCGGAACTCGGGGTTCACGCCGAGGAGCTCACCGATCACGCCCATGGGCAGCGGCAGCGCGAAGTGCCGGCGCAGCTCGGCTACGCCGTCTGCGTCGGCGGCCCGCTCCAGGTCGTCGAGCAGGGTGCCGGTCAACTCCTCGATCCGGGGCCGCAGTTCCTCGACGCGGCGCGGGGTGAAGGCCCGGCTGACCAGGGCGCGCAGCCTGCGGTGGTCGGCGCCGTCGGCGGTGGTCATGCCCCGCACGGTGGCGAAGGTCAGCAGCGGCCAGCCCGCCGGGATGCGGCCCTCCCGCAACCGGGTGAAGTGCTGGGGGTCCTTGGCGACTTCGGGATGCTGGAGGAACTCCCTGAGCGCCTCGTGCCCGAGCACCGCCATGCCCTCGACGCCACCGGGCAGGACCACCGGAGCCACGGCACCGCGCGCCAGCAGCCTGGCGTTGTCGGCGTGCGGGCAACCGCCGGCGGGGTCCGGACGGTGTGGCACGGAGGGGGTCTCCACCAGGGGCTCCTGACAGCGGCACGACACGGACACGGACGATCGTAGGCGCCCGCGGGCCCGTGCGGGGGCGGTTCCCGGCCGGTCACGCAAGGCACCGGGACGCGGGAACCGATGCCCGGCCGGGCATGCGGCGGGAATAGCGGTGAGCGGTGCCATGTTGACGATCGCGGAACCCTGGGTATAGTGCGATCAGCACGTGTGAGCGCCCCGCTACGGGCGCCCAGTGCCGGTTCCACTCCTCCAGCCGTGTCGCCCGTCGCTTCCCGACCGGCTCACCGGCTTCTCAGCACCACCTCGTGACCTGGGCCTTTCCCGCTGTTCCCGAGGTGCCGTTCCCCGCCGCACGGAGACTGCGCACACGCCCTCCCGCTCGCGGCCACTCCCCCTTCACTCATGTCTTCCGTCCGCGAAAGGACCACCTCTCATGACCACCACACTCGAACCCCCTGTCCAGCAGCAGGACCGGGCCGCCACCCGGCCCGTCACCGGTGTCCTCGACATCGACGCGGGCGGGAAGGGGCAGCTGCGGGCCCGGGACTGCCTGCCCTCCCCCGCCGACCCGCAGGTCTCCCCGGCTCTGATCCGCCGTCACGGCCTGCGCAGGGGCGACCTCGTCGAGGGCGTCCGCGGCGACCGGCGCACGCTGACCGAGATCACGCGCGTCAACGGCCGTACGCCCGAGGAACTGCGCGGCCGCCGTCACTTCCGTGATCTGACCCCGCTGCACCCGCACGAGCGGATCCGCCTGGAACACCCCGCCGCCGGGCTCGCCGGACGGGTCGCCGATCTGCTCGCGCCGGTCGGCAAGGGGCAGCGCGGACTGATCGTGGCCCCGCCGAAGACCGGCAAGACCGTGCTGCTCCAGCAGATCGCCGCCGCCGTCGCCGGCAACCACCCGGAGTGCCATCTGATGGTGCTGCTGCTCGACGAGCGCCCGGAGGAAGTCACCGACATGCGGCGCTCGGTGCGCGGTGAGGTGTACGCCTCCACCTTCGACCGGCCCGCCAAGGAGCACATCGCCCTCGCCGAACTCGTGGTCGAGCGCGCCAGGCGGCTCGTCGAGGACGGCCGGGACGTCGTCATCCTCCTGGACTCCCTGACCCGGCTGTGCCGGGCCCACAACAACGCGGCCGCTTCCAACGGCCGTACTCTCAGCGGCGGTGTCGACGCCGGCGCGCTGCTCGGCCCGAAGCGGTTCTTCGGTGCCGCCCGCAAGGCCGAGGAGGGCGGCTCGCTCACCATCCTGGCCACCGTCCTGGTGGACACCGGCTCCCGGGCCGACGGCTACTTCTTCGAGGAGCTGAAGAGCACCGGCAACATGGAGCTGCGCCTGGACCGCGAGCCGGCCTCCCGGCGGGTCTTCCCCGCTGTGGACATCGCCCTCTCCGGCACCCGCCGCGAGGAACTCCTGCTCACCCCGGCCGAGTTGACTGCCGTACGCGGGCTGCGCCGGGCCCTGCAGAGCCGGGAGGGCGCCCCGGGCGGCGGCCTGGAGACGCTCCTGGAGCGCATGCGGGAGACCCCGGACAACGCGGCCTTCCTGCGGCGCGTGCAGCCGACCCTGCCGACGGGCTGACACCCCGGCGTGCGGCATCCGGGTTGCTCCCTGCACCCGACCGGCCCGGGCAGCGCGCCGGACACCGCCTCCATTCCTACGTTGATCATATGACGATCGGATTCCCTGGCCGATTTCCCCGGCGAGCGGCGGTGACGACCTGCTCCGTCTGCCTGGCGGGCCTGCTGGCGCTGCCGCCCGGCACGGCCGTCGCCGGCACCGCGGCGCCGGCCCCGGCCCCGCCCCCGAGGGCGGTGGTGCCCGGCCCGTCGCTGCTCTACCACTCCGGCACCCAGGTGCGGCCGCACCCCGGGGCCCCGGAGCTCCCGGACCTCTCCGCGCTCTCCTGGCTGGTCGCCGACGCGGACACCGGCCAGGTGCTGGCGGCCGACCACGCACACCGCAGACTTCCTCCGGCCAGCACGCTGAAGACCCTGTTCGCGCTCACCGTGCTGCCGGTCCTGCCCGCGGACCTCCAGCACCGGGTGACCCCCGAGGAACTGGCGGACGTAGCCGAGGGCAGCAGCCTGGTCGGCGTCGAGGAGGGACACACCTACCGGGTGGCCGACCTGTGGCGCGGGGTCTTCCTCAGCTCCGGCAACGACGCCGTGCACGTCCTCGCCGCGCTCGACGGGGGCTGGGACCGCACCGTCACCCGGATGCAGGCCAACGCCCGCGCCCTGGGCGCCCTCGACACCCACGTCGAGTCCCCCGACGGCTACGACGCACCGGGGCAGGTCTCCTCCGCGTTCGACCTGGCGGTGTTCGGCCGGGAGGGGCTGCGCAACCCCGACTTCGCGCGGTACTGCTCCACCGCCGAGGCCCGCTTCCCCGACGGCGCCGGCTGGTCGTTCGGCATCGAGAACACCAACCGGCTGCTGACCGGCGAGGACGGTGTGGGGCGCTACCCCGGCCTGATCGGGATCAAGAACGGCTACACCAGCAACGCCGGCAACACCCTCGTCGCCGCCGCCCGGCGCGGCGGGCGCACCCTCATCGTCACGGTGATGAACCCGCAGGACGGCGGCGTGTACGACGAGGCCCGTCAACTGCTCGACTGGGGCTTCGCGGCGGCCGGACGGGTCGACCCGGTGGGCTCGCTGGACGGTCTGCGGGCCAGGCCGCCGCGGCCCAGCCCGGGGCCCAGCACCGTACCGATGGCGGCGGCCACGGCACCCGAGGACGACTCCGGCTGGTCGGAGACCGCCGTCGTCGCGGGTTTCGCGGTGCTCGGCGCGGGCGCCGTCACCCTGGCGAAGCGGCTCAGGGGCGAACGCTCCGGACGGGACTGACCGACCGGCAGGCCCAGCAGCAGGCCCAGCGTGATCCAGGTGTAGAGGTTGCTGCCGAGGAACCCGTCGACGCCGGAGGCGTCGTCGAACCACAGCCACACCACGCTGGTGCACATCACCGCGTAGAGAGCGCCCGCGATCCGCGGGTGCCCGGCGCGGGCCAGCAGCACGAACGACGGCAGCACCCACACCAGGTGGTGCACCCAGGTGATCGGGCTGACCAGGCAGGCCGTCAGACCGGTGAGCGCGAAGGCGGTCGTCCAGTCGCCGGCCGCCACGGCCCGGCGGGTCCGCCAGGCCCACACGGCCAGCGTGAGCAGCACCGCGCTCGCCCACAGCGGCTTGTCCGGATGGCCGAGCCGGGCCAGCACGCCCTGCAGCGACTGGTTCGAGACGTAGTCGAGCCGGCCGACCCTGCTGGTGTCCCACAGCGCGTGCGTCCAGTAGAAGCGGGAGGCCTTCGGGTCGGCCCAGGCCGCCAGAGCGGTCGCAGCCAGCGCCACGGCCGTGGCGACACCGGCCGCCCGCCACCTGCGGCCGATCAGCAGCATGCCGATGAACAGCGCCGGCGTGAGCTTGGTCGCGGCGGCGAGCCCGATGCCGACCCCGGCCAGGCGCCCCCGCCCGCTGCGCAGCAGACAGCAGTCCCCGAGCACCAGGGCGAGCAGTATCAGGTTCACCTGGCCGAAGCTGAAGGTGTCCCGCAACGGCTCGAACAGCGCCAGCCCGCACAGTGCCAGCGCCCACCGGTACCACCCCCAGCGCCGCCAGCCCGGCCCGGCCAGCACGCGCAGCACGAACGCCAGCGCGGCCAGGTTCAGCAGCAGCGAGGCGGCGACGGCCAGGTGCAGGCCCACCAGCGCCATGGGCAGCATGCCGACGGCGGCGAACGGCGGATACGTGAAGCCGTACGTCGTCCCGGGCACCCGGTAGTCGTAGATCCGCCCGCCGTGATGCACCCAGGTGTGCACGGTGCCGTAGTACACACGCAGGTCGAACCAGTCGCGCAGCAGCGGCACGGTGGCCGTGAACACGGTCACGGCGGCGACGAGAGCCAGGACGAGCAGCAGTCTTCCCCGGTCGGTCCGCGGCCCCCTCATGCCGTACGTCCCACGGCCGGGGCCTGCGCGGCCTGGTGGGCCTGCCAGAGCACGACCACGCCGAGCACCCCGCCGGAGACGGCGAGGACCAGCTGGCCGGCGTCGGCGGGGCCGCCGCTGGGCAGCACGGCGAGGGCGAGCACGCCGGTGACGGCCGCCACCCGGTGCCGTACCGAGGTGCTGGGCGCCGCGGCCGCTATCAGGAACAGTCCCCAGATGGCGTACCAGGGGCGGATCGCCGGCCCGAAGGCGGCGACCGCGGCCAGGCTCAGGCCGAGGGCGTAGACCGGGCGGGGCCGCAGCCGGACCCATATCAGCAGCACGGTCACGGCGGTGAGCGCGAGCCCGAGCAGATGCCAGGCCGGGACGGCGAGCGGTGCCAGGTCGCTGCCGAGGTGTTCGAGGAGCGCGCCCGTGGCCCGGCCGAGCAGGCTGCTGAGCGCCCAGTTGTGCGGGGAGACGGGCGTGTCGAGCGCCCCTATCCACCCGTACCCCGTCCCGGCGACGGCGGTCGCCGCCACCGTCGTCGCTCCCGACGCGATCGCCGTCGTCAGCGTGGCCCGCACGGGACTGCGGCCCCCCCGCGCCTGCACGACGACGACCGCGAGCAGCCCGAGCGCGGCGGGCGCCTTCACCAGCGCCGCGAGGGTGACGAGTACGGCGCCGAGGACGGGCCAGCGGCCGAGCGCCGCGACCAGGCCGAGGCCGAGCAGTCCGAGCATGATGGCGTCGTTGTGGGCGCCGGCGACCAGGTGCAGCAGCACCAGCGGGTTGAGGGCACCGAGCCAGAGCGCGGCGGCCGGGTCGGCGCCGCTGTGCCGGGCGAGGCGGGGCAGCGCGGCCGCCATCAGGCCGACGCCGAGCAGGGCGACCAGCCGCATCCCGAGGAGTCCCGCCGGGAGTTCACCGCGGGTCAGCCCGGACAGCAGCGAGGCCACGCCCATGAACGCCGGGCCGTACGGGGCGGCGGTGTTCTGCCACACCGGCGCGACCTCGTCGGCCAGCGGGCCGCCGAGCTGGGCGGGCCCCGACGTGTAGACGTCCATGTGCGCGTCGACCATCGCGCCCTGCGCGAGGTAGCTGTACACGTCCCGGCTGAACAGCGGGGGCGCCAGCAGCAGCGGGGCCGCCCAGACGGCGAGGACCAGCAGCAGCTGCCGCGGGGTGGGCGGCTCGGCGCCGCGCACCAGGCGGCCGAGCAGCAGCCACGCCGCGATCAGCAGTACGACGCCGAAGTAGACGCCGACCAGGCCGAACGCCGCCTGCACGGAGCTGGGTGCGAGCAGATCCTCCACGGGCAGGGCGCCGGCTGTCTCACCTCCCAGGGCGAGGAAGGCGGTGCCGGCCAGGCCAAGCACCTGGCAGCGGCGTAGATCGACGGGGAAAGCCATGGCCAACACTGGGTCAGCGTGTCAATCGCGGGTGGCCGGAAGGCGACGGCGTGTTTTCCTGGGAGGGGCCTGGTTGTTACCTGTGGGTGCGCGCCGGACTCCCGGGCCGGGGCCCGGTGGATCGCTCTGCGTGCGTCGGGGCCCGCGCCAGGGGGAAGGCACCCGACGCCAGGCACTCCGTCCGACAGAAAGCCGAGACCATGGCCATCGACCTCACCGCCCTGCGGGCCCACTTCCCCTCCCTGGCCACCGGGCTCGCCTTCTTCGACGGCCCGGGCGGAACGCAGACCCCGCGCCCCGTGGCCGACGCCATCGCCGCGACGCTGACCGGCCCGCTGTCCAACCGGGGAACCGCCGGCCCGTCCGAGCTCAACGCCGAGCGGGCCGTCGCGGACTTCCGTGCCGCCTACGCGGACCTGCTGAACGTGCCCGCGAACGGCGTCGTCCACGGCCGCAGCGCCACCCAGCTCACCTACGACTTCTCCCGCCACCTGGCCAAGGACTGGAACGCCGGGGACGAGATCGTCCTCAGCCGCCTCGACCACGACGCCAACGTCCGCCCCTGGGTCCAGGCCGCCGAGCGCGCCGGAGTGACGGTCCGCTGGATCGAGATCGACCCGGAGACCACCGAGCTCGATCTCGATGCCTACGAGCGGGCCCTGACGTCCCGCACCCGGCTGGTCGCGGTCACCGCGGCCTCGAACGTGCTGGGCACGAAGCCACCGGTCCGCCGGATCGCCGACCGCGCCCATGAAGTCGGCGCCCTGGTGTACGTCGACGGCGTCCACTACGCCGCGCACCACCTCGTGGATGTACCCGCGCTCGGGGCCGACCTGTTCGTCTGCTCGCCGTACAAGTTCCTCGGGCCGCACTGCGGGGTGCTCGCGGCGGCTCCCGGACTCCTCGAAACCCTGCGCCCCGACAAGCTCCTGCCCTCCCCCGACACGGTGCCCGAACGCTTCGAGTTCGGCACGCTGCCGTACGAGATCCTGGCGGGCGCCACCGCCGCCGTGGACTTCCTCGCCGCGCTGGACCCGGGCACGGGGGCCGCGCGCAGGGAGCGCCTCGCCCGCTCTCTGGTGTCCGTGCACGAACACGAACTGACCCTGCGCGCACGGCTGGAGGAAGGCCTGGACCGCCTGGGTGACGCCGTCACCGTGCACTCGAAGGCCGCCGACCGCTCCCCGACGCTCCTGATGACCCTCGAGGGCCGCGACGCCCGCGAGGCCCAGGCCCACCTGGCCGCGCGCGACGTGCTGGCTCCCGCCGGATCGTTCTACGCCCACGAACCGTTCACCGCGCTCAAGCTCGAAGCCCCCGCCCTGCGCGCGGGTCTGGCCCCCTACAACACCGCCGACGACGTGGACCGCCTCCTCGACGGCCTCGCCTCTCTCCGCTGACCACGCCGGCTCGAGAGGCCCTCGGAGGCGTCCCTTGCCGGTCGAGTGGAACCGCAGATCGTGCACGCCCGGGACAACCGGGAGTCCGCGGAGCGCTTCGAGGAGTTCGACGCCGCGTACGCGCGGATCGGGCAGCGCGGCATCGAGCACTGCGCCGACCCGCGCCGGTGACAGCCCGGCACGATCAACCGCGACGGCGGCGGCCGCGGCGTGTACTTCAGGGACCCGGCGGGCCACGCCATGGAACTCATCACCGTGCCGTGCGGCGGCCGGACCACGCAGGCACCCGCGCCAGGGGCCGCACGTCCTAGAACACCGACAGGCCGGTGAGCGTCGTGAACCGGTCCAGCGCGGCCACGCCCGCCACCGAGTTGCCCCGCTCGTCCAGACCGGGGCTCCACACGCACAGGGCGAGGCGGCCCGGCACGACGGCGATGATCCCGCCCCCGACCCCGCTCTTCCCCGGCAGCCCGACCCGGTACGCGAACTCGCCGGCCGCGTCGTAGGTCCCACAGGTCAGCATCACCGCGTTGACCTGCTTCGCCTGGCTTCTGGTGAGGAGGCGGGTGCCGTCGGCGCGGATGCCGTGGCGGGCCAGGAAGGTGGTGGCGAGGGCGAGGTCGGCGCAGGAGGCGCGGAGGGAGCACTGGCGGAAGTACTGGTCGAGGAGGAGCGGGACGTCGTTGTCGATGTTGCCGTAGGAGGCCATGAAGTGGGCCAGGGCGGCGTTGCGGTCGCCGTGCTGGGACTCGGAGGCGGCGACCTCCTTGTCGAAGTCCAGGGAGGAGTTGCCGCTCTCGGCGCGCAGGAACGCCAGCAGCTCGCCGGCCGCGTCTCCGGTACGGGTCTGGAGGCGGTCGGTGACGACGAGGGCGCCCGCGTTGATGAAGGGATTGCGCGGGATGCCCTGCTCGTACTCCAGCTGGACCAGCGAGTTGAAGGGATTGCCGGAGGGTTCGCGGCCGACGTGTTCCCAGAGTTCGCCGCCCTCGCGGGCGAGGTCCAGGGCGAGGGTGAAGACCTTGGTGACGGACTGCGTGGAGAACGGCTGCCGCCACTCCCCCACGCCGTAGACCGTGCCGTCCAGCTCGGCGACCGCCATGCCGAAGCTGCGGGGATCGCAGGCGGCGAGGGCCGGGATGTAGTCGGCGGGGCGGCCGCGGCCGGGCGTGCGCTCTATCTCCTCGGCGATCCGCTCCAGGACCGGCAGGAAGGCTCGGGACGACGTCATTGTCACGATCACCATTGTGTCTCCGAACCGGTCCTGGTGCGTACTCGCAGGTCAGGCGAGAGGTGCGCCGCTCCCGGCGACGACCTCGGGGCGCAGCAGGTCGGCGAGCCGCTCGGCGGGCAACAGGCCCTTCTCCAGGACGAGTTCGGCGACGCCGCGGCCGGTGACGAGGGCCTCCTTGGCGATGTCGGTGGCCGCCGTGTACCCGATGTACGGGTTGAGGGCGGTGACCAGGCCGATGGAGTTCTCGACGGTGGCCCGCAGCACCTCTGTGTTGGCGGTGATGCCGTCCACGCACCGCTCGGCCAGCGTCAGGCAGGCGTTGCGCAGGTGCGTGATGCTCTCCGAGAGGGAGTGCAGGATGACCGGCTCGAAGGCGTTGAGCTGGAGCTGCCCGGCCTCGGCGGCCATGGTGATGGCGACGTCGTTGCCGATGACCTCGAAGGCGACCTGGTTGACGACCTCGGGGATCACCGGGTTGACCTTCCCCGGCATGATCGACGAACCGGCCTGCACGGGCGGCAGGTTGATCTCGCCGAGGCCCGCACGCGGCCCCGACGACAGCAGCCGCAGGTCGTTGCAGCTCTTGGAGAGCTTGACCGCGACCCGCTTGAGCACGCCGGACATCTGGACGAACGCCCCGCAGTCCTGGGTCGCCTCGACCAGGTTGGCGGCGGTGACCAGGGGCAGCCCGGTGATCTCGGCGAGGTGCCGGCGCGCGGACTCGGCGTAGCCGGCGGGCGCGTTGAGGCCGGTGCCGATCGCCGTGGCGCCGAGGTTGATCTCGTGGATCAGTTCCACGGCCTCGGCGAGCCTGCTGCGGTCCTCGTCCAGCATGACGGCGAAGGTGGAGAACTCCTGCCCGAGCGTCATGGGAACCGCGTCCTGCAACTGCGTACGCCCCATCTTCAGCACGTCACGGAACTCGACGGCCTTGCGCCCGAAGGAGTCCTGCAGCACGGCCATCGCCCTGAGCAGCCCGCGCACCGCGAAGACCGTCGCGATCTTGACGGCGGTCGGATAGACGTCGTTGGTCGACTGACCGAGGTTGACGTCCTCGTTGGGGTGCAGGTACCGGTACTCCCCCTTCCGGTGCCCCATCAGCTCCAGTGCCCGGTTGGCGACGACCTCGTTGGCGTTCATGTTCGTCGACGTCCCGGCGCCGCCCTGGATGACGTCGACGACGAACTGGTCGTGCAGCTTGCCGGCCCGTATCTCCCGGCAGGCGGCCACGATCGCGGCGGCCTTCGCGGGCGCCAGCAGCCCCAGCTCCTCGTTGGCGAGAGCGGCGGCCTCCTTGACGGCGGCCAGCGCGTCGATCAGATGCGGGTACGCGGAGATCGGCGTGCCGGTGATCGGGAAGTTCTCGGTCGCGCGCAGGGTGTGCACGCCCCAGTAGGCGTCGACGGGCACATCACGGTCGCCGAGCAGGTCGTGTTCGCTGCGGGTGACGAGGGTGGTGGTCATGAGGGTGGGAATTCCTCTTTCGGAGGGAGTGAACTTTCCAAGCCCGGAACTACAGCGCCCCGACAGGGGCGCTGGGGGTACCCCCGGCCGAAGGCTGGGGGAGGAACCGCGCGAGCGGCCGCAACGGACCCGCAGTCGCCGACCGACGACTCGACCGGACCCACTAGGCGCAAACCGAAACCGGCTCCAGCGAACGGACGGGCCGCACACACCCGACCGCCCGACCGCCGCCGAGCAACGCCTCACCGGCGAACTCGGTGAGCAGCGACGGATCGACCCCGGCCCTGGCCAGAGCGGCCGCAGCGACCGGCACCCGCGCCCGGTTCGCCCCGTCGGCGATCTTCACGGCCACCGCGCGCCCGTCCGGCAGTGCCGCGACCTCGACGCCCTCGAAGCCGTCCTTCGCCAGGAGCCCCGGCACGGCCGCCATCAGCGCGGCCACGTCGCGCCCCGTGCCGGACGCCATCTCGGCATGCTGCCGCATCGCGTCGGCGACCCGCGCCTCGGGCGTACCCGGCGCGGCGGCCGCGATCCGCGACACCGCGCGGGCCAGGCCGTGCAGGGAGACGGAGAACAGCGGTGCCCCGCACCCGTCCACGGTCGTTCGCGCGATCCGCTGCCCGGTGAGGTCCTCGACGATCTCGGCGACGGCCTGCTGGAGCGGATGGGCCGGATCGAGGTAGTCGCCCAGCGACCACCCGTTGAGCTTCGCGGTCCACAGCATCGCCGCGTGCTTGCCCGAACAGTTCTGGGCGAGCCGGGACGGCTGCCGTCCCTCGCGGATCCAGATGTCGCGGACGGCGGGGTCGTAGGGCATGTCGGGGACGTTGCGCAGGTCGGCTTCGGTCAGTCCGGCGAGATCGAGGATGCGCCGGGTCCCGGCGAGGTGCCGTTCCTCGCCGGAGTGGCTCGCGGCGGCCAGCGCGAGCAGGTCGCCGTCGAGCGGCAGCCCGGCCCGCAGCATGGCCACGGCCTGGACGGGCTTGAGGGCCGAGCGCGGGTAGAACGCGGCCTCGATGTCGCCGAGCTGGAACTGGACCCGGCCGTCGGCGTCGAGGACGACGACGGAACCGTAGTGGATGCCCTCGACGACCCCGCCGCGGATGAGGTGCGCGACGGGGGCGTGGAGGGGTTCACGGACGACGGGTGCGGCCGCGGGGGAACTGCTGTACATCACTGCCTGGTCTCGGGTGAGTCGGGACGGACCGGTTCGCGGGTCACGCGTCGGTTCCGGTGGACGGGCGCGCGAGGCGGCCGCGGATGGCGTACCAGCCGGCGACCAGCGCGGCGACGATCAGCGGCAGGCAGAGCACGGTGGTGCGTCCGGCGCCGCCGTCGGCGTACATGAGGACCAGGACGGAGGCGAGGAACGCCAGCGTCACGATCTCGGTCCAGGGGGAGCCCGGCAGTCGGTAGCCGGGGCGGATGAGTTCGCCGTTCTGGGTCTTCCGCCAGAACAGCAGGTGACAGAGCATGATCATGCCCCAGGTGGCGAGGATGCCGATCGCCGCGAAGTTGAGGACGATCTCGAACGCGTCGGCGGGGACCACGAAGTTGAGGCCGACGCCGAGGATGCAGATGCCGCTGGTGAGCAGGATGCCGCCGTACGGGACCTGGCTGCGGCTCATCCTCGCGGTGAACTTCGGGGCGGAGCCGTTGACGGCCATGGAGCGCAGGATGCGGCCGGTGGAGTAGAGGCCGGAGTTGAGGGAGGACATGGCCGCGGTGAGGACGACGAGGTTCATCACGCCGCCGGCCGCGGGGACGCCGATGTGGGAGAGGACGGTGACGAAGGGGCTCTGTCCGGCCGTGTACTTGTTCCAGGGCAGCAGCATCGAGAGGAGGACCACCGAGCCGACGTAGAAGAGGCCCACGCGCCACATGATCGAGTTGATCGCCTTCGGCATGATCTTCTCGGGGTTCTCGGTCTCGCCGGCCGCGACGCCGACCAGCTCGACCGACGCGTAGGCGAAGACGACGCCCTGGATGATCAGCAGCATGGGCAGCAGGCCGTTGGGGAAGACGCCGCCGTTGTCGGTGATCAGGGACGGGCCGGGGGTCGCGCCGTCCACCGGGTGCTGGGTGACCAGCAGGAAGATGCCGATGAGCATGAAGATCACCAGGGCGCTGACCTTGACGATGGCGAACCAGAACTCCAGTTCGCCGAAGATCTTGACCGAGATCAGGTTCACGGTGAGGACCGCGGCGAGGGCTATCAGGGCGATCACCCACTGGGGGATGTCGGAGAACATGCCCCAGTAGTGGGTGTAGGTGGCGACCGCGGTGATGTCGGCGATGCCGGTGGTCGCCCAGTTCAGGAAGTACATCCAGCCGGCCGTGTACGCGCCCTTCTCGCCCAGGAACTCCCGGGCGTACGAGACGAAGGCGCCGGAGGACGGGCGGTACAGGACGAGTTCGCCGAGGGCGCGGACGACGAGGAACGCGAAGACCCCGCAGACCGCGTACGCGACGAAGAGGGAGGGGCCGGCGTCGGCGAGGCGGCCGCCGGCGCCGAGGAAGAGGCCGGTGCCGATGGCTCCGCCGATGGCGATCATGTTGACGTGCCGGTGCTTCAGCGACTTGCTGTAGCCGTGGTCCCCGGCGTCGACGTGACGGGACGAGGGGCGCGTCTCGTCTTTGAGGTGCTGTTCGCTCACGCCTCGGTTCCGCCTTCCTGGTGCTGGTCCGTGCGCGCGGGGCGCACGATGTGGGTGAGGGTGGTCTCGACGCGGTCGAGGTGGTGGCTCATGGCGTCCACGGCGTCGGTCTCGGAACCGTCCATCAGCGCTTCGACGATGGCCCGGTGCTCCCGGTTGGACTGCTCGCGGCGGCCGCCCAGCTCGTTGAGGAAGGCCGACTGGCGCGCCAGTGCGTCCCGGATCTCCTCGATGACCCGGCGGAAGACCGGGTTCTGGGCGGCCTCGGCCACGGCCAGGTGGAAGAGGGTGTCCATCGCGACCCAGGCGGTGGTGTCCGTCTCCCGCTCCATGCGGTCGAGCAGATGGGCCAGGTGGTCCAGGTTCTCCGGGGTGCGGCGCAGCGCCGCGTACCCGGCGACCGGGACCTCGACGTGCCGACGCACTTCCAGCAGGTCGCTGGCCGCGTAGTCGCCGAAGGTGGGATCCTCGACGGCACTGGCGACCACGAAGGTGCCCTTGCCGGTCTTGGAGACGGTCAGACCCATGGTCTGCAGGGCCCGCAGGGCCTCGCGCAGGACGGGCCTGCTGATCTCCAGGGTGCGGCAGAGCTCCGCCTCGGAGGGGAGTTTGTCGCCCACGGCGTACTCGCCGCGCTCGATGGCGCCGCGCAGATGCGCCAGTACCGCCTCCATGGCGCTCACGCGACGCGGGGGCTGTCCGGCTGTCGGGCTGTCTGACAGGTTCACGGATGAGATGGTCCGGGTTGCGTACGGACGCTGTCAAGCTTTCCGGAAAGGAAACATTCACGGGGTGCGACACCTGAATGCAGGCATCACACCCCGTTACGGTGCGGTGACGTGTGGGACCGGGGCCGTCAGCCGTTGATGGTGCCCGTGGCGAGGAGGCCGAAGACCGCCAGGCCGATCACGATCCGGTAGAGCACGAACGCGTTGAAGGAGTGCTTGGCGACGAACTTCAGCAGCCAGGCGATGGAGGCGTAGGCGACCACGAAGGAGACGATCGTGCCGACGGCCAGCGGGGCGGCGCCCACGCCCGCGCCAAGGGCGTCCTTGAGTTCGTAGATGCCGGCGCCGGTCAGGGCCGGGATGCCGAGGAAGAAGGAGAGGCGGGTGGCGGCGACGCGGTCCAGGTCGAGGATGAGCGCGGTGGACATGGTGGCGCCGGAGCGGGAGAAGCCGGGGAAGAGCAGGGCGAGGATCTGGGAGCAGCCGACCAGCATCGCGTCCTTGAAGGAGGTGTCGTCCTCACCGCGCTTGTGGCGGCCCATCTGGTCCGCGCACCACATCACACCGGAGCCGACGATCAGGGAGCCGGCCACCACCCAGAGCGAGGCGAGCGGCCCGTCGATCAGCGGCTTGGCGGCGAGGCCCACCAGGACGATCGGAATGGTCGCGTAGATGACCCACCAGGCGAACTTGTAGTCGTGGTGGTAGCGCTCCTCCTTGTGGGTCAGGCCTCGGAACCAGGCGGAGACGATCCGCTTGATGTCCTTGAAGAAGTACACCAGCACGGCGGCGATGGCGCCCACCTGGATGACGGCGGAGAACCCGACGACGGACTGGTCGTCGACGGGGATGTGCATGAGCCCCTCGGTGATCTTGAGGTGACCGGTGGAGGACACGGGAAGGAACTCGGTCACCCCCTCGACTACCCCGAGGACGGCGGCCTGACCGACGGAGATGGCGCTCATGGGATCCAGTTCTGCAGAGTTTGGTCGACAGTGCTGTAGACAGTCTTACAACGGGCGGGTGTGAAGCAAGTCCTAGGCCCACACCGAGTGGGCGATCGCCACCCCGGCGAAGGCCGCCCCGAGCCCCGCCACGAGGCTCGCGACGACGTTGGCGGCAGCGTAGAGCCCGGCGCCGGTCTCGGTCAGCCGGAGGGTCTCGTAGGAGAACGTCGAGTACGTCGTCAGCGCCCCGCACAGCCCGGTGCCGAGGAGCAGCTGAAGGTGCGGACTCGCGGCGCCCGCCGAGGCGGCTCCGGCCAGGAGGCCCAGAATCAGGCAACCCGTGACATTGACCACGAAGGTGCCCCAGGGGAAGACGGAGTCGTGTCCGGCCTGGACGGCGCGGTCGGTGAGATAGCGGAGCGGGGCACCGACCATGGCGCCGAGGACCACCAACAGCCAGCTCACAACGACTTCTTACCCTTCGCGTCCGTTTCGCCCACCTCATCCGGGTTTCCGGTGCGGCCGACGTACCTGATGACCTCACAGTCGTCCAAGGTCACCAGTCCCTCGGTCACCAGTTCGTCGAGCTGCGGCAGGAACGCCCGCACCCGCTCCTCCGTGTCCACGACGACCACCGCCACCGGCAGGTCCTCGCTCAGGGAGAGCAGCCGGCAGGTGTGGATGCGGGAGGAGGCACCGAAGCCCTCGATGCCCCGGAAGACGCTGGCGCCGGCGAGCCCGGCCGTGTGGGCGCGGTGCACGATCTCCGTGTAGAGGGGCTTGTGGTGCCAGGTGTCGTCCTCGCCGATGTAGACGGTCAGGCGCAGGGCGCGGCCGGTCAGTCTCGTCATCGCTGCCTCCGGGTGAGGACACGGCGGGTCACGGTGGCCGCGCACCACACCGCCGTGAGCGCCGCGCCCAGGGTCGCGGCGAGGTAGGCCAGCGCGACGGCGGGCCGGCCGTGGTCGGCCAGTTTCTGGATGTCGACGGCGTAGGTGGAGAAGGTGGTGAAGCCGCCGAGGACGCCGGTGCCGAAGAAGGGGCGGAGCAGGCGGTGCGCGGACAGTCCTTCGGTGATCAGGACCAGGAAGGCGCCGATCACCGCGCAGCCGATGACGTTCGTCCAGAAGGTCGCCCAGGGAAATCCCCAGGCGGCCGTGGGCAGGGCCAGGGCGAGGGCGTAGCGGGCCACGGCGCCGAGCGCGCCGCCGACGGCGACCACCGCGACGACCGGGGCCTGGCCGCGCCACTCGGGCCGCCGCCGCGGGGTCGGCTGGACTCGGAGGCTCTCGGCTTCCGGGGCTGTCATGGTCGTACGTCTCCTGTTCGGCACCGCCCCTGACGGGTGCCCCAGGGTACCGCCGGGCGTACCCGGCGGTCACCTCGCGGTGGGTGCCGCGCGGACCGCGGCACCGGGCTCCCGGACCCTGCCGAGGACCAGGTGGCGGACCAGGTGGCGGCCGGCCCCCGAGTCCCGTGGCGGCAGGGCGGACCGGTCTCACCAGCCCTTCTCGAACATCCGGGCCACTTCGGCGATCCGGATCTCGTCGCGCCGGTAGTAGACGCGGTACCGGATGCGCCTGGTTCGGGACACGGCTGAGGGGCCCGGTCGTCCCCTTACGGCCGGGCCCCTCGTTCAGTGGTGGTTCAGCGGTGCCTGAACCACGCCATGGAGGACAGGGCCTTGTCGTCGTAGCCGAACAGGGCCTGGTTCTCCCAGCCGTTGCCGGAGGAGGCGTCGGTCGGATCCCAGCCGTTGCCGGTGACGGCGGTCCAGGTGGCCTCCCAGTAGAAGACGCCGAGCCCGCGGCCGTTCGGGACGGCCTCGACGATGTTCGCGACGGCGTTCATCCAGGCCAGCTGGCCGGCCGCGGTGGCCGGGTAGCCGGTGACCAGTTCGCTGGTGGTGTCGATCTGGTTCTCCAGCGAGTCGTCCTGGGCGAGGGTGAACGGGTAGGCCGTCTCGGCGACGAAGACCGGCTTGCTGTAGCGGGACGCCACGTCGTCCAGGGTGGTCTGGGCGGCGGCCAGCGAACCGTGCCAGTAGCCGTAGTACGACAGCCCGATCACGTCGTAGTTGATGCCGTAGGTCCTGGCGTTGTCGAACCACCAGCGGACCGTGGCGTCGTCGCCCGCGTTGGCCAGGTGCAGGGCGACCTGGGTACCGGAGGAGACCGCCTTGGCCGCGCTGTAGCCGGAGTTGATCAGGCCGGCGAGCTGGGACCAGTTGCTGGTGGAGCCCTCGGACCAGAGCATGCCGCCGTTGATCTCGTTGCCGATCTGGACCATGTCGGCGGTGGTGCCCTGGGACTTCAGCGCGTTCAGGACGTCGTACGTGTGGTTGTACACGTCGGTCTTCAGCTGGCTGTAGGAGTCGTTCGCCCAGGCGGCGGGCTTGGTCTGCTTGCCCGGGTCGGCCCAGCTGTCCGAGTAGTGGAAGTCGACCAGCAGCTTCATGCCGGCCGCCTTGATCCGCCTGGCCATGGCCAGGACGTGCGCCTTGTCGTTGTAGCCGTCGGCCGGGTTGACCCAGACCTTCAGGCGCGCGTAGTTCATGCCGGCGTTCTTGAGGATGGTGACCGCGTCCCCGGTGGTGCCGGAACTGGTCTTGTAGACGCCGCCCTTGGCCTCGCTCTTGGCCAGTGACGAGATGTCAGCGCCCTTGACGGACAGGCCGGTCGAGCCGGACGCGAAGGTCAGGTCGTCGACGTTGATCCAGTTGCCGGCGTTGGCGTCGGAGTAGACGCTGACCGTGCACTGGTTGCTGGTGACGGCGATCGAGGTGACGATCCGCACCCAGCTGCTGGTGGAGACCGGCAGGTCGGTCTTCTGGTCCGGACTGCCGCAGTTCTTCAGGGATATGTAGGCGGAGTTCTGCCCGCCGCTGGAGCGGACCCAGGCGGTGAGCGTGTAGGTGCCGTTGGCCAGGCCCGACAGGTACTGGTAGGTCTCCACCTTGTAGGCGGAGGCCGAGTAGTGGCTCAGGCGGTAACTGCCGCTGTGGCCGCCGGACTCGGTGTACGAGGCGCCCGTGTCGCCGTACTCCGACCAGCCGGTGGGCGTGGCCGCGCCCGTACCGTCCGATTCGAAGCCACCGTTGGTGAGGGTGCTCGCGGCCTGGGCGGTCTGGGCGGGCAGGGCGGTGAGGGCGAGCCCGGCCACGAGCGGCAGCAGCAGGGCTCTGAGGGTGCGTCTGGGATGGAACGTCATCGTCCGTCGTCCCTTCGACGTGACTGGTCAGGGGTGTCCTCCGGTGGGACCGGAGGAGGCCCCTCCGCCCGCGGCTCTCATGGCACTCGCGGACGGAGGGGAGTCTCGGTGGGCCCGGGCCGGCGGCCCGGGCCCGGCGCGCGGGCTCAGCCGTCGAGTCGTACGACCCGGACGGTGCCGGCGGGGACCGCGAGGCGGCCCGCGGCGCGTTCGCCCGTCAGCAGTTCGGTGCCGTGCGCCTCCAGCGGCACCTTGGCGTCGGTGCCGGTGTGGTTGACGGCGAAGAGGAAGGAGCCGGACTCGCCGGTGCGGCGGACGACCTCGACGTCGCGCGGGAGTTCGGCGCGGGGCGCGATCCCGGCGTCCTCGGCGGCCCGGCCGAGCACGGCGTCCAGGCCGTGCGCGTCCAGGCGCGTCGAGACGTACCAGGCGGTGCCCTCCCCCAGCGGGTGCCGGGTGACCGCCGGGAGGCCGGCGGTGAGGCCGTCGGCGTAGGTCCAGACGGTCTCGGCACCCTGCGGGACGACGAACTCGGTCCACACGTCGCCGGTGAGCTCCAAGCCGTCGGGGCCGGTCAGCCGCACCCGCTGGTCCTTCAGGAGCGGCGAGAACTCCTCCACGCCGAGGCCCAGGGTCTCGCGCAGGGGGCCGGGGTAGGCGCCCTCGTGCACCGCGTCGTACTCGTCGACGATCCCGGAGAAGTACGACACGACGAGCGTGCCGCCGTTCTCGACGTACTCGCGCAGGTTGTTCCCGGCCGCCTCCGTCATCAGGTACAGGGCCGGTACGACGACAAGGGGATAGGCCGACAAGTCGCTTTCCGGGCGGGCGAAGTCGACCGTGAGGTGGCGGTCGTACAGGGCCTCGTAGAAGGCGTCGGCACGCTCGCGCGGGTCGTGGTCCTCGGTGGGGCGCCACTGGAGGTTCTGCGCCCACCAGGACTGCCAGTCCCACAGGACGGCGACGTCGGCCCGGGTGCGGGTGCCCTTGATCTGGCTCAAGGAGTCGAGAGCGGCCCCGAGTTCGACGACCTCGCGCCACACCCGGGTCCCGGTGCCGCCGTGCGGGAGCATCGCGGAGTGGAACTTCTCGGCGCCGCGCCGGGACTGCCGCCACTGGAAGAACATGGCGCCCTCGGAACCGCGGGCCACGTGCCCGAGGGAGTTGCGGGCCATCTGGCCGGGGGCCTTGGCCGGGTTGCGGGGCTGCCAGCTGACGCCCGAGGTGGAGTGTTCGAGGAGCAGCCAGGGGGCGCCGCCGGCCACCGAGCGGGTGAGGTCGGCTGCCATGGCGAGGTTGACGTGGGTGCGACGGCCGTCGGTGATCAGGTAGTGGTCGTTGGTGACCAGGTCGACCTCGCGGCCCCAGGCCCAGTAGTCCATGGAGTCGCACTGACTCAGGGCGGTCATGAAGTTGGTGGTCACCGGGACGCCGGGCGCCAGGCGGTGCAGGATGTCCCGCTCCATGCGGAAGTTCTCGCGGATGGTGGCGTCGGCGAACCGCTTGTAGTCGAGGGTCTGGCCCGGGTTGCCGACGGTCGGGGTGGCCCGCGGCGGGTTGATCTGCGCGAGATCCGTGTAGTGCTGGCCCCAGAAGGCCGTGCCCCAGGCCTTGTTGACCGCGTCGACGGTGCCGTAGGCGCCGGTGAGCCAGCGGCGGAAGTGGGCGGCGCAGGAGTCGCAGTAGCAGGCCGAGACGGGGACGCCGTACTCGTTGTGGACGTGCCACATCGCGAGCGCGGGGTGGTGGCCGTAGCGCTCGGCGAGGCGGGTGGTGATGTTCGCGGCGGCGGCACGGTAGTCGGCGTTGGAGTGGCAGATGGCGCCGCGCGAGCCGAACTCGTAGCGCACGCCCTCCGCGGTCACCGGCAGGGCCTCGGGGTGGGCGCGGTAGAACCAGGCGGGCGGTGCCACGGTGGGGGTGCCGAGGTCGACGCGGATGCCGTTGTCGTGCAGCAGGCCGAGGACCCGGTCGAGCCAGCCGAAGTCGTACTCCCCCGGTGCCGGCTCCAGCAGGGCCCAGGAGAAGATCCCCACGCTCACCATCGTGACCCCGGCCTCGCGCATCAGCCGGACGTCCTCGTGCCAGACGTCTTCCGGCCACTGCTCGGGGTTGTAGTCCCCACCGAAGGCGAGCCTGGTCAGGCCCCTGGGGGTGGTGTCCGGCATGGATCTCTCCCGTTTAATCGATCATTTGGGAACGTTCACACACATGGATCGTGGCGTGAGCCCAACATAACCGCACAGCGTTAACCATTGACAAGTGTCCGGGACGTTTCTCTACTGTGAACGCTCACAGAGCAGGGCACGGACTCGCGACGGGCGATGATCCGTGTCTGAGAACGCTCACACACCATCTGCATGGCTGGTTCCCGCGATGTGCGGGGGCCCAGGTCAGGGGAGAGATCCATGCCGCACACGAAGCGCCGCCGCCTCGTGACAACCGTCGTCGCCGTCTCGCTCGGCGCCACCGCCCTCGCCGCCTGCGGCTCCTCCGACGACAGCAAGGCCGACTCCGGTCCGGTCAACCTGACGTTCTGGAGCTGGGCACCGGGCATGGACAAGGTCGTCGACCTGTGGAACAAGGGTCAGGGCAAGAAGGACCAGATCACGGTCACGTTCAAGAAGCAGGCGTCCGGCGACTCGCTGGTCACCAAGATCCTCACGGCGCACAAGGCGAAGTCCGGTCCGGACCTGGTGCAGGCCGAGTACCAGGCGCTGCCGACGCTGGTCAGCAACGGCGCCGTCGCGGACATATCGAAGGAGGTCGGCGACGCCAGGAGCGACTTCGCCGACGGCGTCTGGCAGCAGGTCACACTGGGCACGGACGCGGTGTACGCGGTGCCGCAGGACATCGGCCCGATGATGTTCTACTACCGCGCTGACCTCTTCAAGAAGTACGGCCTGACCGTCCCCACCACCTGGGACGAGTTCGCCGGGACCGCCCGCGCGCTGAAGAAGAAGGCGCCGGACGTCGACCTGACCACGTTCTCCGCCAACGACTCCGGTCTCTTCGCGGGCCTGGCCCAGCAGGCCGGCGCCAAGTGGTGGACCACCTCCGGCGACAAGTGGAAGGTCGCCATCGACGACGCGGCCACCCAGAAGGTCGCCAGGTTCTGGGGCGGCCTGGTCAAGGAGGGCGCCGTCGACAACCAGCCGATGTACACCCCGGCCTGGAACAAGGCGCTGGACACCGGCAAGCAGATCGCCTGGGTCAGCGCGGTGTGGGCCCCCGGCACCCTGACCACGGCCGCGCCGGACACCAAGGGCAAGTGGGCCATGGCCCCGCTCCCCCAGTGGTCCGCGTCCGAGAACGTCACCGGCAGCTGGGGCGGCTCCTCCACCGCCGTCACCACCGATTCCAAGCACCAGGCGGCCGCCGCCAAGTTCGCGGCCTGGCTGAACACGGACGGCGACGCGCTCAACGCGCTGGCCAAGGAGAGCGGCATCTACCCGGCCGCCACGAACGCCCAGACCAGCGGCGCCTTCACCAGCCCGCCGGAGTACTTCTCGAACCAGGCGGACTTCTACACCGAGGCCGCGAAGATCGCGAAGACCACGGCGCCCTCCGCGTGGGGCCCGAACGTGAACGTCGCCTACACGTCCTTCAACGACGCCTTCGGCGCCGCCGCGAAGAACAAGTCGGACTTCGTGACCGCCCTGAAGACCATGCAGGACGCCACGGTCGCCGACATGAAGAAGCAGGGCTTCGAGGTCTCTCAGTGACCAGCCCCCACCGCCGGAAGCCGTACGGGGTCAAGGGGGCCCCGTACGCCCTTCCGTCTCCCGTCACCCTCAAACGAGCGCGAAGCGCCCCCTACTTCTTCCTCCTCCCCGCCACGCTCCTCTTCGCGCTGTTCTTCGTGCTGCCCATCGGGTACGCGGTCTGGCTCAGCTTCCGCAAGGTGCACGTCTCCGGCCTCGGTCTCGGCGCGGGCGCCCGCAGCGAGGTCTGGGCCGGCCTGGAGAACTACACCCAGGCCCTCGGCGACAACGAGTTCTACGACGGTGCGCTGCGGGTCCTCGGCTACGGCTGCATCGTCGTCCCGGTGATGCTGGGCCTCGCCCTGCTGTTCGCCCTGATGCTCGACTCCGAGCGGGTCCGTCTCGCCCCGTTCACCCGGCTCGCGATCTTCCTGCCGTACGCCATCCCCGGCGTGGTGGCCGCGCTGCTGTGGGGCTTCCTGTACCTGCCGGACGTCAGCCCCTTCTACTTCGTGCTCGACAGGCTGGGCCTGCCGCAGCCCGACCTGCTGGACGGCGGGCCGCTGTACCTGGCCCTGTCCAACATCGCGGTCTGGGGCGGCACCGGCTTCAACATGATCGTCATCTACACCTCGCTGAGGTCCATCCCGGCGGAGGTGTACGAGGCGGCGAAGCTGGACGGCGCCACCCCGATGCAGGTCGCCCTGCGGATCAAGATCCCGATGGTGGCGCCCTCGCTGGTGCTGACCTTCTTCTTCTCGATCATCGCGACGCTCCAGGTCTTCAACGAGCCGACCACCCTCAAACCCCTCACCAACTCGGTCAGCACGACCTGGAGTCCGCTGATGAAGGTGTACGTCGACGCCTTCGGCAAGGGGGACATCTACTCGGCGGCGGCCGAGGCGACCCTGATCGCCGTCGCCACGCTGGTGCTGTCCTTCGGGTTCCTGCGGGCCGCGAACCGCCGAAGCAAGCAGGAGGCAGCACAGTGAGTTCTCTTGCCGTCCGCAAGGCCGCCCCGGCCGCCGGCACCACCCCGGGCACCGCCCAGGGCCCGCCGCTGCGCCGCCGGGTCGCCCTGTTCCCGACGATCACGCTGCTGCTCGGCGCGGTCTACACGCTCCTCCCGGTCGCGTGGGTGGTGATCGCGTCCACCAAGTCCGGCAGCGAGCTGTTCTCCACGTTCACCTTCCTGCCCGGCACCGGCTTCGCCGGCAACCTCAAGGACCTCAACGCCTACCGCGACGGCATCTACTGGCGCTGGATGGGCAACTCCGCCCTGTACGCCGGCCTGGGCGCCCTGCTGTCCACCGGTGTCTCGGCGGTCAGCGGCTACGCCCTGGCGACCTACCGGTTCAAGGGCCGCGAGCCGATCTTCAACGTGCTGCTCGCGGGCGTGCTGATGCCCCCGATCATCCTCGCCGTCCCGCAGTACCTGCTGCTCGCCAAGGCCGGCCTCGCGGACTCCTACCTGTCCGTGCTGCTGCCGCAGATCCTCTCCCCGTACGGCGTCTACCTCTCCCGCGTCTACGCGGCCGCGGCGGTGCCCTCGGACGTGGTGGAGGCCGGGCGGATGGACGGGGCGGGCGAATGGCGGATCTTCACGCGGATCGCGATGCCGATGATGATCCCCGGTATGGTGACGGTCTTCCTCTTCCAGTTCGTCGCCGTGTGGAACAACTTCCTGCTCCCGTACATCATGCTGAGCGACGACGAGAAGTTCCCGCTCACGCTCGGCCTGTACACACTGCTGGCCCAGGGTTCCAACCAGCCCGCGCTCTACACGCTGGTGATCACCGGCGCGTTCCTCGCGGTGCTCCCGCTGATCGCGCTCTTCCTCGTCATCCAGCGCTTCTGGAGCCTTGACCTGCTCTCCGGGGCCGTAAAGTCATGACCATGAGCAGCAGTACGGGGGGCCGGCGCAAACCGCCGACGATCCATGACGTGGCGCGCGAGGCCGGTGTCTCCCGGGGCACCGTCTCGCGGGTGCTCAACGGCGGGCACTACGTCAGTCCCGCCGCCGCGGAGGCGGTCAACGACGCCATCCGCAGGACGGGGTACGTCGTGAACCGGCACGCCCGTTCGCTGATCACCGGGCGTTCGGACTCGGTGGGCTTCCTGCTGACGGAGCCGCAGGAGCGGTTCTTCGAGGACCCCAACTTCAACGTCCTGCTGAGCGGTTGCACGCAGGCGCTGGCGAGCCACGACATCCCGGTGCTGCTGATGCTGGCGGGCACGAAGGACGAACGGCGGCGGATCACGCGGTACATCACCGCCGGGCACGTCGACGGCGTGCTGCTGGTGTCGAGTCACTCCGGTGACCCGGTCGCGGAGGAGCTGCGCGCGGCGGGCGTGCCGCTGGTGGCCTGCGGCAAGCCGATCGGGCTCGGCTCGAAGGTGAGTTATGTGGCCGCCGACGACCGGGACGGCGCCCGGGACATGGTCCGGCACCTGCTGGACGTGGGGCGCCGCCGGATCGGCATGATCACCGGCCCGCTGGACACCCCCGGCGGTGTCGAGCGGCTCGCCGGGTACAAGGAGGTCCTCACCGAGGCGGGCGTCGCGATCGACGAGGCGCTCGTCGTGTCCGGGGACTACAGCAAGGCGAGCGGCGAGGCGGGGGCGGAGCGGCTGCTCGCGCAGGCCCCGGACCTGGACGCGGTGTTCGTGGCCTCCGACCTGATGGCGCAGGGCGTGCTGGCGGTGCTCCAGCGGGCCGGCAAGCGGGTGCCGGATGACATCGCTGTCGGCGGTTTCGACGACTCCCCGGCGGCCACCGCGGTGACCCCGCGGCTCACCACCATCCGCCAGCCCTGGGACCGGATCAGCACCGAGATGGTCCGCGTGCTGCTCGCCCAGATCGGGGGCGAGGACCCGGCGGCGGTGATCCTGCCGACGGAGCTGGTGCGGCGCGAGTCGACGTGAGCCGGACGCGGTCGGGGGTGCCGGGGGTGCCGGGGTCCGCCGCCGGGCGGCCGCGGCCGCGCGTGGGCCGGTCGCGCCGCGCCCGGGCGGCGGAGCCGCCTGTCGATACAGCCCCGCACCCCTTCGGGGCGCTTTCTCAACCGGTCAGGATCGAAGAAGCCGCGGCGGGCGCCGCCGTCCTAGCGTGAGGTCACCGGCCGGAAAGCGCCGGTTCCCTTATCGCGAGGAGTGAGAACGCCATGACCTCAGGCGTGCAGACGATCATCTACCCCGTCAAGGACGCGGCCCGGGCCAAGGCCCTGTTCGGCGCGCTGCTGGGCGTCGAGCCGTACGCCGACGAGCCGTACTACATCGGGTTCAAGGCCGCCGGGCAGGACATCGGCCTCGACCCGAACGGGCACGCCCAGGGGCTGACCGGGCCGACGCCGTTCTGGCACGTCACCGACCTGCGGGAGCGGCTCGCGGCGCTGCTGGCGGAGGGCGCCGAGCTGGTCCAGGACGCGCGGGACGTCGGCAACGGCCGGCTGGTCGCCTCGGTGAAGGACGCCGACGGGAACATGGTGGGCCTGCTCCAGGACCCGGTGGCCTGACCGCCGCCGTACTCCCCGGGCGCTCGTCGTACGGCTGCTTGCACCCGCACTAGTTGCACACTCAACAATTGGCGTGATCGGTGTTACGGTGCGGGTATGGCAGTGAAGACGGCCGAGGCCCGGCTTGAGGAACGGTGGCGGGACATCCTGTCGGTGCACGCGCGCACGATGTGCGAGATCGACCGGGTGCTGCATCCGCACGGGCTGGGCGCGAGCGACTTCGAGGTGCTCGACCTGCTCGCCACCGAGACCCCCGCGGAAGGTGACCACTGCCGGGTGCAGAACCTGGTGGGACGGGTCCATCTCAGCCAGAGCGCGCTGTCCCGGCTGATCGCACGGCTGGAGAAGGACGGCCTGGTGGAGCGGTCCGTCTGCGTCGAGGACCGACGGGGCGTGTGGGTCGCGCTCACCGCGAAGGGCCGCGCCCTGCACGCCGAGGTACAGCCGCTGCAGCGGGCGGTGCTGGGGCGGATGCTCGAAGGCGCGGACACCCCCTAGAGCCCCTGGAGCCCCTGGAGCCCCTGGAGCCCCCTGCGGTCCGCTAGAGCGCGAGCTCGATCCCGTCGGGGAGGACTTCGACGCCCTCTGCGGCCACCCTGGCGCGGGCCCGGGACGTCGGGTCGAGCAGGGGGTTGGTGTTGTTGAGGTGGGTGTAGATCCGGCGGGCGCGGGGATGGCGGGCCAGGGCGGAGAGGCTGCCGTGCGCGCCGGAGACCGGGAGATGGCACATCGCCGCCTGCCGGGGACCGGTGCGGACCGTGGTGCCCATCTCGGCGGCGGTGAAGAAGGTGCCGTCCAGCAGCACGCAGTCGGCCTCCGCGCACAGTTCATCCAATGCGTCGCTCCAGGCACCGACGCACGGGGCGTAGAGCAGCACTCCCCCGGTGGCCAGGTCCTCGACGCGGTAGGCCGTGACCCAGCGGCCGTCGGCCTCGGCGAGCGCGGCCGGGACGTACGCCGGGACCTTGGCGCCGACCGGGTGGGCGGTGACGACCAGGCCGCCGGCCAGCACGAAGCCGCCGTCGGCCAGGCTGTCGGCCCAGTCCCAGGGGGCGTAGCGGTCCAGGGCGGCCTGGACGGGAGCCAGCACCGTCCGCACCGGCGGCGCCGCGTACACCTTGAGGTCCGGCGCCCCGCGCAGCACGGCCAGGCCGGCGACGTGGTCGGCCTCGGCGTCGGTGAGCAGCACGCCCCGCACCGGGGTCTCCCGCGGGCCCGGTCCCGGCCACAGCGCGGCCGTGGCGGTGAGCTGGGCGCGGATGTCCGGGGAGGCGTTGAGCAGCCACCAGTCCCGGCCGTTGCCGCTCAGGGCGACGCACTCCTGGCTTCGGGAGGGCAGCTTGCCGTCCCGGGCGGCGGCGCACAGCGCGCAGGCGCAGTTCCACTGCGGGAATCCGCCGCCCGCGGCGGTGCCCAGCAGGACGACCCTCACGACGATCCGCCCCTCTCGCTCTCCCCGGCCCCTGCTGGGATCTTCCCTCTGGACGCGCCGTGTCACCCGCGTCCGGGGGGAACTTCCGGCCGTCCTTCGGAAGGCCGCCGGTCCACCGGGCGCCGCGGCGGAATCGGCTCCGACGGGAAGTCGCGGCCACCGGTCCACAGCGCGGGTACGGCGTCACAGCGCCGGCACAGCTCGTAGGCGACCGCCTCGTAGTTGACCCGCCAGCCGTGGAAGTGCGGCCAGGCCTCCTCGGTGCCGCGTTCGGCCCGGAAGCCGGTTTTCTCCAGCATGGTCACGGCCTCCTCGAACTCGCCATAGGTCAGCTCGATGGGGGCGTCCGGGGCCGGGTCGGTGTCGAAGGCGGCCCGGACGGAGGCGGCGATGTCACGCAGCGCGGTGAACCCGGCGCGCAGCACCAGCCGGGCCTCCGGCGGGGCGCTGCGCGGGGTGAGCGCGAGTTGCAGGGCCGCCGCGTCCATCACGGCGATCAGGCCGACCAGCCAGCTGCGGTAGGGGCGGGGCGAGCGGAAGGCCAGCAGGACCGGGTAGGTGGCGTGGCTCTCCCCCATGTCCGCGGCCAGCCGCTCCCAGGACCGGTACAGCTCGGGCAGCGCGGTCTCGGTGTCCACGAGCCACTGCCGGGCGAGGATCTCCGGACCCCAGGCGGGCTCCCCGGCACGGGACTGCAGAAGGGTGACCTCCAGTTCGCGGCGGTTGTAGGCGGCGTACAGCGTGGGCAGGTAGGCGATCTGCAGCGCGATGACGACCGGGCCGGTGGCGGCGGCGACGAAGTCGAGCGCGGACAGCCGCAGCCGGGCGCCGCTGGCGAAGCCGAGGGTGAACAGGCTGGAGCCGGCCTCCCGGAAGGCGATGCTCCAGGAGAGCGGCGAGAACGCGTACAGCAGCAGCCCGAAGCCGAGGAACGCCCCGCCGAGCCAGGCGGTGAGCATGCCGATCAGCATGAGCGGGGCGAGCCAGGTCTGCGCACGGTCGATGGCCCGGTAGCCGCCCCGGTGCGCGGCGAGGCAGAGCACGCGGCGCGTGCCCCACCACAGCCGGTAGACCAGCACCGAGTACAGACCACGGGGGACCACGAGCGTACGCAGGATGCTGCGCAGGACCAGGATCAGTACCAGTCCCCCGGCCACCCCGGAGATCCATTCCATGGCGCCATTCTGGCCCGCACGGCGGCCTCACGGTGACCGGAGCCCGTCGGTCAGCCCGCCGGCCGGGCCAGCAGGGTGCGCACTCCCTCCGAGGTGAGCGTCAGCGCGTGCGCCGAGCTGCCGTCGATGGCGAGCGACAGGTTCTCCTCGGGCCACTGCGAGGCGAGCGCGCCGAGCGGCACCACGCGGTAGCGGGAGACGGTCGGCAGCAGGCCGGTCAGCTCCCCCTCCGAGGTGAACACGGGGACGACGGGGTCGCCGTCGGGGCGTTCCAGGACGGGCAGGGCGATCATCGCGGGGTCGGCCGCCTCCGCGGCGTCGTCCGGCACCGGGACCAGCACGTCACTGTGCGCGAGCGTGTCCAGGGCGTCGTGGTCCTCGGCGTTCACGGCCAGCGAGTCGAGAGCCCGCTGGGCCGGCGTCGGGAAGTCGTCGTGTGCGGGTGTCACCATGGCAGATCCCCAGGTAGCGGTGGTGGTACGGGCCGCGCGTCCGGCAGGGTACCGGGCGGCCACGGCACGCGTACCCGGTCCGAGCCAGGCCATGCGGCCGGAACACCACCGGGGCTTTCGCCGCACCCCGGGCACCTCGCCCGGCAGCTCGCGGCCGGAAACCGGCGTCCTGGAGAGCGTGGCGGTGTTCCGCCGGGCCTAGGTGAGCAGCTCGGCGGTGGTCGTCACCCGGATCAGCGGGCGGTAGAGGTCCAGCAGGTGCAGGGCCTTCGCGTGGGAGTCGTCGTCGGCGCCCGCGCAGGCGTCGGCGACGACCAGGACCTCGATGCCGGCGTCGGCGGCCGGCAGCGCTGTGGACAGGACGCAGCAGTCGGTGCTGACGCCGGCCAGGACCAGGCGGCCGTGCGGGGCGGCGCGGGCGGCGAGTTCGGGGGTCCACTTGCCGAACGTCGGGGCGTCCAGGACGACTTCGGCCTGCCCGGCGAACTCGTCCGTCAGGCGCCAGAGTTCGGCGTCGGGGGGCCGGAGCGCGAAGGGCCACCGGTCGTAGTAGGCACGCCATGCCCCGGTGGGGCGGGCGGGGGCGACGAAGCGGGTGAAGACCGTGCGGTCCCCGAACGCCGGGAGCAGGCGTCGTACGCCCGCTGCCGCCTCGGCGTAGCGCGGGGCGGCCCAGGGGCCGGCCGGGTCCGCGAACACGTGCTGCATGTCGATGACGGCCAGGAGGCCGGGCGGGGTGGTCATACGGTCGTCGCCGGGACGCTCGCGGGCAGGGACTCCTGGGCCCGGACCCGGCCGCGGCCCAGGGCCAGGGTGCCGAGGAAGCCGAGCGCCAGGGCGGCCAGGACGCCCAGGTTGGCGTACGCCCAGGCGCCGGACCTGCCGCCGAGGCCGAGCGGGCCCAGCAGATACCCCTGCCAGGTCAGCCAGTTCGCGGCGGTGTTGGTGACCAGGCCCCAGCCGAGGGCCGTGGCGGCGAGAGTGAGCAGCAGGGGCGGAAGGGGGACGTCGCCGTAGCGGCCGTCCGGGCGGTAGAGGCCGGCCTCGTCGTAGTCGCGGCGGCGCAGTGCCAGGTCGGCGAGCATGATCCCGCACCAGGCGGCGATCGGCACGCCGAGGGTGGTGAGGAAGCCCATGAACTGGCCGAGGAAGTCGTCGGCGAAGAAGACGATGTAGACCGAGCCTGCGGTCATCAGGACGCCGTCCGCGAGGGCGGCGAGGTAGCGGGGCACGGGCAGGCCGGCGGAGAGCAGGGCCAGTCCGGAGGAGTAGATGTCCAGGACCGCGCCGCCGACCAGGCCGAGGACGGCCACGACGGCGAACGGGACCAGGAACCAGGTGGGGAGGAGGGTGGTGAGCGCGCCGATGGGGTCGGCGGCGATCGCCTTGTTCAGGGGCGCCGAGGAGCCCGCGAGCAGCAGCCCGAAGACCAGCAGGAGCAGCGGGGCGGCGGAGCCGCCGAAGGTGGTCCAGCCGATCACGCCCCGGCTGGAGGAGGCGCGGGGCAGATAACGCGAGTAGTCGGCGGCCGCGTTGACCCAGCCGAGGCCGAAGCCGGTCATCATGAACACCAGCGCGCCGATGAACTCCTGGGCGGAGCCGGACGGGATCGAGTTCACCGTCGCCCAGTGGATGTGGTCGGCGACGAGGACGACGTAGACGACGGTGAGGACGCCGGTCACCACCGTGATCACGGTCTGTAGCCGCATGATCAGGTCGAAGCCCGTCACACCGCCCACCACGGTCAGCCCGCAGACCACGATCAGCGCGACCGCCTCGGTCTCGGTGCCGCCGCCCCAGCCGAGCCGGGTGAAGACGGTCGCGGTGGCCATGGTGGCGAGGGCGATCAGGACGGTCTCCCAGCCGACGGTGAGCACCCAGGAGACGACCGAGGGCAGCCGGTTGCCCCGGACGCCGTAGGCGGCCCGGCTGAGCACCATGGTGGGTGCCGAGCCCCGCTTCCCGGCGACCGCGATGAAGCCGCAGAGCAGGAAGGAGGCGAGGATGCCGAGGACACCGGCGGCCAGCGCCTGCCAGAAGGAGATGCCGAAGCCGAGCGCGAAGGCGCCGTAACTCACCCCGAGGACGGAGACGTTCGCGCCGAACCAGGGCCAGAACAGGGTACGCGGTGTGCCCTTGCGGTCCACGTCGCCGATCACGTCGAGCCCGTGCGTCTCGACCTGGAGCTGTCTGCCGGGTTCCCGTGCGTCCGCCATCGTCGGCCCATCTGTCCAGGTGTGTTGGCTGGAGGCTAGGTCGGCCGGTGACGACGGTCAAGAACAAATGATCAGGCCGGCCCGGGACAGCGGGCCCGTACGGCACCGCGCCCTGGCAGACCTGTGGCCCCGTCAACCGCGCGGGGCCGCCCCCCGATGGGGCCACCCCGATTTGACACCGTCCGCAGCCCCCACCAACCTGTGCTCATGAATTCCATTTTCAAAAGGAGGAGCGGCAGAGGATGCGTGTGGCTTTCGTCGGCAAGGGCGGCAGCGGCAAGACGACGCTGTCGGCCCTCTTCGCCCGTCATCTGGCCCGCTCCGGCGCACCGGTCGTGGCGATCGACGGTGACATCAACCAGCACCTGGCCCATGCCCTCGGCCTCGACGAGGACGAGCTGTTCGCGGCGCCGCCGCTGAGTGCGCGGACCGGTGAGATCAAGGACTACCTGCGCGGCACCAACCCCCGGATCGCGTCCCGGGAGGCCATGGTCAAGACGACACCGCCCGGACACGGCTCGCGGCTGCTGCGGCTGCTGGGCGACGACGAGGTGCACTCCCGCCATGTCCAGGACGTCGGCGGGGTGCCGCTGATGGTCACCGGGGCGTTCGCCGGGAGCGACCTCGGGGTGGCCTGCTACCACTCCAAGCTCGGCGCGGTGGAGCTGTATCTCAACCATCTGGTGGACGGCCCCGGCGAGTACGTGGTCGTCGACATGACGGCGGGCGCCGACGCCTTCGCCTCCGGTCTGTTCACCCGTTTCGACATGACCTTCCTGGTGGTCGAGCCGACCCGCAAGAGCCTGTCCGTGTACCACCAGTACCGGGACCACGCGGCCGAGTTCCAGATCCCGGTCGCCGTGGTCGGCAACAAGGTGACCGGCGCGGACGACCTGGCCTTCCTGCGCGAGCGGGTGGGCGACGACCTGCTGGCCCACTGCGGGCTGTCGCCGTACGTCCGCGCCCAGGAGCAGGGGCGGGGCGGCGGGGCGCTGGAGCGGCACAACTCCCGGGCGCTGGACCGGCTGCGGGCCGCGGTGGACGCGCGGGCCAAGGACTGGGAGGCCTTCCAGCGGCACGCCGTGGAGTTCCACCTGCGCAACGCCGCCGCCTGGGCGGACGCGGCGACGGGCCGGGATCTGGCCGCCCAGGTCGATCCGGACTTCCGGCACGGCCCGGCGGCCCTGCCCGCCTTCGCCTGAGACCACCACTTTCATTGACCACTTCGAGAAGAACAGGACATCACCACATGTCGCTCGACGTCTCCCCGCAGTTGCTCGCCGAAGCCGAGAACGGTGCGGTACGGGAGGAGGACTTCATGGAAACCGTCCGTACGTCACTGCCCTACGCGTACGAGCTGATCGCCCGGCTGGCCGCCGAACTGCGTTCCGGTACCGCCGAGTTCGCCGACAACCAGACCCCGCCGCCCTCGGAGAGGGAGCGCGGGCAGCTGCTGCGGGCGCTGTCCTCCGACGCGATCCGGGGCAGCCTGGAGCGGCACTTCGGGGTCGCCCTGGCCTTCCAGAACTGCCACCGGGTCGCGGTGTTCCCGCCCGGGGCGCGCGGCGGCGAGACGCACACCCGGTTCACCTCGACGCGCGCGCAGATCCTCAACCAGTCACCGGAGTTCCGCGACTGCTGAGTGCTCCGCCGGGCGACTCCGCAAGAGCCGCCCGGCACCGCGGGCGCTCCGGCATCCCGGAACCGCAGCGCTCCTCGCCGCCGCGCTCCTCGGTGAGCGTGCCGCGTGTGCCCTGTCGCGCGCTCAGCCGGCGACGATCTCGGCGAACCGCTCCGCGCCCACGTTGCCGCCGGACAGGACGACCCCGATCCGGCGGGGCAGCGGCGCCACCCGGTGGGCGAGCAGCGCGGCCAGGCCGCTGGCGCCGCTCGGCTCCAGGACGGTCTTCAGACGCTCGAAGGCGAACCGCATCGCGTCCCCGATCTGGTCGTCGCCGACCAGCGAGATGTCGTCCACCAAGCGCTGGTTGACGGAGAAGGTCAGCTCCCCGGGGATGTCCGCGGCCTGGCCGTCGGCGATGGTGCGGGGCACCGGGACCGACACCCGGTGCCCCGCCGCCAGGGACCGCCTGGTGTCGTCGCCGGCCTCGGGCTCGACCCCTACCACCCTGATCCCGGGCAGCAGCCCCTTGGCGGCGGTGGCACTGCCCGCGATCAGCCCGCCGCCCCCGACCGGCACCACCAGGGCGTCCAGCTCGCCGGCTTCCTCGATGAGTTCGAGAGCGGCCGTGCCCTGTCCGGCGATGACGTGCGGGTGCTCGTACGGCGGGATCAGCGTGAGCCCGCGTTCGGCGGCGAGGGCCTCGCCGATCGCGACCCGGTCGCCGGTGTAGCGGTCGTACGTCACGATCTCCGCGCCGTATCCGGCGGTCGCCTCCAGCTTGGCGCGCGGGGTGTCCTCGGGCATCACGATGACGGCGGTGGAGCCGAGTTCACGGGCGGCGAGGGCGACGGCCTGGGCGTGGTTGCCGGAGGAGTAGGCCGCGATGCCCTTGGCGAGTTGCGCGGCGGACAGCCGGGACGCGGCGTTGTAGGCGCCCCGGAACTTGAACGCCCCGACGCGCTGGAGGTTCTCGCACTTCAGGAAGACCTCGGCACCGACCAGTTCGTCCAGGGTGCGCGAGCGGAGCACGGGGGTGCGGTGGGCCACGCCCTTGATCCGCGCCGCCGCGTCCTGCACGTCCTGGAGGGTCACGGGCGGGGTGTCGGGCATGTTCGTCCTCCGTTCTGGGCGCCGTCGCGCGCCGGGGGGCGCCGGCGACGGACGTGACAGGGGCCGTTCGTCATCGGCCCGCGGCCGCTCGGCGCCGACCGCATGGACTGATTGTCTATCATCTGGACGTGAAGTCCAGACCAGGTCGGGGCAGGGGGCACGGAGGCGAGCCGATGGCACAGGAACGGGCGGTTGCGGGCGGCGAGGCGGCGGCGCGGGCCGAACAGGACGCGATCATCGGCGCGCTGTCCCCGGTCGTCGACGGGATCGCGGCGACCTTCGGCTCCTTCTGCGAGGTCGTCGTCCACGACTTCCGCCGTCCGGAGCACTCCGTCGTCGCCCTCGCCGGATCGGTCACCGGCCGGACGGTCGGCGGTTCCATGAGCGAGATCGGCATGAAACTGCTGGCGGCCGGTGACGAGGCACGCGACGAGCTGAACTACCTGACCCGCACCCGGGACGGGAAGCTGGTCAAGTCGTCCACGATGGTGCTGCGCGACTCACGCGGCACGGCGTTCGGGGCGCTGTGCATGAACCTCGACGTCACGGCCGTCCACCAGGTGCACGCCCTGGTCGGCGGCCTCGCCGGGGTCAGCGCCGGGCCCGGGGGGCCGCCGGCCACCACGTTCGGCGACGACATCACCGCCGTCCTGGACTCGATCGTCGACGCCGGCCAGCTCCGCCGGCCCAAGCCGTGGCCCCACCTCACCCGCGAGGAACGGCTGGAACTGTTCCGGGACCTCGACCGGCAGGGCGTCTTCGCGGTGCGCGGCGCGGTCCAGCAGGTCGCCACCCGTCTCGGCATCTCCCGGGCCTCCGCCTACACCTACCTGTCGGCGGCGCGCACCGGCTGACCGACGGCCCTTTCCGAGACCGAGACCGAGTCCGAGGCCGAGTCCGAGGCCGCCGCCGGGTCCGACCGCGCGGTACGGGCCCGCGCCGTGCTCGGCGGTGGCGTGCACCCGACTGCCCGGCACCCCGGACCCCGGCATCCGGCATCCGGAGCCGCACGGCAGAGCGCGCGACTCGAAGTCGGCCGTGCTAGCCGATGTCGACGACCCGGGCCCAGGCGGGCGGTGCGTCCGGTACGTAGTCGGGGTCGTCCTTCTCCCCTGACGTGCCGCTGTACCGCCGGGGGAACAGGCCCACCACCGTCCGGCAGGCAGGCTGTGTCTTCGGCCAGGGCGTCTGGCCGTCGGTGAGGGCGACCACGACGTCCGGGGCCGGCCGTGCCCGCAGTGCCCTGGCGAAGCCCGCGCGCAGGTCCGTACCGCCGCCGCCGACCAGCGCGATGCCCTCCGCGCGGCACAGCGGCTGCACGGTCCGGGCGGCGGCGTCGCAGGACAGCACGGAGACCAGGTCCCGTCGGCCGCCGACGGCGCGGGCGATCGCGGCCACCTCCAGCAGGGCTCTGCCCAGTTCGGCGTCGCTGACCGAACCGGAGGTGTCGATGACGACCGAGACCCGGGGCGGCCGGCGGCGCAGGCTCGGGAGGACCACGCCAGGCAGCCCGGCCGAGCGGCGCGACGGGCGGCCGTAGCTGTAGTCGTCGCCGGCGCCGGCGGCCGCAGCCGCCGAGCGGACCGCGGCGCCCAGCAACTCCCGCCAGGGCTGCGGCGGATGGAAGGCCTCCTCCGCCCAGCGCCGCCAGCCGTCCGGCGTGCTGCCCGGCCGCCCGGCGATGGCCTGCGCCACCCGGAACCGGACCCCGTCCCGCTCCTGTTCGCTGAGGCCGTGCGCGCCGTCCGGGCCCAGGTCCCACTCCCGTTCCCGGCCGTCGGCCCCGCTGCCGCAGTCCAGCCAGGTGAGGTCCTGCGTCAGCGGCCCGAGCCGGAACTGGCGCAGGTATTCCTCCATCAACCGGCCTTCGGGCAGCCGCAGCATGTACGGCCGGACGGCGCCTTGCGGCTGGGCCAGGCCGTCGCCGTACGCGTCGTCGTTGATCTCCAGGTCCGCCGCGATGTTCATCCGCAGCCGCTCACCGGCCCCGGTCAGCCCGCGCTGCCTCGCCACCCGGTCGCTGCGCGCGTGGTGGTCGCGCAGCAGGTGCGACACCTCGTGCACCCACACACCGGCGAGGTCCTCCTCCGGCATCCGGTCCACGAAGGCGGGCGAGACGTAGCACCGCCAGTGCTTGTCGACGGCCATCGTCGGCACCTGCCGGGACGCCACGACGTGCAGGGCGAACAGCGCCGTCGCGAGGTAGGGCCGGGCCCGGGCGGCCTGCAGCCGGGCGGCGTACAGCTTGTCCAGGTCCAACGCCCCGGCCGGTACGGCGTCCGGGGCGGCGCTGGGGTCGGTGCCCGGGCCGGTGCTGGGGTCGGTGCCCGGGCCGGTACTAGGTTCGGTGCTCACGTCGGCGCTCGGTTCGGCGCTCACGTCGATGCTCGATTCGGCGCTCACGTCGGCGCTCGCTTCGGTACTCACGTCGGCGCTCGGTTCGGCGCTCACGCCGATGCTCGGTTCGGCGCTCGCTTCGGCGCTCACGTCGATGCTCGGAACGGTGCTCACGTCGGCGCTCGCTTCGGTACTCACGTCGGCGCTCGCTTCGGCGCTCACGCCGATGCTCGATTCGGCGCTCACGTCGGCGCTCGCTTCGGTACTCACGTCGGCGCTCGGTTCGGCGCTCGGTTCGGCGCTCACGCCGATGCTCGGAACGGTGCTCACGTCGGCGCTCGGATCGGTGCTCATCGGCCGGCCTTCGCGGTGACGCGTTCGGCGGCCCGGTCGGCGCGGCGGGACACCGCCACCACTCCCGCGAGCCGTTCGATCGCCGCCGGGACGTCCCACTCGTCCCGGCGCAGCGAGGCCAGGGTGGTGGCGGGGACGACCACGAGGTCGGGGGCTCCGGTGTCCAGCGCCCGCACCAGCAGGGCCCAGGCGGCGTCCCACCGGGACCGCTCCGGTCGTTCGCGGACCGCCGCGACCACGCCGTCCAGCACGGCCTGGCGCAGATCACCGCGCTCCGGCAGGTCGGCCGCGGCCGGGTCGGCGAGCAGCGTCTCGGGGTCCGGGAGCTCCATCCGGTCGACACTGGCCAGCAGTTCGAGCCCCGGGCCGTCCCCGACCGTCCCCCTGACCAGCAGGGAGAGCACGTCCCGGGAGGAGCCGGCGGCGTGCGCGAAGGCGACCAGCCGCAGCGTCATGTCCCAGCTGCGGGGCGACGGCCAGGCGCCGCCCCGCCGCATCTCGCCGCTCGGCAGCCGGTGGACGAGCGTGGGCCGGGTGGCGAGCAGGCCGCACACCGCGCGGCGCGCGAAGTCCACCGCGGCGGGCAGCCGCTCCGGGTCGAGCCGGGGCAGGATCGCCCGCGGCCAGGTGCCGCCGAGACCGCGGACGACGACCTCGTGGTCGTGGGCCCACTGCAGATGCACGAACCGGTTGGCCAGCGGCGGGCTCAGCTCCCAGCCGTCGGCGGCCGAGGAACGCGGGTTGGCGGCGGCGACGATCCGTACCCCGGGCGGCAGCCGGAGCGCGCCCACCCGGCGCTCAAGGACCAGCCGGAGCAGTGCGGCTTGTACCGCCGGCGGCGCGGTGGACAGTTCGTCGAGGAACAGCAGGCCGCGGCCGGCCCGCACCAGCCGTACCGCCCAGTCCGGCGGGGCCATCGGGACGCCCTGGACGGCCGGGTCGTCTCCGACGACGGGCAGGCCGGAGAAGTCGGACGGTTCGTGCACGCTGGCGATCACCGTGGTGAGCGGCAGGTCGAGCGTCTCGGCCAGCCGGTTCAGGGCGGCGGTCTTGCCGATGCCGGGCTCGCCCCACAGGAGGACGGGCAGGTCGGCGGCGACGGCGAGGGTGAGCGCCTCCAGCTGGGTGTCGGGCCGGGGTTCGGTGACGGAGTCGCCGAGGAGTCCCAGCAGGGTGTCCGCGACGGCGAGTTGGTCAGGGGCATGAGTGGTCATGAAAGATCACCTTGGGGTGTGGGAAAGCAAGTGGGTGAGTGTCAGCGCCAGTTGGCGGGGCGTGGGCCCAGGCGTGGGTCGCGGACGGACCGGCGTCGCCGGGTGCGGACGGGCCCGGTGCGGGATCCGACGAGTCCCGCGCGGTAGAGGCCGTACGTGATCCGGCGTTGCGCGGCCGCCTCCAGCTCGTCCTTCAACGGGCCGTCGCGCAGCACGGCTTCGGGCCCCAGCAGGCCTTCGACGACGGCGAGCGCACCGGCGATGTCCCCGTGGTCGAGGCGTTCGCGGACGCCGGTGAGGCAGTCGGGGCGGCGGTGTGCCTCGTCGATGACCCGCAGGCAGGGCAGCGGCGGGCCGCCGAGGGCCACCAGCAGTTCCTCGCGCCGCAGTTCGTCCGGGGAGTGGTCCAGCGGGGACAGCACCCCGTCGACCATGCCGATCCGGTGCCGGGCGCCCCGGCACTCCACGAGGCCCGGCTGCTGCCGGGCCGGGTCCGCGAGCGGTGCCCGGGCGGGCGCCTGGTGTCCGGGGACGAGCGCTGCGGCGACCAGCGGATGCAACCGGTCGGCCTCGACCAGCCCGGCACGCAGCAGCTCCAGGTCGGGGAGCGTCCAGGTCGCCGCGTCGGGCAGCACGGGCAGCGCGCCGGTGCCGGCGTCCCGGCCGACGGACAGGGTCCCGTCGGCCGCGAGTCGCAGCGCGAGCCGCCGCCGGCCGCTCAGGCGTACGGCGACGGTTCCGCTGTCCCGTCCCTCGGCACCCAGCACGATCAGCGCCTCGTCCGCCCACCGCTCCGTGGCGCACGACGCCCCTTCGCGAGCCGGGAGTCCGTCGGCGATGGGGAACAGCTCGCCGCGGGCCGGCCGTTCGCCGTACGCGAGCCGGTCGGCGCCCGCACGGGTCCGCAGCTCACCGGCGGCGCCCGCGTCCCACAGATGGCGGTGCAGGTCGAAGCGGAACCGCCGGCTGGGGTGCGGATGCGGATGCCCCCGGGCGGCCGGCTCGGTCAGCGTGCCGTCCCACAGCGCGAGGCTGATCCGCTGCCCGGCGTCGGCCCAGGCGGGCGGTGTCCGGACCACGAGACACACAGAGCCGTCCCCGGTGTCGTAGTGGGCGAGCGGCATGGTCAGCCCCGGCCGCAGCAGCCCGCCGGGCGCGACCCTCGGCAGATGCCAGCGCAGCAGGTCGGGCGCCAGCCGGCGCAGGTCGGCGCGGACCCGTTCCTTCACGTCCCGGCCCCAGGCACGGGCCAGAGCGCGCAGGTCGAGGTCGATGTCGAAACCGGCGGCGGCACCGGCCCCCGCCCAGTCCCCGGCGGTGCGGCGGGCGGTCGCGGTCTCGATCATGGCGGGCGGCACGGCGAACTCGCGCACGCGCCGCCACAGGGAGAGGCGGGCGTCCCCGTCCGTGAGGTGAGTGGCCATCAGCACTCACCTTGAGCGGACGGGACCCCCAATCTGACAGCAGAGTGAGTGGTCATCGCGGGGAGCATACGGCGGCCTCGCCCCGGCCCGCCAGCCGATTACGCACCGGACCGCACGTGACGCGGATCCCCCCGACCGGGTGCAGCGTTCTGCCGCTTCCAGGGCCTTTCCCCAGGTGCAGGCAGCCGGGGAGAGCGGGGACCGTGGGAATGGAGCAGGCTCGGGCCGGTGAGTACGACGAGTTCGCGGCGGCCCGCTGGTCGGGGCTGTTCCATCTGGCCCGTCTGCTCACCGGCGGCGATCGGCATCGGGCCGAGGATCTGTTGCAGGGCTCCTTGGTCCGGTTGTGGTTCGTCTGGCCGAAGATCGCCGACGAGGCGCCGGAGGCGTACGTCCGGAAGGTCATGGCGCGTGCCGCGGCCCGTCCGCTCACCGCGCTGCTGGTGGCACCGCTGGGTCTGCTCGGCTATCTGGGCTGGGTGGGCCACCGTATGGGCGACTACGGCGGCTGCTTCGCCCTCCAGTCGGGCGCGTGGGGGCACGAGTTCGGCTACGGCAAGCAGACCCTGGACGTCCTGACGTCCGTCCCCGTGGGCCGCTTCGGCTATCTCTTCGCGCTCCCCTTCGCCGACGTCATCGGGGTCGGGGTGGTCCTGCCGGACCTGGCGCTGCTGCCGCTGCTGTTCCGGCTGCGGCCGCCGGCGGTGCTGGTCGTCCACACCCGTGCTCACCCTCGCCCTGGTGCTGGGCAGCCGGCAGTACTTCGCGAACGTCCCGCGCTATCTGCTTCCCGCTTTCACGCTGTTCGTCCCCCCGGCGGTCGCGCTGCGCCGCGTCAGCCTGCCCTGCCTCTGCGTTGTGCTGGGCATCGCGGCCCTGGCCTCCGGCTCGTACGCGGGCTACGCCCTGTTCGAGCTCGGAGTGCCCTGACGGCGGCTCAGGCCTTCTTCACGGCCACCCCGCCGTAGAAGCCGATCTCCTCGGAGCCGGCCGGCGGGGTGGTGTCCGGACGCCAGAACGGGACCTGGGCCACGCCGGGTTCGACCAGCTCGAACCCGTCGAAGAACCGCTCGACGCGGGCCCTGGGGCGCAGGTTCATTGAGGCGGTCGCGTTGTTGTAGACGGCCCGGGCCTCGCTGCGGTCGGCGAAGTCGCCGGTGGCGTGCGAGAGCACCAGGAAGCTGCCGGCCGGGAGCGCGTCGCGCAGGGTGGCCACGATCCGCTCGGGCTCCTCCTCGTCGCGGACGAAGTGGAGGATGGCGACGAGGAGGAGGGCGACGGGCTCGCCGAAGTCGATGATCCGGCGCACCTCGGGGTGCTCGATGACGGACAGCGGGTCGCGCAGGTCGGCGAGGACGATACTGGTGGTGCCGGCCCGGCTGAGCAGCGCGTCGCCGTGGGCCTTGACGATCGGGTCGTTGTCGACGTAGGCGACGCGGACGTCCGATGCCAGTTCCTGGGCTATCTCGTGCACGTTCGGCGAGGTGGGCAGCCCGGTGCCGATGTCGAGGATCTGGCGGACGCCGCTGTCGATGACATGCCGGACCGCGCGCTGCAGAAAACCGCGGTTGGCCCGTACGCCGATAAAGGCCTCGGGGGCGACGGAGGCGAGTTGGTCACCGGCCTTGCGGTCCACCTCGTAGTTGTCCTTGCCGCCCAGCAGGTAGTCGTAGATCCGCGCGGGATGCGGCTTGCTGGTGTCGATCTCCACGGACCCGGTGCCGTCCTGCGTCACGTGCGCTCCTCTCAACGACCGTCCCGGCTCCCTTTGGCTCACCGACGGCTGGCGACAGCTTTCCATATCAACTTCGGTGTCGGCGTACGCAGTTCCCCGCTCCGCTCCCCTTCTGCTCCCTTCCGGTCGACCGTCCGGGCCGGACTTGACTACCATCGGGGCCAGGTGTCCGGGCAGGTGGCCCGGTTTGGTTGGGGGTTTTACATGGTTACTGGTCGTGTGGTGCGGTTCGACAGCTCGCGCGGGTACGGGTTCATCGCTCCGGACGGTGGTGGCGAGGACGTCTTCCTGCATGTGAACGACATGCAGATGCCGGAGTCGTACGTCCGCCCCGGTGTGGCGGTGGAGTTCGACATCGAGAGCGGCGAGCGCGGTCCGAAGGCGTCCGGAGTGCGGCTCGCCCGCGGAGCCGATGTTGTCCGCACGCTCGGTCCGGACGACGACTCGTTGTGCGATCTGCTCAGCGCGGAGGAGTTCACCCGCGAGGTCACCGAGACGCTGCTGGCGTCGGCGCCCACGCTCACCGCCGAGGAGATCGTGCGGGTCCGGGGCGCGCTGGCCCAGTTCGCGAAGAACCACGGCTGGATCGAGGGCTGACCGCCGCGGCGGGCGGCCGGTTCACGCGTCGCGCGCGCGAAGCAGCCGGCCGCCCGCCGTGAGGGCGGCGACCGCCCAGAGGGCCGGCACGCCCGGTCCCTGCCAGGGGCCGACGGGCAGCCTGTCGACGCCGACGGTCGCCTGGACGGCCAGGCCGGCCGTCATCGGCGAGACCTGCTGGAGGTGGCGCTGCCAGTCCGGGTCGGCCGCCATCTGGGCGAGGGCCGGGAAGACGAACAGCAGGGCCAGGACGATGCCGGTCGCGGTGGCCGAGTTCCGCACGACGAGCGCCAGGCCGAGGCTCAGCAGGCCGATCAGGGCCAGGTGGAGCACGGAGCCGGCCGCTGCCCGCAGGGTGGGTCCGTCGGTCAACGACAGGGCCGCGTAGCCGTGGTCCGGGGTGAAGCCGCGGCCCGGCTCGACCAGTCGGCCGGTCAGCAGCGAGCCGAGCACCGCGACCGTCGCGGCCGCCAGTGTCACGGCCGTGAGGACGGCGGCCTTGCCGAACAGGACCGTCAGCCGTCGCGGGACCGCCGTGAGGGTCGTGCGCATCATGCCGGTGCCGTACTCGTTGCCGACCGTCACGACGGCGAGGACCGCGACCGCGACCTGTCCGGCCCTGCCGGTTCGCGAACGGCCCGCAGAGCAACCCCCGTGCACGGCCGGCCCGTTCGTCCGGCAAGGAGCACTCGACGGGCGCCGGGGCCTGCATGCGCGGCCGCGCCCCGTGGATCGTCGCAGGCGTCGTCTCGAGCCTCGTCCCGGGCTTCGTCGACCGGGGTGGGGTGCACTCGGCGGTGGGCGGACCACCGGCATCCACAAGCAGGTGGGCGGGCGTGGGACCCAGGTCGGCGTACTCGTCGTCCTGCCGGGGTCAGGACATGGCCGGCCCGGTCAGGTACCGGCCCCTGTCGTCGTACGGCCAGACGTTGGGCAGGCAGCCGTGCATGCCCTTGATCTGCTGCATCATCACGGGGGCGGGCTGCCCCGCTCCCGGGCAGCCGACATGGCCGTGGCCCAGGAAGTGGCCGACCTCGTGGTTGATGATCAGCGCCCGGTAGTCCTTGACGCGATGGGCGTAGACGGGAGTGGCGAGCAGCCAGCGTCTGAGGTTCACCATGACGTTCTTCGCCACGCTGCAGTTGACCTCGCCCCCGGTGTCCAGCCCGTACTCCCCGCAGATCCTGTCCACCGTCCCGGGCGTCGCGACCCGGACGACGAAGTCGGTCGGACCGCTCGACACCCGTTCGAACGCCGAGTGGCCGTCGGCGGTCCAGCCGCGCGGGTCGGCCAGGATCCGCTCCACCTGCCGGGCGACGTCCGCCGGGGACAGGTCGATGCCGTTCTCGACGTCGACCCGGTAGCGCAGGACCGTGCCGGACCCGACCCTGGTGCTCGCGCCGGCCGCGGTGACGAACGTGCCCGGTCCCGTGGCCGGGATCCCGGGCGTGGCCGAGGTGGCGGCCGGCCCGGGTGACGGGGACCGGGAGCCGGGCGCCGCACCGGGGGCGCCGGGGCGGCCGGCTCCGGCCCGCTCGGTGGGCCCGGCCGGTGCCCCGCCGTGGGCCGCCGCCGTACCGGCCGAACTCCCGTCGACGGCCGCGAAACCGGCGGCCCCCAGGACGGCCAGCGCGGCCACGGCCGCCCAGACCGGCCCGCTCCGCCTCCGCCCGCTGAGGACGGCGTGGGAGGGGCCGTTCCGTCGACGGCCACGGGAGGAACGTGCTGTGCGCGTGGTCATGACCGTCAGACTGTGATCGGAATGTGATCGGATCTGGCGCGCGCTATAACGAAGAGATAACAGGCAAGCGGTTGCAGGTTTATGTGATCATCCCGTAACAAGTGCGCGGCTGTGCGGATCCGATGCGGATACTGAGCGCATGCCACGCGTTCTGCTGATCGAAGACGACCGTGCCGTGCGGGAGGGGGTGGCCCTCGCCCTGCGCCGCCAGGGTCACGAGGTCGCCCCCGTCACGACCGGGGAGGACGGGCTGGAACGGGTGCGGTCCTTCCGGCCGGACGTCGTGGTGCTGGACCTCATGCTGCCCGGGATGTCGGGACTCGACGTCTGCTCCCGGATCCGCGACCTCGACCAGACCCTGCCGATCGTCATGGCGACCGCGCGCGGCGACGACGAGGACATCGTCGTGGGCCTGGAGGCGGGCGCCGACGACTACGTGGTCAAGCCCGTGCAGGCGCGGGTGCTGGAGGCCCGCATCCGCGCGGTGCTGCGCCGGGCGGGCGGCGCACCCGCCGCGGGCGGCATACCGAAGATCGACACCTACGGGGACCTGTCGGTCGACCGGGCCGGGCTCGCGGTCGCCCGCGGCGGTGTGCCGGTCCCGCTCGCCCCGTCCGAACTCCGGCTGCTGCTCACCCTGTCCGCGGCGCCCGGTCAGGTGTTCAGCCGTCAGCAGTTGCTCGAGGCGGTGTGGGAGCACAGCTATCACGGGGACGCGCGGCTGGTGGACGCCTGCGTACGGCGGCTGCGCGCCAAGCTGGGCGAGCCGACGCGCGAGCCGCGCCACATCCAGACCGTGCGCGGCTTCGGCTACCGGTTCGCGGCCCGGTGAGGCGCCCCCGCCTCCCGCAACTGCGCGGTCTGCGGATCCGGCTGGTGCTCGCCTTCACGCTGGTCGCCGCCGTCACGGCGGGCACCACCGGCGCCCTGACCTTCCGCGAGGCCCGTACCGGCGTGCTCCAGCAGAGCCAGGACGCCGTGATCCAGCAGTTGCGCACCCAGGTCGGCCGCCTCGCCCCGGACCTCGCCTTCCCGCCGGACGAGGACGCGCTGGCCCGGTTCGCGGTGGACGTGGCCCGCTCCGAGCCCTCCGGCACCTGGCGGGTACTGGCCGCCTACGGCCGGCTGAGCGCCACCTCCGCCCCCGGCGACCGCTTCACGGAACTGACCCCGGCCGTCCGCGAGGCCGTAGGCTCCAGCATGGCCACCGTCTTCCAGCGGGTGGCCGTCGGCGACCGCACCGCACTGGTCGTCGGCATGTCGGTCACCTTCGCCCAGGCACCCGTGAAGGGCGTGTACGCCTCTGGCGTCCATGTCTTCCTGACGGTGCCGCAGACCACCGAACGCGCCTACGTCGACGCCCTGGTCACCGCCGCCGAACGCGCCGCCGTGCCCGCGCTGACGCTCGCCGTGCTGCTGGCGCTGCTCGCCGCCCGCGGCGTGCTGCGCCCGGTACGGGCGCTGCGCCACGCCACCCGCAGCATCGCCGAGGGGCGCCTGGACACCCGGCTCGCCGTCGACGGATCCGACGAACTCGCCGATCTCTCCCACACGTTCAACGAGACGGCCGCCGCGCTGGAGAAGTCGGTGGCCGAGCTGCGCGGCATGGAGGCCCGGGCCCGCCGGTTCGCCGCGGACGTCTCCCACGAACTGCGTACCCCGCTCGCCGCCATGTCCGCCGTCACCGACGTCCTCGACGAGGAGGCCGCCCGCCTGGACCCGGACACCGCCACCGCCGTCCGCCTGATCAGCGAGGAGACCGTGAAGCTGGCCCGGCTGGTGGACGACCTGATGGAAATCTCCCGTTTCGACGCGGGCGCCGCGGTGCCGCACCTGGACGAGATCGACCTCGCCGAGTCCCTGCGGCGCACTCTCGACGCCCGCGCCTGGACCGGCCTGGTGGAGTGCGACCTGCCGCCGCCCGGCGCCCTGCGCGGCCGCGTCGACCCGCGCCGCCTCGACGTCGTGGTGGCCAACCTGGTCGGCAACGCGCTGCGGCACGGCGCCCGGCCCGTCGCCCTGCGCCTGTACGACGGCACGGAGCCCGGCGGGGCACGGCTCGCGGTGATCGAGGTGCTGGACAGCGGAACCGGCATCCCGGACGACGTACTGCCGCATGTCTTCGAGCGGTTCTACAAGTCGGACGCCGCCCGCACCCGCACCGAGGGCAGCGGCCTGGGCCTCGCGATCACCGCGGAGAACGTCCGGGTGCACGGCGGCACGGTACGCGCCGCGAACCGGCCCGGGGGCGGCGCGGTCTTCACCGTGCGGCTCCCGCTGCCGGCCGGCGAAGGGCCCCAGGAGGACCCGTGGTGACCCTCCTGAGCCGGGCCCGCCGTGCACTCCTGCTCGTCGCGGGCTCGATCGCCCTGGCCTCCTGCGGCATCCCCACGACCGGCGTGGTGCAGGCGGGGGGTCCCGCGAGCGGGGTCGTGCCGACGACGTCGGTGTACTTGGTGCGGGACGGCACCCTGATCGCCGTCCGGCGTACGACCGACGCGCCGGGCGACGCCGAGACGGCACTGCGGGCACTGCTCCTGGGCCCGACCGACGCGGAGCGGCTCAAGGGACTGACGACGCGGCTGCCGCTGCCCAGGGCCGCGCCGACGGCCGTCCCCGCGGTCGGCGGCGCCCCCGCCGTACCGAAGGCGCCCCGCTGGGCGGATCTCGTGAAGGTGACAGCGCGCGACCACCGGATCTCCGTCGAACTGTCGGTCCCGGCCGCCGAGTTGACCGATCCCCGCCTCGCGGCCGCGCAGCTCGCCTGCACGGCCGAGGCGGCGCAGCGTACGGCCGCCTACGGTGCCGAGCCCGAGCCGGTGACGGTCACGCTTGCGAACGGCCTGCGCGTCGAGGCGGCCACCACGAGGTGCCCCGGCACCTGAGCCGTCGTGACGGTCCGTCAAAAAAGCGTCGCGGTCGGTGCGGTGACCCGGTCCGGGACGGCCTGGTGCGTCCGGTCAGCCGTCCGCGTCGATGCCCGGCCGCCCCGCGTCACGCGCTGTGCCGCCCCCGTGCCGCAGACCGCAGTTGTGGCCCTCTGATGGACAGCCGGCCGCCGAACTGGGTGATCTGGGAGGCGGTCGCCCTGCTGAAGGTGATGGTGTGCGCGGAAGAGTGGGCGGCGAGGTGCGAGAGCCAGTGGGGTACGGCGTCCGGGGTGACGGTGACGGTGCGGTGCGCGGGGAGCCGGCCGCCGCTGATGCTCGTGACCCTGCCGGTCAGTCTGCGGACGTAGAAGGTCGCCACCCCGCCGGCGCCCTGCCCCCTGAGCGTGGAGGTGCTCGCCGGCCTCGCCCGAAGGCGCATCGCCGCCCGGCCCCGGCCCGCGGTCAGTTCGAGGTTGACGGCGTCCAGCGACCGTACGGTGAACTTCAGGGCCCGGACGGTCCCGGCCCCCGTGCTCACCGAGACCACCCCACGAAACCGCGCGCCGTGGAGTACGAGGCGGTCGGCCCGGAGCACGCAGGGGCCCTTCGCGGATCGAACCGAAGGCGCCGGACGGAGCCGCGCGGCGGAAGCACCGGCGATGCCGCCGGCCACCTGCGGCAGGGCGAGGTTCAGGAGCACGGCGACGCAGGTGATGGCCAGCGCGGCCCCGGACGGCCGGGCGCCACGACCGAGCGCGCGACCGGCCGTACCGGTGCGCGAGTCAGGTGCCACTGCGTCCCTCTTCCGCGGTCGTCGTCGGCTCGTCGGCCCGGGGTGGCAGCCAGGCACAGGCGAGCGAGCCGCCGATCAGGCCCGAGGCCACACCGAGAAAGAGACCGCCGAAGTTCGCGACGGGGAAGGAGATGAGGGCGAGCAGCAGGGTGGCGATCCCGGCGAACACACGGAGGTGGGGGCGGCAGCAGAGCGCGACCCCCAGGGCCAGGAGCAGGGTTCCGATCAGCAGCGAACCGGCACCGGAGGTGGTCGACAGGGCGAGCGGAATCCCGCCCAGGTTCAGGTTGGCGTAGGGCCAGTACAGGATGGGCAGGCCCGCGGCGAAGGTGAACAGCGCGGCCCAGAAGGGACGTCCGCCGCGCCAGACGCGGAACCCGCGCCGGAACTCCGGTGTCCTGGTGAGCAGTTGCCGTCCTTTGCCGAAGAGGTCGGTGATCACGCGTCCGGTCCTGGCCAGGGGGTTCAGAAGCATGCGTGGTCGCCCTGTTCGAGCCGCACGCGCAGGCCCGGAACGCTGAACGTGCCGGCGGAGACCGCCACCGCGCTCACCTGCACGTCGTTCAGGGTGGTCGACAGTGCCTGCTGGGCGACGCCGTCGGGGTCGAAGAACCGCGAGTCCCGGTCTCCGGACCTGACCGGGCCCTTGGTGAGGGCTCCCTGGGCGACGCCGATGTCGAGGCCGCTGAAATTCGCTTCACCGACCGACTCGGCCGTCGCGTCGATGAAGAAGTTCGAGGTCTCGACCGACCGGCCGTCACCGCCGGTGAGCCGCAGAGTCTGCGGGCCCAGCACCGGGACGTCGACGACGACGGACTGGCACAGCCCGCTGATCGTGGCATGCCGGAAGCCGGAGACCACGACGGGGACGAGCTGGTGTTCCCTGGTCACGTCGACCATGCCGTAGAGACTGAACCCGCGGGCGGTCAGGGAGTCGGCGGCGAGCTGGAAGTGCCGGCCGGAGATGAAGAACGAGGCGGCGAGCACTCCCTGCGCCATGGCGATGCCGAGCGTCGCGCAGGCGCCGACGCTGGGCACCAGGACCACCGCGAAGCGTCGCCAACGGGTTCTCCCGGCGCGGTGCGACATCCCGTCTCCTTCGGTCGTGAGCTGGACCCACCCATGCCGACAAGGCGGCAGATGCCCCGTTTGTCCGGTGTGGATCCTAGGCTCCCCGCTGCGCGGACCGACCGCACGCCAGGCCCGCCGGACGAGTGACGCAACTTCTGCTGCTCCTTTCGGGCGACGGGGTCCCGGCTACAGCCGACGGAACAGGGAACTCAGCGTCTCGATCTCCGCCGCGGAGAGCCGGTCCGTGAAGTGGCGGCGCACCGCGGCTTCCAGGCCGGGGTGCACGGCGGCGACGGTCCGGCGCCCGGCGTCGGTGAGGGTGACCGTGACGCCGTCGCCGCGCTCACGGGCGACGAGTCCGCGCTTGCCCATGCGGGTGAGCTGGTGGGAGATGCGGGTGCGGTCCCAGCCGAGCGACGCGGCGAGCTCGCTCTGGCGCAGGGCGCCGCCCGCCTTGTCGAGGTTGACGAGGATCGTCAGGTCCGGTTCGGACAGGCCCGCCGCCTCGGCGGTGTCCGCGACCACGCGGGCCCGGACGAGTTCATGGGCGCGCTTGAAGGCGGTCCACAGCTCGACGGGCTCCGGCACGGCACCGTCGATCGACGTTGACATATCAACAGCCCCTCTCCTAGTGTTGAAATGTCAACGCTAGCAGCCGGCCGCGCCCACCCCACCCTCAGAAGGACCTATGCGAACCCGACCCCTTGGAACCGGCGGCCCGCAGGTCGCTCCGCTCGCGCTGGGCTGCGCGGGCATGTCCGAAGACACCACCCCCGCCGGCGAGCCGGACGCCGTCGCCACGATCCGTACGGCTCTCGACGCCGGCGTCACCCTCCTCGACACCGCCGACTTCTACGGCATGGGTCACAACGAGGACCTCATCCGCCGCGCCCTGCGCCCCGGCGACCGCGCGAAGGCGGTCCTGAGCGTCAAGTTCGGCGGGCTGCGCGGCCCCGACGGAGCCTTCGTCGGCGTCGAGGGCCGCCCCGCCCACGTCAAGAACGCGCTCGCCTACTCGCTGCGCCGCCTCGGCACCGACCACGTCGACATCTACCGTCCCGCCCGCCTGGACCCCGGCACCCCGGTCGAGGACACGGTCGGCGCCGTCGCCGAGCTGGTCCAGGCCGGGTACGTGCGCCACATCGGCCTCTCCGAGGTGGGGCCGCAGACCATCCGGCGTGCCCACGCCGTTCACCCCGTCCACGATGTGCAGGTCGAGTACTCCCTGTTCAGCCGCGGGCCCGAGACCAACGGCATCCTGGACACCTGCCGCGAGCTGGGCATCGGCGTCACCGCCTACGGTGTCCTCGCGCACGGCCTGCTCACCGGCGCCTACCGGCAGCCCGCGGGCGGCGACCCGCGCGCCCACTGGCTGCCGCGCCTGCGCCCCGACCATCTCGCCGTGAACCTCGCCCTGGTCGACCGGCTGCGGCCGCTCGCCGACGCGCGCGGCATCACCGTCGCGCAGCTCGCCGTCGCCTGGGTCCTCGCCCAGGACCACGGGCACGGCACCGCCGTGGCGGTCGTGGGCGCCCGCCGGCCGCACCGCGTCCAGGAGGCCGTGGCCGCGGCCGGACTCCGTCTGACCGACGCGGAACTCCAGGCGATCGACAAGGCCGTCCCCGCCGACGCGGTGGCCGGAACCCGCTACGCGGCACCCCTCATGGCCCTGCTGGACAGCGAGCGCGGCACGCAGCCGCACATGGAGGCCTCCGCATCATGAACGCATCCGATTCGCAGCTCGCCGAGCGGGCCAGGTCCGGAAAGCCGATCGGAGTCGGGATCATCGGACTCGGGGCGCACGGCAGCTGGGCCGAACGCGCGCACCTGCCGGCCCTGCGCGCCGTACCGGGCTATGAGCTGAGGGCCCTGAGCACGAGTTCGAAGGAATCGGCCGAGCGTTCCGGACAGGTGCACGGGGTCCCCCGCACCTTCGGGTCGGCGGCCGACCTGGCCGCCTGCGACGACGTGGACCTCGTGGTCGTGGCGGTCAAGGTGCCGCACCACCGGGAACTGGTGCGAACGGCACTCGACGCCGGCAGGAGCGTGCTGTGCGAGTGGCCGCTGGGCAACGGGCTCGCGGAAGCCGAGGACATGGCACAGCGGGCACGGAGCCGCGCCGTGCCGACCGTGGTCGGGCTCCAGGCGCGCTCGCACCCGGCCCTCGTCCACGCGCGCCGCCTCGTGGCCGACGGCTACGTCGGCGAGGTGCTGTCGACGACGGTCGTGGGCTCCGGCGGCGCGTGGGGCGCGACCGTGGGTCCCCGCGATCACCACGTTCTCGACGCGGCGAACGGCGCGACCATGCTGACCATTCCCTTCGGCCACCTGCTCGACGGCCTCGCGTCGGTCCTGGGAGAGCCCGAGGAGCTGCGGATCCGGCCGGCCTCGCGGCGCACGTCGGCCGTGGACCGCGAGAGCGGACAGCGCGTGCCCATGACGGCCGCGGACCAGGTGGTGGCCTCGGGACGGCTGCCGGGCGGCGCGGTGGCCACCTTCCACTACCGCGGCGGCATGTCCCGGGGCACCAACTTCCGCTGGGAGATCAACGGCACCGAGGGCGACCTCGTCCTCACCGCTCCCGTCGGCCATCTCCAGCTCAGCCCAATCACCCTCGAAGGCGGCCGCTCCACGTCCACCGGCCTCGCTCCGCTGCCGGTGCCCGGTTCCCTCGTCCGCGTCCCCGCCCTGGACGCCCGGGCCGACGCGCCGGCCTACGCGGTCGCCCACGCCTACCGGCAGTTCCTGGACGACCTGCGCACCGGCGGCACACCGGTCGTGCCCGACTTCGCGCACGGCGCCGCCCGGCACCGCAGCATCGAATCCGGCCTGGCGGCACCCTGACGGGGCGGCCGCCGCCGAGCCGCACCCCTCAGCGCCGGCATCCGCCGCCGCCCCCGGACTCGCTTCGGGCGAAGCGGTCAGGTGGTTCCGCCGGGCTCCGGCGCACATCGTCCCGATCGTGGGATGCGGGCATGGTTCGTCCGCTTCGCCCCCGGTGTTTCGGTACGGTGTGAACCGCTCCGCGGACGGGGCCCCCGGGTCCCCCCGAGCGCTGACACGGCATTCCGCCCCGGGCAAGGAGACTGCATGCTCTCGGACTCGATCGTCTTCGGCGCCGGGGGCTTCATCGGCCGCTCCCTGGTGGCGGAACTCCTGCGCCGGGGTCACCGGGTGGCGGCCGCCGTGCGCGGCTCCGGTGACGGGCTGACGGCATGGCTCGACGGGCAGGGGGTCGACCGTGCCGCTCTGACGGTGGTCCGGGCCGACATCACCACCCCAGGTCTGGGGCTGCCCGAGGACGGGCTGGCCGGGATCCGCGATGTCTACAACACCGCCGCGCGCTTCGCGTTCGGGCTCCCGGCGGCCGAGGCCCGGGCGGTCAATGTGACGGGCGCCGTACACGTGGTCGCCTGGGCGGCGGGCCTGCCGAAGCTGCGCAGGGTGGTCCACATCAGCGGTTACCGGATGGCCGCCGCCGACGGACGGCCGCCGGACTACCGCAGGCAGGGCGCGTACGAGGCGTCGAAGCAGGAGGGCGACGCCGCGGTGCGGGCCGGCGCCCGCGAGCTGGGCGTCCCGCTGAGCATCGCCAATCCCAGTACGGTCATCGGGCCGGGACAGTACCTCGGCCTGGCCGAGGTGGTCGCCGCTCTGTGGCAGGGCCGGCTGCCGGCCCTGCCCGGCGGCCCCGGCATCTTCCTTCCGGTCGTGCCCCTCGACCACTTCGTCCGGTTCCTGGCCACTCTTCCGGAGGACCCCGAGAGCGCGGGCGGCACCTACTGGGTGCTGGACGACTCGACCCCCGAACTCCCGGCGCTGGCCGGCCTGCTCGCGGAGCACATGGGGGTGCGCGCCCCCCGACGCTCCGTCCCGGTGGGTCTGCTGCGCAGGCTGCCCCGCGCGATCACCCGGGCGGATCCCGAGACCCTGTCGTTCCTGTCGGCCGACCGCTACGACACGGCCGCCGCCCGTGCCCTGGCCGAGGCGCACGGGCTGTCGATGCCGCCCGTCCAGGCGGCCCTGCGCCAGTGGGCCGACGACCTGGTCGCCACCCGCTTCGGCCGCTCCGGCCCCTGCCGCAGCCCCTACGGCTTCCACGGTGTGGCGGGCACCCGTACCTGGGTGACCGGGGAGCGGCGGCGTCCCGGATACGTCCTGTTGCACGGACTCCTGCTGAGCGCCGACGGCTGGGCGGGGGCGGCGGACCACTTGGACGCGCCCGCGCTCGCTCCCGACCTGCCCGGCTTCGGCAGGTCGGGAGCGAGCGCGGGATCACTCGACGACTGGCTCGCCGACCTGCTGCGCCCGGTGGAGACCCGGCCGGTCCTCGTGGCGCACTCGCTCGCGTGCGGCCCCGCACTGCGCTACGCGGCGGCCCACCCCGACCGGCTCGCCGCACTCGTGCTGGTCGCCCCGGCCTTCCTCCAGCGGCCGTCCGCCGCGCCGCTGCGCTCGCCCCTGGCCGTACCACTGCTGCGCACGGCTCCCGCCTCCCGCCTGGCGCGTTCACTCGGTCTGCCCGCGGGCCCCGGGTCCGACGCCCTCACCGTGGACCTACGGCGGGCAGGGACGTCCCGCCGGGCGGTCGCCGCGATGCGCGACGCCCACCGGCAACGCGCGGAACTGCGCCGTGCACTGCGGGAATCGCGGCTGCCGGTGGAGATCGTCGTGGGGTCGGCGGATCCGCTGACGGAACCCGTGGACACGCCGGTGACGGTGATCGAGGGGGCGGGGCACTGTCCCCAGGTCACCCATCCGGCGTCCGTCGCACACCTGCTGACGTCCTGCCGGGACCGGGCCGCCGCCCCGCGCACTACCGCGTGAAGGCGAGGACCACGTTGTGTCCCCCGAATCCGAAGGACGTGGACAGGGCCGCCCGGGCGGGTGCCCGCCGTGGTTCGCCGGACACCAGGTCCAGGTCGATCCCGTCCGACGCCTTGTCCAGGTTGCGGACCGGCGGGATCAGGCCGTGCACCAGCGTGAGGACGGTGAAGACGGCCTCGACCGCGCCGGAGGCACCCAGAAGGTGGCCGGTGGCCGACTTGCAGGCGGTGACCGCCGGATGCCGGCCCACGGCCTCCCGCACGGCCCTGGCCTCGGTGACATCGCCCACGGGCGTCCCGGTGGCATGCGCGTTCACGTGGTCGATGTCGGCCCCGGTGAGGCCGGCGTCCCGTAACGCCGCCCTGATGGCCCGCGCCTGGCCCTCGGCGGCGGGGAGCGTCACGTCGTACGCGTCGGAGGTGACACCCGCACCCGACAGGGCGGCGTGCACGCGCGCGCCGCGCGCCCGCGCGAAGTCGGCGCGCTCCAGGACGACCATGCCGGCGCCCTCGGCCATGACGAACCCGTCCCGCTCCTGGTCGAACGGCCGGGACGCCAGGTCGGGGGCGTCGTTGCGCAAGGACAGGGCGCGCATCCGGGCGAACGCGCCGAGTGCCAGCGGGTGCAGGCAGGCGTCCGTGCCGCCCGCGACGACCACGTCGGCGCGGCCGGAGCGGATCAGCAGCGTGCCCACCGCCAGTGCCTCCGCACCGGACGCACAGGCACTGGTCGGGGCGTGTGTGCCGGCCCGGGCGCCCAGCAGCAGGCCGACCGCCGCGGCACTGCCGTTGGGCATCAGCATGGGCACCGTGTGCGGCGAGATGGCGCGCGGGCCCCGTTCCTCCAGCCGGTCGTCCTGTTCGAGGAGGGTGAGCCCGCCGCCCATGCCGGTGCCCACGACCACGGCGAGCCGTTCGGGCTCGACCCGCGGCACGCCGGCGTCCGTCCACGCCTCCCGGGCCGCCACCACCGCGGCCGCCTGACTGCGGTCCAGCCGCCGGCGCTGGATCCGGTCCAGCCGGTCGGCGGGGTCCTCGCGCATACCTCCTGCGATGCGGACGGGCAGTTGCTGGGCCCAGGGGGCGTCCAGCCGGGACACACCGGACCGGCCGGACAGCAGCGCCGTCCAACTGGAGGGCACGTCACCGCCGAGCGGGGTGGTCGCTCCCAGGCCCGTCACCAGCACATCGGCGCTCGGAGGTGGACGCCGGCCGGCGTGGGACCGGTTCGCTTCAGTGGTCGAGTCAGTGGTCGCGGGCAGCATGACGGGTTCCTTCCGCGCGGTGTTCCTGTCTCTTGCCTTGCGCCGCCGGCGGGAGGCTCCCGTGCGTCTCCCCGGACGCTCGCGGGAGCCCGGCAGCCACCAGCGCCATGATGGCGATCAGCAATTCCCCGGTAGTGAGAATGTCTTCGGCTTTTTCCATGCATTTCCCGGCGTCTTCGAATACCGACCGTTCTCTTCGGCAGGTCCGCCCAGAGAAATCTACTCGCCCGGAACCGTACGGCGCCTCATTCTTTCTCACGAAATCCAGGGAAGCCCCGGGAGACCACACAAAGGACCATTAGAACTATTAACAGCCCGCCATCCGTCCTATTTTATGCAGATATCCCGGCACTGCCCTCGCTAATGCGGTTGTTGCCGCGACGCCTGGCGGCACTGCATAGTGAGCAGTAATGCCGCAGGGGGATCGAAACGAACAGACCCGCGCATTATTCCAACCATCCGAAAGGGGAAGAAAATTCGTGCCTCAATACAGTGAGGGGCAGTTATTCTCAGACACCCAGGACGTACGGGTCCTGCGCTGGCCGGTCGAGGGGCAGGAACTGGAGCGGTTGCGGCGCCGGGGAATCCTCCGGCTCCTCGTGGTGGAGAACGGCGCGACCCCGCCGGTGCCGAGCGACTCGCGGGAGGACTGGATCCGGGCGCCGGTCAGCAGGGCCGACTTCGCCGCCCGGGTCGCGGCACTCCGGGCCAGAGCCGACACGCACCGCATCCCCGTCCTCGACCAGGACGGACTCCTCCGGTACCAGGGGCGGATGGTGCCCGTGTCACCGACCCAGATGGACCTGCTGCAACCGCTGGTCGAGCGGTACGGCACGCTCGTGGCCCGGGACGAGCTGATCGCCCTGCTCCGCGCGCGGCGCGGAACGGCCAGCCAGAACGCCCTGGACCTGCACATCATGAGAATCCGGCGCAAGGTGGTCTGCCTCGGACTGCGCGTCAGGACCGCCAGCGGACGGGGATATCTCCTCGAATCGAGCGACTGATCTTCCCAACAGCCAAAGAAACGAGCCCTGTTGAGCGCCGTGCGCTCAACAGGGCTCGCGTGGAGCACGGCAGGCTCACTGGAGCGCCACCGGAGCGCTGGAGCAGGTCCGTCGCCGGACGGGCTCCGGGCAGGGCAGCGCCATCAGGCCCGTTCGATAGGCATGGATGACCGCGTGCACCCGATTGCGCAGGTTCAGTTTTTCCAGCAGACGTTGCACATGGGATTTCACGGTGTTTTCGCTCAGCACCAGCACCGCGGAGATCTCCGTATTGCTCAGCCCCTGCGCCAGCAGCCGGAACACCTCTCTCTCCCGCGGGGTCAGCGACTCGAATCCCGCCGTCTCCGCCGCGGGGACACCAGGGAATTCCGCGGCCTCGGGAAACCGCCCGCCGCCGCACGCCCGAGGGCCCTCCTCGTCGAAGAAGATCCGGTAGCCGGCCGCGACGACGCGAACGGCGGACAGCAGCTGTTCCGGGGTGACCCGGTGGAGCACGACTCCGTGCACTCCGGCCCGCAGGGCGCGCCGCGCACCCACGCCCCCCTCCTGGACCATGAGCAGGACGCCGGGCCCCCCTTCGCCGCAGCACGCGGACAGTTCGTCGACCAGCTCCACGGCGTCGGCGAGGTCCGGCAGCGCACCGGCAAGCAGCAGATGCGGCCGCAGTTCACCGGCCTTTGCCACCGCGCTCGCCCGGTCGGACACCTCGCCGACCACCTCGATTGCGTCGTCCTCGTCGAGGACGGACCGGATTCCGGTGCGGGCGATGGACCGGTCGTCCACCAGCAGGACCCTGATCGGTGGTCTCGTCACTGTTCCCTCCTCTCCGGCCGGATGTGTGTCATGCGGGCATGTGTCATGCGGGCATGTGTCATGGGGACATGTGCCGCTTCGTACGCCGGTGGCGTGCACACCGTCAGACCACGTCGCTCACGCACCCGGGCACGGCCGCTTCGGGGCCGGCGGTGCTGCCGTCGCCAGGGCGCCGCGGTACCAGCAGCACCGCCAGCGCTCCGCAGGCGATCAGGGCGACGCCGGTCCACACCGCCGGAGTCATGCCGTCCGTGAACCGGTCCGGGGTGGTGAGGTCGCCGTGCGCGGAGAACACCGAGGCGAGCACCGCGATGCCGAGCACGCCGCCGAGTTCGCGCAGTGCGCTGATCGCCCCGGAGGCCATGCCGCGCTCCCCGGCGTCGACCGCGCTCATCACCATGTTCGCGGTGGGCGTGAAGTAGAAGGTCATGCCCAGGCCGCACAGGACCAGGGCGGGGATCAGCGACGGATAGGGCACCTCGGGCGAGACCCGGGCGGCGATCCACCCCAGTCCGAGGGCCTGCAGGGCCAGGCCGAGCGCGACGATGGTCCGGCCGCCGACGCGGTCGGAGACGAGGCCCACCAGGGGCGCCACGAAAATCGGCACCGCGGTCCACGGAAGGATCCGCAGTCCCGCCTCCAGGGGCGTGTAGCCGCGTGGCCCCTGGAGGAACTGGGTGAGCAGGAAGACCGACCCGAACATGCCGGCGAACATCAGCAGGCCGGCGCCGTTCATCGCGCTGAAGGTCCGGTGGCGGAACAACTTCATCGGGAACATGGGGTGTTCGACCCGCAGCTCCCAGCGGACGAAAGCGACCAGGACGGCCGCGCCACCGGCCAGCGACAGCAGGACGCGCGCGCTGCTCCAGTGGTCGGCGTGACCGTTGATGATGCCGAAGACGATCCCGAAGAGTCCGGCACTGGCCAAGGCGGTGCCCACCAGGTCCAGCCGGGGGCTCGGGCCGTGGCTCTCGGTGAGCTTCCAGCGGGCGACCGGCAGCACCACCGCCCCGATCGGCACGTTGATCCAGAAGATCCACTGCCAGCTCAGGTGCTCCACCACCGCTCCGCCGAGGAGCGGCCCCATGGCGATCGCCACGCCCTCCACGGCGCTCATCGCCCCCAGCAGGGCACCGCGGCGCCGCTCGGGCGCCGCGTCCGTGAGGATCGTCAGGTTCAGCGGCATCAACAGCGCGGCGCCCAGCCCCTGCACGGCGCGCGCGGCGATCAGGGCGCCGATGCCGGGGGCCAGCGCCGCCCCGGCCGACGCGACGACGAAGACGCCCAGCCCGATGCCGAACATCCGCCGCCGGCCGAACCTGTCCCCGAGGGCCGCGCCGGTCAGCATGAGCACCGAGTAGGTGAGGGTGTAGGCGTTGACGGTCCACTCAAGCTGCTGGATGCTCCCGCCGAGGTCCTCGCGGATCGACGGCAGGGCCGTGATGACGACGAGGTTGTCGAGCGACACCATGGCCACGCCCAGGCCACAGCAGAAGAACGTCCACAGCACGCTGCGTCGCCGAACACTCATGTCCACCTCCATGGTCGAAATGGCCGTGCGGGCATCGCCGGTACGGCCTCGCCCGGCCCGCGTCACGAGGCCGCGCCGCGGCGACGGGCCAGCCGCAGGAGTTCCGGCAGCAGCGCCCCCAGTTCCACCGGCCACCGCGCCCGGGTGCGCCACCGCTCCCCGAACGGCCTGGCCTTCTGGTGCACATCGAGGCGGACCTCGGGCCGCACCCGCTGACCGGTCAGCAGCCGCACCACCATGTGGGAACTGATCACGCCGAAGGCCATGGCCGTGTAGGCGACCTGGGGGAAGCTGTAGTCGGTCTGGGCGTGGTTGGCCCGGATCTCGGCCAGCATGTCGGTCGGCACGTGCCGCAACGGCACGGCCCGGCGCAGCAGTTCCCACATGTCGTAACGGTCCGTGTCGTGCGGTTTGATGGCCCCCGCGAACGGTTCGCGGACGTGCCGGTAGTCGTAGCAGCGGACGTACTGGGTGCCTGCCATGTCCCAGCCGGTGATCAGCGGCAGCCGGCGCCGCACGGCGTGGTGATGCAGCAGGAGTTTGGCCCGCCACCCCTCGGGGGTCGTGACGTCCACCCCGTCGATGATCACCTGGCAGGAGGCCGTCAGCTTCTCGACGGTCTGCGGGGTGACTCCCTCGGTGAAGACGTCGACCGAGGCGTGGGGGTTGATCGCCCGCACCCGGGCCCCCGCCAGCAGGGCCTTGTTCCGGTCGAGGTCGGCGACGGTCGCCGACTGCCGGTTGAGATTGTTCAGTTCGTACGTCCCCGGGTCGGCGAGGACGAACTTCTGCAGGCCGAGCCGGGTCAGCGGTTCGACCGCCGCACCGCCGATCGACCCGCAGCCGGCTACCAGGACGGTGGCCGTGCGCAGCGCCCACTGATCGGTCCCGGGCACCACGCCTGCGTTACGGGCGGTCAGTTCGGCGTAGAACCCGGCTTTCGCCATGGCCCCCGCGGACGTCTCGGACTTCGGCTCCCTGTCGCCTCTCGTCACCTGCGGGTCCCTCCTCGTGCGGGATCGGGACGGTGTCCCGTACGCCTCCTGTGTGCGGCCAGGGTGGTGATCACGGCCTGCCACGAGGCCAGGTCGCTCGTCCCGTCGAGGTAGGAGCGGACCACGTCGCGGTACCAGGCGATGTCCGCGGGCACCGGGGCGGCGAACGGCTTGGCCACGACCGTCTGCCGGTAGATCGGCGCCATGGGATCCGACGCGCAGAGGTGGGGCGACGTGCCCTCGACGACGTGCAGGTCGAAGCCGACCAGCCGAAGGTGGCGCAGGGCGACGTGTTCCTTGGCGTCGCCGAGTACGACGCGCACGTCGTCGCCCAGTGTGAGCAGTGCCTCGCCGATGCCGAGCATCAGGTGCCAGGGGACGCGGGTGTACTGCTCGTCCCGTGGCATCGTCTGGTCCCGCAGGAAGCGCTTGAACTCGAAGGCCTGGTGGGTGCCCAGGCCGGGCCGTGCGTACCTGGCGAGCAGGTCGATGCGGTGGGCCGCCTCCGTCGGGAACGGGATGCGGCACGCGGAGTCCAGGGGCAGGCTCTCGGTGTCCGCCGAGCAGGCCAGTCCCACATAGCCGCGGATCTTCCCGGAGCGCGCGCACAGCGTGACGGTGTGGATGTTCTCCACGGGCGAGTGCGGCAGTGGTTCGTGGAAGGCGGCGGTGCGGTGGACCGCGTCGGCGGAGATCCAGTCGAGCCGGAGGTACTGGGCCAGGCGGAACCCCAGCATCCCCTTGAGGTAGCGGGAGGGGAACTGGCTGTCGCGGCCCGTGACCGTGACCAGGGCGCCGTGCGGGTCCTCGACGAGGGAGAGCGGGTCGCCCCTGAACTCCATGGGCAGCCGCCGGTAGCTGAGCCGGTCGTGGAGTTCGATGATGTCCTGGGCGTAGCGCCGGGCGCGGGGATCCCGGGTGTCGTCGGGCTCGGGGGCCGGGGTATCGCGCAAGACGGCGCCGACGGCTCGGGCGGCGGCGCTCACCACTCGTCCCGCCCGGCGTAGAGGCTGTCGGTGATGGCGAGCGCCAGGACTTCGGGGGTGCCCTCGTAGATCCGGGTGCCCAGCGCGTCGCGCATCGTCTTCTCCACGCCGTACGAGCGCAGATAGCCGCGGGCGCCGAGCAGGGACAGGGCCGTCTCCGCGACGTCGATCGCGGTCCGGTCCGCGAACAGCTTGGCCGCGGCCGGTTCGTAGACCGGCGGCGGCAGTTCGTTGTCGACCTTGTCGGCGGCGCGCAGGTACAGCAGGCGGGCGGCGTCGACCTTGGCGGCCATGTCGGCCAGCTTGGCCGCCGTGAACTGCTGGTCCTTCAGGTGACGGCCGCCCTGGACCCGTTCGCCGCACCAGGCGATCGCCTGTTCCAGGGCGCTGCGTGCCACCCCGGTGGAGATGCCGGCCACCGCGGCGCGCGCCATGTTGCTCTGCGCCATGTTGATGGCCATGCCCTCGCCCTCCGCGCCGATCAGGTACTCGGCGGGCACCCGGACGCCGTGGAACTCGAGTTCGCTGCCCAGGCATACGCGGTATCCCATCTTGTCCGCCACGGGCCCGCGGACCACGCCGGGCAGGTCGAGGGGAACGATGAAGGAGGTGAGTCCGGTCGCGCCCCGGCTGCCCTCCATGGTGGCGAACACGGAGGCGAACGCGGCGACCCTGGCGTTGGTGATGAACCGCTTGCGGCCGGTCAGAACGTAGTGGTCGCCGTCCCTCACCGCGGTCGTGACGTTGCGCGCGTGCTCGGCCTGGGAGGGGATGATGAGATCGCAGCCCGCGTCCTCCTCGGTGACCGCGTTGCAGGCGAGGACCGGTTCGTCGCCCGAGAACAGGGGCAGGAAGCGGGCCTGCAGCCGCGGATCGCCGGACAGCAGGATCGGTGCCTGGCCGAGCAGGGTGGCGCCGAAGATCAGTGCCGTGCCCGGGCAGACCACGGCCACCTCCTCCAGCGCGGTGGCGACGCCCAGCATCCCCACCCCCAGGCCGCCGTATTCCTTCGGAATCGCCGCGCGGGTGAGACCGATCCGGTGGCCGTGTCCGACGAGGTCCCAGTCGAAATGCGCCGCCGGTTTCTGGTCCAGGTCCTGGACGCGGGGTTTGACGATGTTACGGGCGAATTCCTGCGCGGCTTCCCGGAACTGCTCGACGCCGCTCGGCAGTACGTCGAAATTCAGCGCGGTCTCGGCCACGGATTCGGAGAGAGCGGTGTTCACGTGCGGTGTCACTCCTTGTGCGTTGGTTCGGTGTTCGGGGCGGGCCGCTCTACGGCGGTTCACGCGCCGATGCCGGCGGCCGCCGCGATATCGGGGTACCGGTCGAACGCGGGCCGCAGCATGGGCACCAGTTCCAGCACCTTGGCGACCTTCCCGCGGATCCGGAGCCGGCCCGTGGCGATGGCGACGGGCACCAGGAGTCGCCCCATCCACAGCGCGTGGGCCGTGTCGCAGGACATCCGGAGGGTGATCGCCGCCGGCCCCGCCTGCTCCTCGCCGACGCGGACACCGCCCTGCGGTGACACGAAGATCTCGCAGTCGGGCTTTGTGTGGACGAGCCGGACCGAGAGCCCCTCCTGCCGGGCCCGCGCCACGAAGTCGTCGTCCTCCAGTAATACGGTGAACAAAGTGCTGAAGACCTGCGCGGCCATTTCACTGGACGGAAAAACGGACATGTTCCCCCTTCGCTCTTCGCGCGCCCCGCCGGTGCTGAATCACCGGCGAAAGCGTCCGCATAAGAACGCTAAGGGTCGTCAGGACCGGCTTCCACCGGGCCGACATAAGACCGAAGGGAAGCGGACAGGACGTGGAAAGGAGGCACGGGAACCGCACGGCGGAAAACAGATACCGGAAAGGAGAACAACCACAAATGCCTTCGCGTGTTTTCACGCGAATCAACCGCAACCCTCTGCGTTTACAGCCACTCAGGATGCCCCGGGTGATCTGATCCAGCCCAGCGACCGTTCGACGGCCCGCTGCCAGTTGTCGTACTCCGACTGCCGGTGGCCGGGGTCCATTCCCGGCAGCCACCGGGCGGCCGGGTGCCAGTTGCGGCGCAGTACCTCGAGATCCGTCCAGTAGCCGGCGGCGAGTCCGGCGGCGTAGCCGGCCCCCAGGGAGACCGTCTCGGAGACCATGGGCCGGACGACGGGCACGTCGAGCACATCGGCGAGGAACTGCATCAGCAGGTTGTCCGCCGTCATGCCACCGTCCACCTTCAGCTCCTTCAGGGCCACCGAGGAGTCGGCGTTCATGGCGTCGACGACCTCACGTGTCTGCCAGCCCGTGGCCTCCAGAACGGCCCGGGCCAGGTGGCCGCTGGTGATGTAGGAGGTGAGGCCGACGATGACGCCGCGTGCGTCACTGCGCCAGCGGGGTGCGAACAGGCCGGAGAAGGCGGGGACGATGTAGCAGCCGCCGTTGTCCTCGACGGTCCGCGCGAGGGTCTCGATCTCCGGCGCGCTGCTGATCAGCCCCAGTCGGTCACGGAACCACTGGACCAGCGCGCCGGTGACGGCTATCGATCCCTCCAGGGCGTAGACCGGCGGCCGGTCCCCGATCTTGTAGGCGACCGTCGTGAGCAGTCCGTGCCGGGAGCGTACGACATCGGTGCCGGTGTTGAGCAGCAGAAAGCTGCCCGTTCCGTACGTGCACTTGGCTTCGCCCGGGGAGAAGCAGGTCTGGCCGAAGAGCGCCGCCTGCTGGTCGCCGAGCGCGGCCGTGATGGGAACGCCGGGCAGCAGCGCGCTGGCCTCGCCGTAGGTCTCCGCGGAGGATCTGATCTCGGGCAGCATCGCACGGGGCACGCCGAAGAACGCCAGGAGTTCCTCGTCCCAGGTGAGCGTGTGGATGTTCATCAGCATGGTGCGGCTGGCGTTGGTGGCGTCGGTGATGTGCAGACCGCCGTCGACGCCGCCGGTGAGGTTCCAGACCAGCCAGCTCTCCATGGTGCCGAACAGCACCTCGCCGTCCTTCGCGCGCTGTTCGAGGCCTTTGACGTGGTCGAACAGCCAGCGGATCCGCAGCGCCGAGAAGTAGGTGGAGGGCGGCAGGCCGCACCGGTCCAGGAAGAACTCCTCGCCGGGCCGCTGCCTGAGCTCCTCGACCAGCGGCGCCGTGCGCATGTCCTGCCAGACGAGTGCCCGGCCCAGCGGGGTACCCGTTCGCCGGTCCCAGAGCACCGTCGTCTCCCGCTGGTTGGCCAGGCCGATGGCGGCGACCTGTTCCCCGTCGACGGTCGCACCGGAGCCGGTCAGCACCTCGGAGACCACACGCCGCAGGTTGTGCCATATCTCGACGGCGTCGTGCTCGACCCAGCCGGGCCTCGGGAAGTGCTGCTGGTGCTCGCGCTGCGCGACGGACACCAGCCGGCCGCCCCGGTCGAACAGGATGCATCGCGTGGAGTTGGTGCCCTGATCGATGGACATCACATAACGCTCCACCATGATCGGGTCCGCCTTCCGATGGGTCGCGGAGGAAGCTGGGGTCTACCAGCGGGCGGCGCCCAGGTCTCTGGAGATCGCCCGTGCGGCCTCCCGGATCAGTGTGATCAGGCTGGGCTTGGGGCGCCCCTGGCTGTCACAGATCCGCTCGACCGGACCGGACAGACCGATGGCGCCGACGACCAGGCCGCCATGCCCCCGGATCGGCACGGCGAGCCCCGCCTCGCCCATGCTCATCTCCTGGTTCTCGACGGCCCAGCCCTGTTCCCGGACCTCGGCGAGTGCCCGGGTGAGCTGTTCCCGGGTGACCAGGGTGTGCCGCGTGTACGCGTCCAGCCCCGACTCCAGGGCGGAGTCGAAGGGCGCGGTCCCGTAGGCCAGCAGCACCTTGCCCAGCGAGGAGGCGTGCAGGGGCAGCAGCGCGCCCACGTCCAGGGTCTGGAGGGTGTCGTCCGGCCGGAACACGTGGTGGACGACCAGGACCATGCCTTCCAGGGGGGTGCCCAGGCGCACCGCTTCCCCGCTGCGGGCGGCCAGGGCGTCGGCCCAGTTGATGGATCGGGACCGCAGCTCGTTGACGTCGAGGTAGCTCGTGCCGAGGTGCAGCAGGGCGGCTCCGAGCTGGTATTTCCCGGTCGTCGCGTCCTGCTCCACGAAGTCCACGTGCTGGAGCGTGCGCAGAATGCCGTGGGCGGTTCCCTTGGCCAGCCCGAGGGAGGCCGCCACCTCCCCGAGTCCGAGTCGGCGAGGCCCAGCGGCGAGCAGGCGCAGAATCGCGGCCGCCCGTTCGATCGACTGGACCGGACCGGCCATGAAGCGAGCTTATTACCGTCTCGGGCGGTCCGCCGTACGGGCACGGGGCCCCGGCGGCGCGGCGGAGAGGGCGGCGTTCGGTAATGCCGACCCACGTTCATTGACCGACCCGGCGCGCCTCCTTAACGTGCTTGAAGGCCTGGCAGCGTGCCGAGGCACGAGATGCCGGGCCTGTGACACTGACCCCTGGAGACACGAGATGGCGGTACAGCTCAACACGCGGGTGCGGGGGGCAAGCGAACAGGTCTTCCCGATGCCGCCCGTCGCCGGTGCCGTACCGGACGTACGCCGACGCGCGGGTGCGGTCCTGGCCGCCTGGAAGGTGTCCCCGGACGTCGTCGAGGACGCGCTGCTGGTGATATCGGAACTGCTCACCAACGCGATCGTCCATGCCCTGCCCCCGGCGGTGCTGCGGCTTTCGTGGCTGCTGGACGGCGGACTCGGCACTCTGCGCATCGAAGTCACCGACGCGGGTCCCGCGCGTACGGCGGGAGAGCAGCCCGCGGGGATCGACCCGGACGAGCACGGCCGGGGCGAGGAGATCGTCCACGCGCTGGCGACTCGGTACGGCGTGGAGGCGCGGCCGGGCGCGATCACCCGGTGGGCCGATCTCGTCGCGGTGTGAACCGACGCCGGCTTTCTTCCCTTCAGCCTTCCCGTCAGCGGCCTGTTCGCCGCTGAGAACGCGGGGTCCGTCCGCGCGGCCGGCCGGCTCCCGCCGTCCTGGCTGACGGCGGCGGATCAGCTGCGCGAGACCACGGGAACGGCTCCGCGGCCGTCCTGGCCGTCCCGGCCGTCCTGGCTCTGGCCTGCCGGTCCCGGGACGGCCTTTTCCCGTGCCTTCGATGCGGTCGGGACCGGTTCGCCCACGGTCTGCATACGGAGCAGGAGCAGCGCCGCGTCGTCGTGCAGCCGGCCGCCCACATGTGCCAGCAGCTCGTCGTGGACCGCCGAGAGGATGTGCTCCGGTTCGTCGGACACATGGCGGGCCACCCTTTCGGCCAGCGGGTAGAACTCACGGGCGCGGTCGCGGGCCTCGACGACGCCGTCGGTGTAGAGCAGCAGCTGATCGCCCTCGGAGAAGGGCAGGATCTCCAGACAGGGGGGCTCACCGACGAGGGCGCGCAGGCCGAGGGGCGGAGCCGGACGGGCGGCCTCGACCGCGACGACGTCCCCGGACCGGGATATCAGCAGCGGGGAGGCGTGGCCGCAGTTGACCACCTCGAGCTGGCCGGCGAGCGGGTGCCCGACGACCACCGCGGTGACGAAGTCGTCGGGGCCGAGGTTGCGTGCCAGGCTCCGCTCGATCCTGCCGACGACGGCGAGGAGGTCGGGCTCGTCATAGGCGGCCTCGCGAAAGACCCCGAGGACGAGTGCCGCGATCTCCACCGCCGGCAGCCCCTTGCCGCGTACGTCGCCGACGATCAGCCTCACCCCGTGCGGGGTGGACACCAGGGCGTAGAGATCGCCGCCGATACGGGCCTCGGCCGCGGCCGCGCTGTAGCGGACCGCGACCCGGAACGGGCCGACGGTCCGCGGTATGGGCTTGAGCACGGCGTGCTGGGCGGCCTCCGCGACCGAGCGGACGGCGGCGAGCACCCGTTCCCGGCGACCGCGCAGCGCGCTGGACAGGGCGCTCGCCAGGGTGACGGCCAGCAGCGCCGCGAGCATGGCCGCCAGTTCGTGCCCCGGACCCGCCTCCCTGACGCCGAGGGCGGCGCCCAGCACCGCGGCGAGGAGTCCCACGCACAGGACACCTCGGGGACCGTTGGTACTGGCGGCCAGGGCCGGCCCGGCCGCCAGCAGCGGCAGCCAGAACATGCCGGGGTCGGCGAAGACGTCGACGAGCGCGACGCCGGAGACGATCAGAACCGGCGCCACCGGCATTCCGGCGGCCAGTTGCGAGGCGGCGCGCCTGGGGACCGGTGTCCCCGGACCGGCCCCTGGTTTCCTGAGCGGCCGCAACGGCCGGCGCTTGCCACCATGGTCACCCGCCTGCCTCATGTCCCTGTCCGCAATCCTCACCTGTACGGCCCCTAAGCCCGACTTGTCCGTTTCATTCAGGAAACGGGGTTCGGTCGGCATGCCACAAGGAGAGGGTTTTCAGATAGTGAGCGAGAGACCTCTGGTCACGCGGTCCGCGGTCAGGAGCAGCCGGCCCCGGGCCTGCGGGAGGCGGGAGAGCCGTTCCACCGGGAGCGAGACGCCCAGCGAGCCGAGGACGTCGCCGCGGTGGACGGGCACGGCGATGCACACCGTGCCCAGCGCGTACTCCTCAAGGTCCGTGACGGCCGGTGCCATGGGAGAGGCGTCGAGGTTCCGGAGCAGCTCGGGCAGGCTGGTGACGGTCCGCGGCGTCAGATCGGCCAGATCATGCCGGGAGAGGTAGTCACGGCGGGACTCCTCGTCCAGTTCGCGCAGGACGGTCTTGCCCAGCGCGGTGGCGTGTCCCGCCTCCTCGAATCCCACCCAGAGGTCGACGCGGGGCGCGCGAGGTCCGTCGACGATCTCGGCGACGCTGATCTCGCCGCCCTCGTAGAACGTGAGGTAGGCGGCGGCGGTCAGCTCGTCACGCAGCGCGGCGAGCGCCGGCCGGACGCGGCTGAGCAGCGCCTGGGTACGGCCCGTGGTGTGCAGCGTGTGCACCTTGTCACCGAGGACGAAGCCGCCGTCGGCCAGCTTCCGCAGGTATCCGTCGTGGGTCATCGTCCGCAGCAGGTGGTAGGCGGTGGCCAGGGGCAGCCCCGTCTCACGTGCCAGCTGCTTCGCGGGCGCGCCGTTCTCGTGCGCGCTCACCGCCTCCAGCAGTCGGAAGGCACGCTGCACGGACATGATGAGCGTGGGGCTCTCCTGGACGCCCATGCCACCAGCGTGCGCCCGACACGCGGCGTGAGCAAGACGCGGGGCTCTCCGGTCATGGCGTGAGCAGGACGCGAGGCTCCCGGGCCCTGCGAACGGCCCCCGTGCGGCCCCGGCGACTGGGACCCTTCATGGTTGCCGCACGCATTCCTGTGCCCATAAGTATGGTGTCCCACCGCATACGCCTCTGACCTGCGCCTTCCTACGGTGTGGCGACACGCAGACGTCCCCGTCGAACGCCAGGAAGTGGTGCCGATGTCGTCGCCCACAAGCGCTCCACCAGCCCCGCACAACCTTCCCCGCATCGTCGCCGGAAGCCTCGTCGGCACCACGACGGAACCAGCGCCGGAAGTCGACGGTGACGGCTAACGCCCCTCAAAGCGAGTCCAGCAGCTGCTGTCTGCAAGGCGGCGTCCGAAGGCACTTCCTCACTTCTCCGTGTTGGCAGGGCAGGCCGCGGACAGCGCAGCAGTTCACCGTGGCAGCCGCCATGGCTTCCGGCCTGCGATGGGGCCACGGACGGACATGCCGCGGACAGGCGGATTGCCGGTCTGTGCGTGCGGTGCCGCCCCCGGCCCTACAGGCTGGGGCGGGGAGTTGGCGGTGGGCAAGTTCGCGGGCCGCTTCGGAGGCGAAGAACGTGGCGCGTCACGTACCAGGGACGCGCCACGACACCGCCGCGTCAGCTCGGCGTCCCGGCGGCGCCGGTAGCTGGCATCGGCGAGGATCTCGACCGCGGGTCCGTCGGCCAGGAGCTTGACCAGCCCTGCCTGGCGAGCCAGGCTGGCGAGCAGCCGGTCGACGAAGACCAGCCGGTGCTTGCACCGGCGCCCGCTTCCCGCTTCCGCTGCCTGGAGGCGAGCCCGGCCTGGCGGCGCTCGTGCCACAACGGGCCGATCTCAGCAACGAGTTCAGCAATCACATCGGCCGTCAGACCCGTGATCCGTCGGTTGCCGATGATCACTGCACGAGTCGCAATCCCCACCACACGACCATGATCAACGATCAAGAGCCCGACGCCTCACTGCCTACCGTGCACGAGCTCGTACGGGCTGTCCCGCAACCGCCCCGAGTGAGCGGTGGTCGGGCGGTCTCGGCCCCTCGCCGGCCGGGCCACCTGCCGCCATACGCGGCGTCCATGAACTGCACCTGCGGCCCGCGGAGCGCCCACGCGTCGGCTGTCTCGCCTCGGGTCGCGCCGCCTGGACAGCTGACCGTCACATCCCCGTCCGCCCTGGCCTCGTCTCCTGGTCGCCCGGACGGACCGCGCACCGCGCGCACCGCCACCGCACCCGGACACCATGAACAGCAGGTGCAGTCCGGCGGGCCCCACTCAGGCAGAGACAGGAGACAACCCATGCGATTGCTGGAGTCCGAGGACTGGGTTGTGGACTGGGCAGCACGGGCCCGTCTGGCCCCCCACGGCCGGCTGCTGGCCGGGCTCCTGCTGGAGCTGGCCACCCAGGCCCCGGTCAGGGCTCACCTGGCCCGAACCGTGGACCTGCCTCTGCACAGCGCAGCTGGAGCCCTGGGCACCTCGCCCGAGACCTTGCACCGCGCGCTGCGCTGTCTGACCAGCGCCGAACTGATCAGTCACACTCTCCACCACCCCGACGGGCAGTCCGTCCACGCGAGAATCACCCTCCTCTCCCAGCCGCCCGAGCACCGGCGGACGACGACAGTGACAGGTTCGCCCGGGAATCCGGTCGCCGAGTGACACTTGCGGCCTGCTCGGACGCAGGGAGGCAGAGGAAGAACCTGTCGTTGCCCGAGGAGCCGGTCAGCATGGCCGCCGCTGAACGGGGCCTGGCCGTTGTCGGCCTCAGGAAACCAGGCCATCTCTTCGGTCGGGGAAGGTCACCCGGTTCCAGTTGCGTCCCGGTGCCACTCCGGCGCACGCCGTGTGCGCCTTGCAGGGCGGCGCTGACCAGCGACAGCAGGGTGTCGGTGTCCGCGTCGTCGTCCAGGTGCACCGTCGCCCACTGCGACTCGGCCAACAGCCGTATCGCAGTGGATCGTCTCAACTGATCTCCGAGCCTGCGGATCATCCGCCCGGTCAGATGCAGGTCGGCGTCGCTGGTGGATTGAAAATGCACGATCTCACAGCCTTGGGAGCACATGGCGCGCCCGTGCCGCAGCTGGCCTCCGTCCAGGTCAGACCAGGCCAGGCCCGCAGCAGCTCCATGGCACGCCCCGCACTCATGCTCGCCATGGCGCCCGAAGCCATCCTCGCTTTACCAGATGTTCGGCCTACCAGGGGGCGGAAGCAGCCGCTAAGGACCCCTTAGGGCACCATCAGCCGGATGAATTACTCAACAGTGCCCGCGCCTTGCGTTCGACCAGTACGGGTACGAATTCGCGCACGGGCCGGTCCGTGAAGGACGCGTGAACCTTGGTTACTGCGGCCTCGACCTCGGCCGGGCTGCGCGTCGCGCTGAAAGCGTCCGTCAGGCGCTCCACGACCCCGCGGATGGCCTCGTCCTCGCGTGCCTTGTCAGCCACAGCTCCACCCTGTCTGGAAAGGTGTTTCTCAGCCTCCGCCGAGATTCTCACGCGGACCTGCCGCGCTGCGATGATCATTGCATTCGGCTCGCGGAACATCGTCCGGAACCGGCCACGCCTGATGCGCCTGGAGGGCGAGGCTGACCAGGGTCATGAGGAGATGAACGTCCGCGTTGACATCGAGGCGCAGCGTCACCCACTGCGAGCCGGGCACCATCTGGACGGCGCTCGCTGCCGTGAGGTGTTCTTCGAACCGCCTGATGGCCCGGGCCGTGAGGTACAGGTCAACGTGGTCGTCGGAGTGGAAATGGACGATCTCACCGTGAGCCGTACGGAGGGCTCGACCAATACCGCAGCTCGGCTCCGCCTCGGTGAGATCGGGCCAGGCCGCCAGTTGCGCGAGGGCACTCGCTGCCAACGTCATTCGGCCATCATGACCAGCTCACCCTCCGGCCACCAGAAGGTGAGGGATCCGTAACCGATCCGCAGCGCCGGAAAGGCCGATACCGACTCGATGTACTCGGCTGGCCAACTGCGATTACCGATGGCCAACCAACTCTGGAGGTGTGACGAAGTGCCTCTGTCGGTAAGCCCGGGTGTCGCAGTTGACCGCAAGCTGGTCATCCGTTCTTGCTCTGGGACGCCCCTGAGCAACTTCCAGGCATGAACAATCGCGCCAGATGCCGATGCCCCCCTTGCAGGTTCGGATGCGGGGAACCGGCGAAATATGCTGGTCATGCCTTTCGTGGGGCCGGAAGCAATCACTTCCCGCGCTGTCAGGCCGTAGCGTGCGAGTGAGGAGTCCGGGGGGAGAGCCTGCGCGACCAAAAAGGCGTAAAAAGGTCATATGCGTCTACGGGATATCCGGCGGGGCCGGCTCCCGGAGCACCGGCGCGGGCTGCTGGCGATGGCCCTGGTGCTGATCGTGGCCATCGCCGTGGCGGACATCGGTATCGGTACCAGTGTTCATCTGGGGCCGTTGCTGGTCATCGCGCCGACGTTGACCGCCTCCTTCGCCGGTCCGCGGCTGACTGCTCTGGTCGGGGTTCTGGCGGAGGTCGCCCTGGTGATCATCGCGATTTTCCACGGTGGGCTGACCACGACCAACCATGTGGCGCAGCTGATCGCCCTGGCCGTGCTGTCGGCTCTGGTGGTCTTCGTCTGTTACGCGCGGGAGCGGCATGCCCGGGAGCTGAGCCGGTTGCGGTCGGTGGCCGAGACGGCGCAGCGGGTTCTGCTGCGGCCCCCACCCCGCCGGATCGGGCCCTTGCGGGTGGCCTGGCTGTATCTGGCCGCCGAGGACGACGCCCAGATCGGGGGCGACCTGTTGGCGGTCACCCGCGCCGATCAACCCTGCACCCGGATACTCATCGGCGATGTCCGGGGCCATGGGCTGGCCTCCGTCGACGAGGCGTCGGCGGCGATGGGTGCGTTCCGTGAGTGCGCTCACCGGTACGGGTCTCTGCCCGAGCTCGTCACCGCCGTCGAGGAGAGCGTCTGCCGGAACCTGGAGGAGGTCGCCGGCACCGCGCACGACGCCGACGAGCGCTTCATCACCGCTGTCCTGATCGACATACCCGATCAGGGCCCACAGGCTGAGATGCTCAACTGCGGCCACCCGCCGCCCCTGCTGATCCGCGGTGGCCGGATCACCGTCCTGAACTCCCGCCGTCCCGCGCCCCCGCTGGGCCTGCGTGCCCTGTGCGTAGGGAGCGATCGCACCGACCGTTTCACCTTGGAACCAGGTGACATGCTGCTGCTCTACACCGATGGGGCAATCGAAGCGCGCTCACCGACCGGAGCCTTCTATCCACTCGCCGAACGGGTCGCTTCCTTTCGCGCGTCAAGCCCGGATGTCCTGCTGCACGAGATCCACCGTGACCTGCTCACGCACACCGGCGAGCAGCTCACCGACGACGTCGCCTTCCTGATCATCGAACGCACCCCCTCACGCCATCTGCACCGGCCACACCTCGTATCCCGTGCCGACGGATCAGCCCCGTCCGAACCGGCCGACCGTCACGGCCTGGCCCGCTGAGCACGCTCCGCGCATACGTCACTCCGCGAGCGCATTTCGTCGGCTGCCCGACGCTGGCGCACGGTGCCGCGAGGGCCTTGCGGCGGGCCTGCGTCGGCTGCGGCGGCGCGGTTGTCCAGCATGCGGCGGCGGATGCGAGTCATCGCGAAGTCCTCCTCCGGCACGCCCACGCGCGCGCCTTCTCCGCCTACGGGGCGTGAGTGCTGGGGGGCCGGGGGCCTTCTCGCGAGCCAACGGGCGTCCTTCGCCATGGTCGCGGCCAGCACAGAATCGGACTCATTCATCCAGTGCGCGGGACGTCGGACTCGTTGCCCTCGGGACCGGCCATGACCACCCAGCTCCGGCCGGGGCCCTGGCCCACGTCCACCTTGGCGGCGCCGAGACCGACCAGCCTGTCCACCTCGTCGTCGGTGGTGCCGCCGATCGGGCTGACGTCGAGGTGGAGCCGGTTCTTCACGGTCTTGCCCTCAAGCACCCCGATGAACACCATAGTGGGCGCCAACTGGCGGGCCCGGACCTCCTCGACGGTCGGCACCCAGAAGCCGATCTCGACCTTGCCCTCGCTCCGGTCGATCACCATGAAGCCCAGGACCGCGCACCCGAAGGCCGCGAGCTGCTCCGGATCGTGGCAGTCGACAACCAACTCAGTGAACCAGGACCTCGTTCTCCTGCTCCAGCAGCTTGATCCGCCGTCGTGCTTCCCGCAGTTCCGCGCTCTCCTGGCTCGTCACCCCGGGCTTGGTCCCGTCATCGATATCCGCCCCGCGCAGCCACTTCCACAGCGTCATCGGGTGGACCCCGAAGTCGATGGCCACCTGCTCCACCGTGACACCCGGGCCGCGGTTCCTCGCGACCCGCACGACGTCCTCGCGGAAATCTTCCGGATAAGGCTCGGGCACAGCGACACCCTTCCCACCCCCCTACAGGGCAAGCCAGTTCAGATGTCACCCGATCGTGCAGCAGACCCCTGGAACACTCCGCTCTGTGATTCTCGCGCCGGTCTGCCCGCCCGCACGCCGAAGCCGCGTGTGATCGCTACCCGGCGTGCCGGGAGCAAATGATCCACGAAGGATTGCTGGCGATCCCTTACCTCTCTTTTCCCGGAGGTGATCGTTCCCCGCGTACGGTTGCCGTGCGGGGGGCGGCTGCCTCTCGGTGACTTCGACCAGATGGGGCCGCGGATGAAATCCAGTCGCCGGGCGGTACTGGCGGCCATGGCGGGAGGCGTGCTCGCCGGTTGCGCGGGCCCGCAGGCCGGGACGAGCGGCACGACCACCTCCGCCGCCTCACCCAAAGCGCCGCAGGCGACCGCCACGAGTATCCCGGCGCACCCCTCGTCCACGGCACACCGGGCCGTCCCCGCAGCCACCCGTGCCGACATCGTGGCCCGCTACGGCCACACCGTGCCGCACACCTGGGGCTTCGACGCTCCCGGCGTGGTGCGTGCGCTACCCACTGCGAAAGAGCATCAGATCGCGCTGACATTCGACGCCTGCGGGGGTCCGGGAGGCAGCGGCTACGACCGGGCCCTCATCGACTTCCTGCGCAGACGGGAGGTACCGGCGACCCTGTTCATCAACTCCCGCTGGATCGGCGCCAATCCGGCTGTCTTCCGGCGCCTGGCCGCTGAGCCGCTGTTCGAGATCGCCAACCACGGCACCCGGCACCGTCCCCTGTCGGTCACCGGGCGTTCCGCCTACGGCATCCCCGGCACCCGCAGCGCCGCCGAGGTCTACGATGAGATCGTCGGCAACCGCGCCGAGCTCACCCGCCTGCTGGGGACTCCGCCGCGCTTCTTCCGCTCCGGCACCGCGTACTGCGACGACGTGGCGGCCCGGATCGTCACCGACCTGGGCGAGCGGTTCGTCAGCTTCTCCGTCAACGGCGACGCCGGCGCCACCTTCACCCACGAACAGGTCCGTACGACCGTCGCGTCCGCGCCCGCCGGCTCCATCGTCATCTGCCACATGAACCACCCCGACGGGGGCACCGCCCGCGGCATCGCCGACGCCATCCCCCTTCTCCAAGCCACCGGCCACACCTTCGTCCGTCTCTCGGAAGCACTGCATTGACAGGGCGTCCGGCGTTCCCTCAAGCTGCCCAGCGCTCGATTGCCGGCCCTACCAGCAGACAGGCGGCGAAGATGGGTCTGCTGCAGGTTTGGGGGTTGACGTGCCCCACCTCTCAGGTTCCATTTCTGCTGGCTACTGACTTCGGTGTCCGGGAAGGCGTCCCGGTAGGTACGACAGCGGTCGCGGACCTCGGCTTCGTCGAGGACGTAGACGGGGGCGCCGAAGCGGTCGGCGACCTCGGCGAGCGGGACGCCGCCCACGGCGAGGTCGCCGGGCCGGCGCTCGGTGGTCGAGGTGGGCCACAGCGACAGATCGGCCGTCGTGGTGGAGAGGTGGTGGGTTCGTGGACCGTGGTCATCGGGGCTTCCCCTCTCAGGCTGCCCGCAGGGCGGGGATCTCGTGGGTGACCGACGTGACTGGCCCCGGAGCCGGGGCGGTGAACTGCGGGTCCACCGTGACCGTGGTGATGCCGAGCGGGGCGGTCAGCGCGCGCAGGGCGGGTTCGGCGAGTCGGGTCCACGCCTGGTGGGGGCCGAGGGTGGCGGTCAGCCTGCGCTCGGAGGTGAAGCCGACGGCCGTACGGTTGCCGAGCGGTGTGCGGAAGAGCCGGGCCGCACACCCGGAAGGGCCCGACCGGACCGGGACGTACAGGGGGCCGGCCGGGTGTCGATCGGAGGGCTCGGGGTCGTCGTCGTAGAGGGGTTGTGCCACGGGGTGCCTCCCGAAAGGCGATCGATGTGGGATGCCCCGGGCGCGGGGAGGCGGGCCGGGGCTCGCCTTCGACGTTATGCCCGGCGCCCCCGGCTTCCCAATGTGCCCTGACGAGACACTGACGGTGGCCGGGAGGACCTTGACGGGATGCTGACGACCTGGGGGGAGGGCATGCAACGGCAACGTCAGAGGCGGTGCGCCGTCCAGGTTTGAGGCCACCTCTCGGCCGTGCACCGCCGGAGCGCCTGGCGGCTGCGGCTGAACAGCGGCCAGGTGGAGTCGGCGACTCGCCTGACCATGCTCAACGTGCTCTCCGCCGCGATGGCCGAGATCACCCGCGAACGCCCTGGCTCGTCGACGTACGGCTGCGCGGGCTGGACCCCGGCTTCGTGGTGACGCTGCCGCCCGCCGGCAGTGCCCCTGTGGAGCCCACCGCGCCCATGGGACCGCTCACGGCTCCGGCCCCCGCCGACGGTGACGAGGGGGGCACCACCCGCGTCAATCTCCGGCCGCCAGCCCGTCTCAAGGCACGCACCGAGGAGGCCGCGAGCCGCGAGGGCCTGTCGGTCAACGCATGGCTGGTGCGGGCGGTGTCGGCCGCGGTCGACAAAGGCACGCGGCCGTGCGCGACGGAACGGACCCACACCCTCGGACGGAGCTTCACGGGCTGGGTGCGGTAGCAGCGCCCGCCCCGGAGCACAGCACTTCATCCACACCACGTCCCACCAGCGGGGACGCTCCAAGGGCCCATGAGGACGGTACAGCCATGCCTTCTTTCGACACTCCCGAAGCGTTTTCGGTCACCGCCTACGTGTACGCCGGCTCCATCCGCGTCGTCGCGGGCGACCGCCTCGACACCATCGTCGAGGTGCGGCCCCGCGACCCCGAGAAGGACCTCGACGTACGGGCGGCCGACCAGACCGAGATCGCGCACGCGGGCGGCGTCCTGACCGTCACCACGCCCAGGGCCAAATCTGCTCGGACGTGGCGGCACCGCCTCGACACCATGGGCCCGCTGCACCTGAAGCCGTCGCACGGCCTGAGCACCGTCGACCGGGCCGAAGGCGCGGCCGAGATCATCAGCAGCACCGGCACCGTGCGCGTCGGCCTCTTCGACGGCCCCGCCGTCCTGAAGAAATCGAACGGCGTCACGACCGTCGGCACCACGACCAACGGCTACCTGCGCATCGCCGAAGTCGCCCGCTGCGAAGTCCAGTTGCAGACCACCAACGGCTCCGTCGAGGTCGGCATCCGCGAGAGCACCGTCGCCTGGCTCGACATCAGCTACAACCACGGGAAGGTACGCAACACGCTCGCCGCTTCTCAGGCGCCGGAGCAGACCGCGGACACCGTCAAGATCCGCGCACGGACCAACTGGGGCAACATCGACGTTCTCCCGCGCCCGGCCCGCAACGACCGGGCCGTCCTCGACGGCATCGCCCTGCGCATCCCGACGGGGGTCAGCCGAGATGCGCCCCGAAAGGGCAACCGGGCGGGCTTGAGCGACTGACTCGCCCCTGTGCGTACTGCTGTCGTCGGCGGGGTTCGCCGATGTCGCGGAAGGTTGGGGCGGGCCGTCCCGAAACCGACGCCGGACCGCACCGACCCCGGAGCGTCGGCATGGAGGTTTCGCCTGCTCAGAGGCGCCCCTGCGGGAACCGTGCATGAGCAGGCGTACGTCGGTGTTTCTCCACCGCCCACCGAGCCCCGTCGGCGATGCCCCTCAGGAGCCGGCCGCCGTCGGCAGGTCCGGTTGCTTCGGCCGCTCGCGCTCCGGTGCCGTCGGTACCGCGAGGACCATGGTGAGGCCGCCGCCGGGAGTGTCCTCGGCGTCGAGGGAGCCGCCGATGGCCTCGGCGAAGCCGCGGGCGACCGCGAGACCGAGACCGACGCCGACACCGCGGGGTGAGTCCCCGTACCGCTGGAAGGGTTCGAAGATCTGTTCCTTGGCCTCGTCGGGGACGCCAGGTCCGCGGTCGACGACCCGTACCTCGACCCGGTCGGCGAGGGCGCTCGCCGACACCAGGACCCGCTCCCCCGGCGCGCTGTACTTGACGGCGTTCTCGACGACGTTGGCGACGGCCCGCTCCAGCAGCCCCCGGTCGACGTACACCATGGGAAGCGTCTCCGGGATGTCCAGCTCCACGCTGTCCTCGGGGACCCCGCCGAGCGCCATGGGGACGACCTCGTCCAGGTCGGTCTCCCGAATGATGGGGGTGACGGTACCGGTCTGCAGGCGGGACATGTCGAGAAGGTTGCCGACGAGGTGGTCGAGGCGGTCGGCGCCCTCCTCTATGGCCTCCAGCAACTCGGCCTGGTCCTGTTCGGACCACTCGACGTCGTCGGAGCGCAGCGAGGACACCGCGGCCTTGATTCCGGCGAGCGGGGTGCGCAGGTCGTGGCTGACGGCCGCGAGCAGGGCGGTGCGGATGCGGTTGCCCTCGGCCAGTTCCTTGGCCCGGTCGGCTTCGCGCTGCAGGCGCTGGCGGTCCAGGACGACCGCGGCCTGCGCGGCGAACGCGGCCAGCACCCTGCGGTCGGCGGCCGGCAGCACCCGCCCGCGCAGGGACAGGGCCATGTGGTCGCCGACCGCTACGTCCACGTCCGCGTCCTCCGGGGCCTCGGCCGGCCGGGGTCCCACGCTGCCGGCGCAGGTCCAGGGGGTCGTCTCGTCGATCCGCTCCAGCAGGGCCGCCGACTCCATGCCGAAGGTCTCGCGGACCCGTTCCAGCAGCGCTTCCAGCGTGGTCTCGCCGCGCAGGATGTTCCCGGCGAGGAAGGAGAGGATCTCCGACTCGGCGCGCAGCCGGGCCGCCTGGTGGGTGCGCCGGGCCGCGAGGTCCACCACCGAGGCCACGGACAGGGCTACCCCGACGAAGATCGCGATGGCGACGATGTTCTTCGGGTCGGCGATGGTGAGGGTGTGGACTGGTGGGGTGAAGAACCAGTTGAGCAGCAGCGAGCCGACCACGGCGGAGGCCAGCGCGGGGAAGAGGCCGCCCACGAGGGCCGCCGCCACCGTCAGGCTGAGGAACAGCAGCATGTCGTTGGCGAGACCGACATCCGGAACGGCGCTGGTGAGCAGCCAGGCGAGCAGGACGGGGCCGAGCACCCCGACGAACCAGCCCCACACGACCCGGGCTCGTCCCAGACGTGCTCCGCGCGCCACCGGCAGTCCGCGGCCCTTGCCGACCTCGTCGTGGGTGATGAGGTGGACGTCGAGGTCGGGGCCCGACTCGCGCGCGACGGTGGCGCCGACGCCCGGTCCGAAGACGTACTGCCAGCCTCGGCGCCGGGAGACACCGAGCACGATCTGGGTGGCGTTCACCCCTCGGGAGAAGTCGAGCAGGGCGGCCGGGATGTCGTCGCCGACGACCTGGTGGAAGGTGCCGCCGAGGTCCTCCACCAGGGTGCGCTGGACGGCCAGTTCCTTCGGGGAGGCCGAGGTCAGCCCGTCGCTGCGGGAGATGTAGACGGCGAGCACCTCGCCGCCGGCCCCCTTCTCCGCCAGCCGCGCGGCCCGCCGGATCAGCGTCCGCCCCTCCGGGCCGCCGGTCAGCCCGACCACGATCCGCTCACGCGAACCCCAGATCGTCGAGACCCGGTGTTCACTGCGGTACTCGGTGAGATACTCGTCGACCCGGTCGGCCACCCACAGCAGCGCCAGTTCACGCAGGGCGGTGAGGTTTCCGGGCCGGAAGTAGTTGGAGAGAGCCGCGTCGACCTTGTCCGACTTGTAGATGTTGCCGTGCGCCATCCGGCGGCGCAGCGCCTCCGGGGACATGTCGACCAGCTCGATCTGATCGGCACGTCGTACGACCTCGTCCGGCACGGTCTCCCGCTGCCGCACCCCGGTGATCGACTCGACCACGTCACCCAGCGACTCCAGGTGCTGGATGTTGACGGTGGAGACGACGTCGATGCCCGCCGCGAGCAGTTCCTCCACGTCCTGCCAGCGCTTGGTGTTCCGCGAGCCGGGGACGTTGGTGTGGGCGAGTTCGTCCACCAGGGCGACGGCGGGGGCGCGGCGCAGTACCGCGTCCACATCCATTTCGGTGAAGGTCGCGCCCCGGTACTCCAGTTCCTTGCGCGCCACCTGTTCCAGGCCGTGCAGCATCACCTCGGTGCGCGGCCGGTGGTGGTGTTCCACGAAGGCGACCACACAGTCGGTGCCCCGCTCGATACGGCGGTGCGCCTCCGACAGCATCGCGTACGTCTTTCCGACGCCGGGTGCCGCGCCGAGGTAGATCCGGAGCTTGCCGCGTGCCATGTCATCCTTCGAAGCGGTAGCCCATGCCGGGCTCGGTGATCAGATAGCGGGGGTGTGACGGGTCCGTCTCCAGCTTGCGACGCAGCTGGGCCATGTAAACGCGCAGGTAGTTGGTCTTGTTGCTCTGTGAGACGCCCCAGACCTCCTGGAGGAGGTACTTCTGCGTGATCAGCCTGCCCGGGTTGGTCACCAGGATCTCCAGCAGGTGCCACTCGGTCGGCGTCAGCCGCACGTCCCGCCCGTCCCGGACGACCTTCTTCGCGAGCAGGTCGATGCTGAAGCCGTCCGTCTCGACCTGGGTTGCCTCCGGCACCAGCGGCACGTCCTCGGTACGGCGGACCGCGGCTCGCAGCCTGGCCAGCAGTTCATCCATGCTGAACGGTTTGGTGATGTAGTCGTCGGCGCCCGCGTCCAGCGCGGCAACCTTCTCGTCGGAGGCCTGCCGGGCGGACAGCACCAGGATCGGTACCCGGGTCCAGCCGCGCAGCGCCTTGATGACGTCGACGCCGTCCATGTCGGGCAGCCCGAGATCGAGCATCACCACGTCCGGCTGACGCGCGGCCGCCAGCCGGAGGGCTGTGGCGCCGTCGGGCGCCGCGTCCACGCCGTATTGACGTGCCTGCAGGTTGATGACGAGGGCTCGTACGAGCTGCGGGTCGTCCTCCACCACGAGCACCCTGGTCATGGGTGTTTGCCCTTCCTGTCGTACGTCGGGCCGGGCTGCGCCGGACATGGGACAGCCGATTTCACGGCTACGGGAGTTGGCGGCATCGGGACGCCTCCCGGCCGCCAACCCCCGTTCGTGTCGCATAAGCCCATCAGTGCTTCGTCACAAGGTCCTTGAGCGCGATGTTGAGTTCGAGGACGTTCACCCGGGGCTCACCGATGAAGCCGAGGGTGCGGCCGTCGGTGCGGTCCTTGACCAGCTTCTCCACCGTGGAGACGGACAGGCCGTTCTTCTCGGCGACCCGGTGGACCTGGAGCTCGGCGTAGGCCGGGGAGATGTCCGGGTCCAGGCCGGAGCCGGAGGACGTCACCGCGTCGGCCGGTACCTCGCTCGCCTTGACCGTGTACCCGGGGACCGAGTTGTCCTTGATGACGGCGGCCTTGGCGTCCTCCACCTGCTGGATGAGCACCTTGTTGTCGGCGGACAGGTTGGTCGCGCCCGAAAGGATCAGCCTGTACCGGGTGTTGACGCTGTTGCTCCCGAGCCCGTTGGCGGGGCGGCCCTGGAACCACCGCAGGTCCGCGTCCGGGGTCTGCCGGCCCTTCTTCAGCGGCAGGTTGTACGACTGCCCGATCAGGGACGAGCCGACGACCTTGCCGTCCGACTTGATCTCGGAGCCGTTCGCCTTGCCGGGGAACAGCGCCTGGGCGACGCCGGTGACGACCAGCGGGTAGATGACGCCGGTGACCAGGGTCAGCACGAGGAGGGCGCGCAGGCCCGCCCCGAGCAATCGGACCGTGCTGGATACGGAGTTGTTCATGGCGATCAGCCGATTCCGGGGATGAGGGAGATGAGCAGGTCGATGATCTTGATGCCGATGAACGGCGCGATCAGACCGCCGATGCCGTAGATCGTGAGGTTGCGCCGGAGCATCTTGTCGGCGCTGACCGGCCGGTACTGCACGCCCTTCAGGGAGAGCGGCACCAGCGCGATGATGATCAGCGCGTTGAAGACGACCGCGGACAGGATCGCGGAGTCGGGCGAGGACAGGTGCATGATGTTGAGTTTGTCCAGGCCCGGGTAGACGGCCGCGAACAGCGCCGGGATGATCGCGAAGTACTTCGCGACGTCGTTGGCGATCGAGAACGTGGTCAACGCGCCCCGGGTGATCAGCAGTTGCTTGCCGATCTCGACGATCTCGATGAGCTTGGTCGGGTTGGAGTCGAGGTCGACCATGTTGCCGGCCTCCTTGGCGGCCGACGTACCCGTGTTCATCGCGACGCCGACGTCCGCCTGGGCCAGCGCGGGCGCGTCGTTGGTGCCGTCACCGGTCATCGCGACCAGCTTGCCGCCCGCCTGCTCCCGCTTGATGAGGGCCATCTTGTCCTCGGGAGTGGCCTCGGCGAGGAAGTCGTCGACGCCCGCCTCCTCGGCGATCGCCTTCGCGGTCAGCGGGTTGTCGCCCGTGATCATGACGGTCTTGATGCCCATGCGGCGCAGTTCCCCGAACCGCTCGCGCATGCCGTCCTTGACGACGTCCTTGAGGTGGATGACGCCCAGGATCCGGGCGCCCTCGGCGTCCTCGACCGCGACGAGCAGCGGAGTGCCGCCCGCCTGGGAGATGGCAGCCGCGAGGGTGCCGGCGTCCTCGGCGACGGTGCCGCCCTGCTCCTGGACCCAGGCGATGACCGAGCCGGCCGCGCCCTTGCGGATCTTCCGGCCGTCGACGTCCACACCCGACATCCGGGTCTGGGCGGTGAAGGCGATCCACTCGGCGTGCGCCAGCTCGCCCTGGTGCCGCTCGCGCAGCCCGTACCTCTCCTTCGCCAGGACGACGACGGAGCGGCCCTCGGGCGTCTCGTCGGCCAGCGACGACAGCTGGGCCGCGTCGGCCACCTCGGCCTCCGTCGTACCGCTGACCGGCACGAACCCGGACGCCTGCCGGTTGCCGAGGGTGATGGTGCCGGTCTTGTCGAGCAGCAGCGTGGAGACGTCCCCGGCGGCCTCGACCGCGCGCCCGGACATGGCGAGGACGTTGCGCTGGACCAGCCGGTCCATGCCGGCGATGCCGATCGCGGAGAGCAGCCCGCCGATGGTGGTCGGGATCAGGCAGACGAGAAGGGCGACCAGCACGACCATCGTCAGGTGGGTGCCCGCGTAGTCGGCGAAGGGCGGCAGGGTGGCGACGGCCAGCAGGAAGACGATGGTCAGCGAGGCGAGCAGGATGTTCAGCGCGATCTCGTTCGGCGTCTTCTGCCGGGCCGCGCCCTCGACGAGGCTGATCATCCGGTCGATGAAGGTCTCGCCCGGCCTCGTCGTGATCTTGATGACGATCCGGTCGGACAGCACCTTCGTACCGCCGGTCACCGCACTGCGGTCACCGCCGGACTCGCGGATGACCGGAGCCGACTCACCGGTGATCGCCGACTCGTCGACGGAGGCGACGCCCTCGATGACGTCTCCGTCACCGGGGATGATGTCGCCGGCCTCGCAGACGACCAGGTCACCGATCCTCAGCTCGGTGCCGGGCACCTGCTCCTCGGTGTCCCCGACGAGCCGACGCGCGATCGTGTCGGTCTTGGCCTTGCGCAGGGTGTCCGCCTGGGCCTTGCCGCGGCCCTCGGCGACCGCCTCCGCGAGGTTCGCGAAGATCACGGTCAGCCAGAGCCAGGCGCTGATGGTCCAGCCGAACCAGTCGCCGGGGTCCTTGAGGGAGAAGACCGTGGTCAGGACGGAGCCGACCCACACCACGAACATCACGGGCGACTTGACCATCACCCGCGGATCGAGCTTGCGGCAGGCGTCCGGCAGCGACTTCAAAAGCTGCTTGGGATCGAACAGGCCCGCGCCGACACGGCCCTCGGCGGGCTTGTGCCCGGTGGGGACGTCGCTGTGCGGCGCCCGGGTCGGGGTGACTGTGGACATGGAGTCCTCTGACTTCTCTATACGGGTGGTCATGACGCCAGCCCCTCGGCGAGCGGCCCCAGCGCCAGGGCCGGGAAGTAGGTCAGACCGGTGATGATCAGGATCGCGCCGACGAGCAGGCCGGTGAAGAGCGGCTTCTCGGTGCGCAGGGTGCCGGCCGTGGCCGGGACGGGCTTCTGCTCGGCGAGCGAGCCGGCCAGGGCCAGGACGAACACCATCGGCAGGAAACGGCCGAGCAGCATCGCCAGTCCGGTCATGGTGTTGAACCAGTCGGTGTTCGCGTTCAGCCCGGCGAAGGCCGAGCCGTTGTTGTTCGCCGCGGAGCTGAAGGCGTACAGCACCTCGGAGAAGCCGTGCGCGCCGGAGTTCAGCATGGAGTGCGGCGGGGTCGGCAGCGCCATGGAAGCAGCCGTGAAGATCAGCACCAGGGCCGGGGTGATCAGGATGTAGCAGGCCGACAGCTTGATCTCACGGGAGCCGATCTTCTTGCCCAGGTACTCGGGCGTACGGCCGACCATCAGACCGGCGATGAACACCGCGATGACCGCCATGATCAGCATGCCGTAGAGACCGGAACCGGTGCCACCGGGGGCGATCTCGCCCAGCTGCATGCCCAGGATGGTGATGCCGCCGCCGAGGCCGGTGAAGGAGGAGTGGAAGGAGTCCACCGCCCCGGTCGAGGTGAGCGTGGTCGACACCGCGAAGATCGACGAGGAGCCGACCCCGAAGCGGACCTCCTTGCCCTCGTACGCCCCACCCGCGGCCTGGAGCGCCGCACCGTGGTGGGCGAACTCGGTCCACATCATCAGGGCGACGAAGCCGACCCAGATGGTGAACATCGTGGCGAGGATCGCGTAGCCCTGCTTCACCGAGCCGACCATCACACCGAAAGTGCGAGTCAGGGAGAACGGGATCACCAGCAGCAGGAAGATCTCGAACAGGTTGGTGAACGGGGTCGGGTTCTCGAAGGGGTGGGCGCTGTTGGCGTTGAAGTAACCGCCGCCGTTCGTGCCGAACTCCTTGATGGCCTCCTGGGAGGCGACCGCGCCGCCGTTCCACTGCTGCGAGCCGCCCAGGAACTGACCGACCTCGTGGATACCGGAGAAGTTCTGGATCGCACCGCAGGCGACCAGCACGATCGCGGCGATCGCCGCGCCCGGCACCAGGATCCGCAGTGTGCCGCGCACCAGATCCGCCCAGAAATTGCCGAGTTCACCGGTGCGTGAGCGCGCGAACCCGCGCACCAACGCGACCGCGACGGCGATACCGACAGCCGCCGACACGAAGTTCTGCACGGCCAGACCGGCGGTCTGCACGACGTGCCCCATGGTCTGCTCGCCGTAGTACGACTGCCAGTTCGTGTTGGTCACGAAGGAGACGGCCGTGTTGAACGACTGCGCCGGGTTGACCGAGGAGAAGCCGAGCGAACCGGGCAGGATGCCCTGGAGCCGCTGCAGCAGGTACAGGAAGAGAACGCTGACGGCCGAGAAGGCGAGGACCCCGCGCAGATAGGCGGGCCAGCGCATCTCGGTGTCGGGGTTGGCACCGATGGCCTTGTAGATCCACTTCTCCACCCGCCAGTGCTTGTCGGAGGAGTACACCTTGGCCATGTAGGTGCCGAGCGGGATGTAGGCGAGGGCCAGCGCGCCTATGAGTGCGAGCAGCTGGAGGAAGCCTGCGAGTACGGGACTCATGTCGTGGCTCAGAACCTCTCCGGGAAGATCAGGGCGAGGACGAGATAACCCAGCAGGGCGACGGCCACGACCAGGCCGACGATGTTCTCGGCGGTCACAGCTTCGTCACCCCCTTGGCGACGAGAGCCACCAGCGCAAAGGCCGCGACCGTGGCGACGACGAAGGCCAGATCGGCCATCGCGAACTCCTGAAGTGAGGTTCGGTTGGAACGGACGCTTAGAGGAAAGCGCCTCTCCGGCCGGTTTCGGCCACCCGTTGACGGCTCTCTTACGGCAGTGCGCACGGCCTTGACGGGACTCTTACGGCCCTGACTCGTACCGACCAGTAAGGCCGCTGTGACCGGCGGTGACCCGGTTCACAGCCTGAAGCGCAGCCGGCAGATCACCGCGTCCGACTCACGCCGTACGGCATGCGCGACCACGGTCCCCCGCTGGTTCTGGAGCAGCCGCTGCCACAAGCGCTCCGGCTCGGACTCCGGGATCAGCACGGTGACCCGCGCGCCCGCCTCGGCGGCGGCCGTCTCCCGGACGTATGCGGCGATGGGACGGCCCAGGCCGCGCCGCTCGCAGGCCAGCCGGACCAGCGGCACCCCAGGGTCCCATTCCGCCCAGGCACGCTCCAGGGCGTGCAGGGCGGCGCGGTCCTCGGGGTCCGTGTAGCACACGGTCACCGCGCGGACCTCGTCGCCGAGGGAGGTGGCCGCCGTGAGAGCCTCCGACGTCAGCCGGGACAGGGACGAGACGGGGACGATCACCAGGGAGCGCTCGCGGTGCGGTGGCTCCGGTATGCGGCCGAGGCCCAGCCGTTCACCGATGCGGCCGTAGGCGCGGTGCACGGTCTCGAAGGCGACCACGAGCAGCGGCAGGGCGATCACGATCAGCCAGGCGCCCTCCTCGAACTTGCTCGCTGTGACGACGACGGTCGCGACACCGGTGAGCAGCGCGCCGAAGCCGTTGAGCAGGGCCTTGCCGCGCCATCCGGGACTGTGCACCTCCCGCCCGTCCGCCCTGCGTTCCCGCCGCCAGTGCCGGACCATGCCGATCTGGGCGATGGTGAAGCCGACGAAGACGCCGATCGCGAACATCGGCACGAGCGTGTTGGTGTCGCCGCCGGAGAACACGAGCAGCGCCGCCGAGACGACCGCCAGGGCCAGCACGCCGTGCCGGTGCACCTGACGGTCGGCCTTCAGGGCGAAGACGTGCGGGGCGTAGTTGTCCCGGGCCAGCAGCTTCAGCAGCACCGGCAGCCCGCCGAAGGACGTGTTCGCGGACAGCGCCAGCAGGATCATCGTCGCGAACTGGATGACGTAGAAAGCCCAGTTGTGGCCGAGCGAGGCGTCCGCCAACTGGGCGAGGACAGTGACGCCCTCGACCGGTTGGAGGTGGAAGCGGCCGATCAGCACCGACAGACCGATCAGCATCACACCGAGGACGGCCCCGAGGCCGACCTCCGCTCGCTGGGCCCGCCTGACGCGCGGGACGCGGAAGGAAGGGACGGCGTTGGCGATGGCCTCCACACCCGTCAGCGCGGCACAACCTGAGGCGAAAGCTTTCAGCAGAAGCAGTGCGCCCACGCTGGAGGCGTTGTCGGCCAGCACGGAGGCGTGACCGGCCGCGGTGGCGGTGCTGACAGGGTGGGAGCGGAACAGTCCGACGGCGATGAGCACGAAGATCGAGCCGACGAACACGACCGTCGGCACGATGAACGCCTTGGCGGACTCCACGATGCCCCGCAGGTTGACGCCCGTGATCAGGGCGAGCACTGCCAGGCACAGCCACAACCGGTCGCCGTAGAGAGCCGGGAAGGCGGAAGTCAGGGCGGCCACGCCGGCCGTGACGGCGACGGCGACGTTGAGCACGTAGTCCAGCACCAGGGAGGCCGCCGCCACCAGGCTGGTGCGTGCGCCCAGGTGGGTCTTCGCCACGGCGTAGGAGCCACCGCCGTCCGGGAAGGCCGCGATCACCTGCCGGTACGACGCCACCAGCACCGCCAGCAACGCGGCGATGGCCAGCGTGACCGGCAGCGTGAAGCCGAGACCGTGCGCGCCGGCGACGGCCAGCACGAGGACGATCGCCTCGGGCCCGTAGGCCACCGACGCCATCGCGTCCAGCGACAGGGCCGCGAGCCCCGTGACGGCGGTCAGGCGATGGCGCTCGCCGGTATCAGGCGGCTCGTTGCCGGCGGGTACGGCATCCGGCTCGACGGTCAGGACGGACATGGGCGCGTGCTCCTTCTTTCTCCGGCCGCGCACAAGGCTTGAAGTACGCACGGCTGCACCCAGGTTCTGTCCGGCTCCCGCCGCGTCCGACTGTTCCTTGCGGCATCTTCGCGCCGGAACCGTCGACCTTGACGGGACCTTGACGGTCATGTGATCTGCGCGACTGCCGTATGCCGCGGCACAGGTGACGCGCCCCGCGGCCAAGCGCAAGGAACCGCCGGAGAGGCGTCAGTAACGCATCAAAGGGGTGCCGGTCGGATTCTTCCGGTCACTATCGTCGACACCGTGGGAACCCATGAGGACGAGTACGGAGGACCGCTCGACGCACCTGCGGACGGACCCGACGAGGCGGCGAACGACGTCGAGTGGAGACGGGAGTTGTGGGCCGCCGCCCGCTGTGCCGGCGTACTGCTGGCGCTCCTGCTGCTGCTCGACTGGGGCTCCGGCCGGATCACCGCGTGGCGCTCCGCGCTGTGGCTCTTTCTCGCCGGGCTGCTCTTCGTCCTCCTGTGTCCCGCCCGGGTGTCCGCAGGCGGGAACTGGCTGGTGGCACGCGGACTGGTGCGCGAGCGCCGGGTGCGCACGGACCGGCTGGTGTCGGTCCGCTGCCTGGACGGCATCTCCCAACGGCTTCTGCTGCGGGACGCCCTGGGTGGCCGCGTCGAGATCGACCCCGAGGTCCTGGTGCGCAATCCGCAACTGTGGGCGCGCCTTGACGCGGGCGCGCGGAAGGCCGCCGCCGAGGGCTCGCTGCTGTGCGGCACGACCGCCCTGCATCGCGTCGCCCTGCGCGTGGACGAGGAGACCGCCCACGCCGTGTTCAGAGCCTCCGGCCTGGAATGAGCCTCAGCCGTTCCTGACCGGCCCGGCGGTGTCCAGCGCCGACCCGGTCTGGTCGGCGAGCGTCACCGCCACGAGCCGGGCCTGGAGCGGGGGTACCTGTCCCGGGCCGGGGGTGAGCATGAAGCGGCCGAGGTAGTGCCCGTTGCCGTAGGTGCGCAGTTCGATCTCGCCCTCGGGCCAGCCGGCGGCGTCCACGTCCCAGGGGCGTTTGCCCACCGTCAGGCTGCCGTTGCTCCGCAGGCGTGGCGGCTGCCCCAGGAGCGTGCCGTACTCGAAGCGGCAGGCGCGCAGGCCGAGGATGTCGGTGAGTTCGTGCCGTACGTGGTCGACGACGGTGTCCGTGGAGCGGGCGGACCGCGCGAGGTCGGCCGTGGTGTGGATCCGCGCGAGGTACCCCGCGTCGGTCACCGTGATGACCTCCAGACGCCGCGCGCGGGCGGCCAGTTGAGACACGGTCAGACCGACCGCCAGGAGCAGTACCGCCGTCTCGATGTCGGCGGATGCGGTGATGTCGAACGTCTCGTAAGGCCGGGTGAGGAAGAAGTCGAACCAGGCCGCCGCAGACAGGGCCGCGACCACTCCTGCGGTACGGCTGCCGAGGGCGGCCACCGCGACGACCACGACGACGAGGACGAGTGCGGCGTTCGTGTGCGACAGGCCCGTACGGAACGGGACGAGCGCGAGGGCCACCAGGAAGGGGGCGGCCAGGCCCGCCGTCAGGGCAAGGCGGTCCCGCAGCGGCCAGGACCGGGGCGTGACACGGGTCCCTCCCCCACGGTGCAGTTTCCAACTGCCGGACACTGTGCTCATCACATGCCTCCTGCACTGCGCTCGGTCGGTACGGCACTCAGGGCCTGCGCGGCGAACGGCATTGACACGACCATCGTGAGGCCGCCGCCGGGGGTGTCCTCGGGGGTGAGGGTGCCGTTCATGGCTTCCGTCAGTCCTCGGGCCAGGGCCAGTCCGAGGCCGAGGCCGGTGGTGTTGTCGGTGTCGCCGAGCCGCTGGAAGGGCTCGAAGAGCCTCTCCCGGCCGTCGACGGGCAGACCTGGCCCGCGGTCCACGACCCGCAGCTCCACCCGGCCCGCCAGGGCACTCGCGGTGACCAGTACCTTCTTTCCTGGTGGCGTGTGGCGGGCGGCGTTGCCGACCAGGTTGGCGATCACCCGTTCCAGCAGGGGCGGATCAGCCAGCACCGCCGGAATCTCCGCCACGTCCGCCACGTCCACTCCGGGGACGTCCGCCAGTGCCATGGGCAGCACCTCCTCCAGCGAGGTGGCCCTCAGGTTCAGGGAAAGCGCGCCCGCTTCCAGACGGCTGAGGTCGAGGAGGTTCTCCACCAGCCGGTTGAGCTTGGCCATGGATTCGTCGGCGGTGGCGAGGAGTTCGTCGCGGTCCTCGGCGGAGAAGTCCACGTCCCGGCTGCGCAGGGAGGTGACCGCGGCCCAGCCCGCAGCGAGCGGGGTGCGCAGGTCGTGGCCGACGGCCCGCAGCAGGGCCGTGCGCAGCCGGTCGGCGGCCTTCACCGGCTCCACCTCGGCGGCAGCCTCGGCGAGCCGGGCCCGTTCGACGGCGGAGCCCACGTGTGCGGCGAACGCGGCCAGGACCCGGCGTTCGGACGACGACAGGGTGCGGCCCCGCAGCGCGAGGCAGGCGCCGGGGCCCGCGGGGACAGCTGTCACCCCGGGCGCGGTCGGCGGCTCGTCCAGCAGGTCGGCCGACTCCATCCCGAAGGTCTCCCGGGTCCGCTCCAGCAGGGCGGGGATGGTCGCTTCGCCGCGCACGATGCTGCCGGCCAGCGACGACATGGTCTCCGCCTCGGCCGTCGCCCGTGCCGAGCGGCGTGACAGGCGCAGCGACCGGTCCACCACGGCGGCCACGGTCGCGGCCACGACCGCGAACACGGCAAGGGCCAGCAGAGCGTTCGGGTCGTCGAGGGTGAAGGCGCCGATGGGCGGGATGAACCAGTAGTTGAGCAGCAGGGACGCGGTCACCGAGGCGATCACCGCCGAGACGACCCCGCCTATGCAGGCCACGCCCACCACGGCGAGCAGGAACAGCAGGGCCTCACTGGTCAGGTTCAGCGTGCCCCGTAGCTGGGCGAGCACGACCGTCAGCAGCACCGGAAGCACCAGCCCGGCCACCGGACCGGCGATCAGCCGGGCCGTCGACAGCGTGCGGCGCCTCGACGGCAGGAGTGTGCCGCGCCCGGCCCGTTCATGGGTGACCCGGTGCACGTCGATGTCGCCGGACAGCTCGGTGACCGTCTCCCCGGTGCCGGGCCCGGTCAGGAACCGGGCGAGCCGGCCGCGGCGGCTGGTGCCCAGGACGAGCTGGGTGGCGTTCTCGGCCCGCGCGAACTCGACGAGGGCGGCGGCCACGTCGTCGCCGACCACCGAGTGGTAGCTACCGCCGAGATCTTCGGCCAGCCGGCGCTGCCGGGCCAGCGAAGCGTGCGAGACCCCGGCCGCGAGGCCGTCGCTGCGGGCCACGTGGACGGCGAGCAGGTCGCCGCCCGCCGACCGGTCCGCGATACGGGCGGCCCGCCGGATCAGCGTGTCCCCCTCCTGGCCTCCGGTCAGGGCGACGACCACCCGTTCGCGCGTCTCCCACACCCGGCCGATGCCGTGCTGCGCGCGGTACTCGTGCAGCGCCTCGTCGACCCGGTCCGCCGTCCACAGCAGCGCCAGCTGCCGTAGCGCGGTCAGATTGCCGGCCCGGAAGTAGTTGGCGAGGGCCGCGTCGACCTTCTCGGGCGCGTAGATGTTGCCGTGTGCCATCCGGCGGCGCAGTCCCTCGGGTGGAATGTCCACCAGCTCGATCTGCCAGGCACGCCGTACGACCTCATCCGGGACGGTCTCGTGCTGGGGCACCCCGGTGATCTTCTCGACCACGTCGTTGAGGGACTCCAGGTGCTGGATGTTCACCGCGGTGATCACGTCGATACCGGCGCCCAGCAGCGCCTCGATGTCCTGCCATCGCTTGGGGTTGCGGCTCTCACCTGGGACGTTGGTGTGGGCGAACTCGTCCACGATCGCGACCTGCGGCCGACGCGTGAGCAGCGCGGCCAGGTCCATCTCCTGGAAGTGGCCACCGCGGTAGGAGCAGGAGGTTCGGGGGACGGCCTCCAGGCCGTCGAGCATCGCCTCGGTGCTCGGGCGCCCGTGGCACTCCGCGAACCCCACCACCACATCCGCCCCGCGCGAGGCGCGGCGCCGCCCCTCGTCGAGCATCCGGTAGGTCTTGCCGACCCCCGGAGCCGCCCCGAGGTACACCTTCAGTCGTCCGGGCCGTACGTCACTCATCGCCGCCGACGCGCTCCGCTCACTGGTTCAACTCCCCCGCGCACAGGGGTCCCTCCTCCCAAGGAAGCCGCTTCGCGGGCCGGTCGGCGCGGTTGTTAGCGCTTCCTTGGCGCCGGCCCCGGGGACCTTGACACTGTCTTGACGTGACCTGGCCCGATAGGGTGATGCCTGGTGTGCCGGGAAGTCTGGTCGGCCGGGAGTCACGGTGGTTCCCGTTCAGGTTCCAAGGGGACGGCATGCGCAGCGTCGGTACGGTTCTCGCCCTCGTGGTCCTCGCCACGGTGGTCGCCACCTTCGCACGCCGCTGGCGCATCCCCGCCCCCTCCCTGCTCGTGGTCGCCGGTCTCGCGGTGGCGCTGCTGCCGGGCACCCCGCAGATCGAGATCAGCCCGGATGTCATCGGCCTCGTCGTCCTCCCGCCGCTGCTGTACGCCTCCGCCGAGGAGATGCCCTGGCGTGAGCTCCACGCGGTATGGAAGCCGGTCGGCATCCTCGCCATAGGGCTGGTGCTCGCCTCCGCTGCCGCCGTCGGCGCGGTGGCGGCGCTGGTGACGCCCCTGTCCTGGCAGATGGCGTTCGTGCTGGGCGCGGTGCTGGCCAGCACCGACCCGGTCGCGGTCACCGCGCTCGGCCGCCGGCTCGCGCTGCCGCCCAGGGTCCAGGTCCTCGTCCAGGCCGAGAGCCTCTTCAACGACGCGACCTCGCTGGTACTCGTCCGGGTGGCGGCCGGCATCGCCGTGGCCTCCGCCGCCGCGAACTGGGGGGCGGCGGGCGGGGAGTTCCTGGTGCTCGCGGGCGGCGGCACGCTGATCGGCGCCGCGGTGGCCGGCGTGATCGCCCTGATCCGCCGCCGCACCGAGGACCCGGTGCTGGAGACGGTGACAGCCCTGGTCACCCCGTACGCCGCCTACCTGCTGGCGGAGGCCGCACACACCTCTGGCGTGACCTCGTGCGTCGTCGCCGGTGTGGTCCTCGGCGGCCGGGGCGACCGGCTCACCAACGCCCGCATACGACTCCAGCTGCACGCCGTGTACGGCACGGTCGTCTTCCTCCTGGAAAGCGTCGTCTTCAGCCTGATCGGGCTCGCCCTCCCCACCCAGGTGCGAGCGCTGGCCGACGGCGACCGGGCCTGGCCGCTGTACGCGCTCGCGGTCGCCGCCACCCTCATCGCCGTCCGCCTGCTCTGGCTCGCGCCCCTGTCCGCGGTCGTCCAGCGCAAGGGCGGTATCGGCCGGGTCAACTGGCGGGTGCCCATGGTGCTGACCTGGGCGGGCACCCGCGGGGTGATGCCGCTGGCCGCCGCCCTGTCCGTCCCCGAGGTCATGAAGGACGGCACCCCGCTCGCCGACCGGCCCCTGGTCCTGGTCCTGACCACCTCGGTCGTGGTCGTCACCCTCGTCGTCCAGGGCTTCACCCTCGCCCCGGCCGTCCGCGCCTCCGGCATCGCCCTGGAACCCGCCCACACCGCCCGCGAGGAGGCCGAGGCCCGCTCCCACCTCGCCCACGCCGGACTGGCCCGCCTGGAGGAGCTCGCGGAGCTGGAGGTCGTCCCGGACGTCGTCCTCGACCGGCTCCGCCGCGGCCTGGCCGCCCGCCTCGACGACGCCCGCGACCGGCTCACGGACCAGAACGGCACGCCGGCCACAACCGAGTCCGCCGACCTGGTCTACCGTCAGCTCCGCCGCGACCTCATCACCGTCGAGACCACCGAACTCAAGCGCCTCTACGACGCCCACACCATCAGCGACACCACCCGCCGCAGGCTGCAGCGGTGGCTGGACCTGGAGGAGGCGCGGCTGTCGGACGCGTAGCGCTCCGCTGGGGCAAGCCCGGTCCCTGCGGGTCGTCCGCCGTCGGCGGGTCCGCTGGGCTTACTCGCGCAGTTTGCCGCGCCCAGGGGGTGCGGTGTCCTGCGTTTGTCAGCGGAACTCCGCCAGCCGTGGCCGCAGCCCCAGCCCGGCAAAGACCATCGCCGCGCACAGCAGCCCACCCGCCCACGGCAGCAGGCCGCCCACCGCCGACCGTCCCGCGCCGACGGACGACGTGAAATGGGCGCGGTTGATGGCCGTCACCCTGTCCAGGGCGGTCATCCACGCCCCGAAGTGCGCGTTGGACGTGCCCGGCTCCCAGCCCATGCAGAACTCGACCGCTTCCTGCTCCCTCCCCGCCACCAGCAGCGCACGGACCCTGCGGTCATCACGCTGGTAGACGGCGTACGCCCGCACCGTCTGCTCCGCCGCGGCCCGCTCACCGGGGAAGGTGATGTTGGCCAGCTCGCGCCGGAACTCGCCGGTGAAACGCAGGTCGCGGTGGTCGGACTCGTACGCCTGCCAGGTGGTGGCGAGCTCGGAGTCGTACGTCGACAGGGTCACGCCCTTCAGGCCGTACAACTGCTGGGACTTGGCGAGGAACGCCGCCGCGTACTGCTCACGGCGTTGCGGGTCCAGCAGGTAGCGACTCTCGTCGGCGTTGGCGTCGTAGGCGATCGCACGGGCGCGGGAAAGGGCGACGACGGAGTCGAAGGCGTCGTGCCGGGCCACGCGCAGGTGGCCGGCGGAGGCGGAGAGCAGCTGACCGCCGAGGATCACGGCGAGCAGCGCGCAGACCGTCGCGGCCAGCACCCCGGGGTTGAGGACGCGCCGAAAGCTGCGGGCCAGATACCACTGAAGCACACCCAGCACGGTCAGCAGCAGTACGCCGAGGGCCAGCACGGCAGCGAGCTGCGCGGAGAGGTTGGAGCGGGCCGAGGTGTACTCGACTTCGAAGGCCGCGTCGTTCGAGGACACCAAGGTGCCTGCCGCGGGCAGGAGTTGGGTGCGCAGCAGGTCGGTCGCGCGGCGGTAGTCGGCGAGGGCGGCCGCTCTGCCGCCGCGACGGCCGTCGTTCTCCAGGGCGCGGCCGATCAGCTCCTGGTACTCCGCGAAGCCGTCGGTCAGCGACTCCACGGTCCTCTCGTCGACCGCGCTGCCCTGGGCGGCGACGGCGAGGGTGCGCAGATCATGCCCGATCTCCTTGCGGGCGTCGCCGTAGAAGCCGACGGCCTTCGTGTACGGCGTCTCCAGGCGCCCCTTCCCCGCGTCACCGCCGGACAACAGGATGTTGGCGGCCTGGGCGTCCATGTCGTTCAGGGCCAGGTCGAGGTCGGCCGCGCTGGTGGTACGGGGCGCGTCCCGGCCGGCCACCCCGCTCCAGGTGCCGAGGGCGCCCAGACCCGCCACCAGCAGAAGTACGGCGAGGGCGGTGGCGAGCAGGACCGTTGCCGCGCGCAGAAGGCGCAGCCGCGCGGGCACGGACGCCCAGTAGCGGCGGCGCAGAGCGGCCCGCGCGGCCCCGGCCTGCCGCCCCGGGCGCGGTCCCGGACCCGGCCCGGCCGTACGCGAAACCCCTCGCTGCCGTGGACCGGGGCTGCCCCCTGACGGGGCGGCCGCCGTTCTTCGTGGTGGTGCGCCTTCCCCGGTCCGAGAACCCTGCGCCGATCCGGCCGTGAGAGTCACGGTCCCTCCAACGTCACGCCACGGACGGTGTGCCCGTCCCCCCGTTACCGATCAGTCTGCGACCGGTTCCGGCCACCGGCGGTGTTCGTTGACGGGTTCCTGATGGCTCCTCAGCTTTGTTTGACGACACTTTGACGCCGACGGCAACCGGGCCGTATGAATGCCGCAGAGAGCCCGACCGGCACGAGGGTTGTGGCCAAGGTCCGGGCTGGATTTGCTGTGGGCCGCCGCCGGGAGACCGTGCGCGTCGGCGGGCCTCCCGGCCGAAGGAGTCCCCACTCCGAGGCGGCGCGAAGGCGGTCCGGTGCGTGCCCCCCTGGCAGGCACCCGCGCACGACGTCTGTCGTCGTCTGCGCCGACGTCCGTGCGCCTCCGCGATCAGCCCGAAGATCTGGCGGGACCT
>NZ_JBFBJL010000020.1:0-156993 GCF_040686075.1 Streptomyces sp. NPDC086519
TAGTAGGAGCCGGCGTGCGCCGACTCGCTGCTGGAGTTGGTGATGACACCGCTGGAGGCGGTCCAGGTGGTGCTGCCCGACTCGAAGCCGGCGTTGCCGAGCAGCTGCGAGGAGGTGCAGGAGCCGCCGCCGCTGGTGCTGACGGTCCAGGTGAAGGAGGCCGAGCCGGAGGCGCCGGTGGAGTCGGTCGCGGTGACGGTGGTGCTGTAGGTGCCCGCGGTGGACGCCGTACCGGAGATCAGGCCGGTGGAGCTGGAGATGGACAGGCCGGTGGGCAGGCCGGACGCGCTGTAGGTGAGAGTGGCGCCCGCGCTGTCGCTGGCGGAGATCTGCAGGCTGACCGAGCCGCCCGTGGCGGTGGACTGGCTGCCCGGGTTGGTGACGGTCACCGTGTTGCCGGTGCTGGAGCCGGAGGCGAAGGCGGTGGTGCCGTTCGGGGTGCCCCAGCCGGTCGGGCCGTCGTAGCCGGTCTCGGCGGTGCAGAAGTAGGCGGTGGAGCAGGAGCCGTTGCTGCCGCTGGTGACGTCGTACAGGTTGCCGGTGTGCGAGTACGGGTACTTCGCCGGGTAGTCGCTGGAGCCCGGGGTGCCCGCGAGGGCGTAGACGCCGGCGATGATCGGCGAGGAGGCGCTGGTGCCGCCGTAGACCGCCCAGCCGGAGCCGCCGTAGGTGTCGTAGACCGCGACGCCGGTGGCCGGGTCGGCGACCGCGGAGACGTCGGCCTCCATGCGCTTGGTGCAGCCGGTGTCGGTCTGCCAGCTCGGCTTCGAGTCGTAGGCGGAGCAGCCGGAGCCGGTGCCCTCGGAGGAGCTGGTCTTCCACACGGACTCGGTCCAGCCGCGGGTGCTGGAGGAGGTGGAGAGCGCGGTGCCGCCGACGGCGGTCACGTACTGGGAGGTCGCCGGGTACTCGGCGCCGTAGTCCGAGTCACCGGCGGAGACGGTGATCGCGACACCCGGGTGCTTGAAGTACGAGGTGTCCTCGCTGGTCTGGGAGGAGGACTCGGATCCGCCCCAGCTGTTGGAGACGAACTTGGCGCCGAGCGCGACGGCCTCGTTCTCGGCGGTGCCGAGGTCGGAGTCGGTGGCGGAGTTCGCCTCTACGAGGATGATGTTGCAGTTCGGGCAGACGGCGCTGACCATGTCGATGTCGAGCGCTTCCTCACCGGCCCAGCCGGAGTCGTTCGACGGCAGCGAGGTCGTCGAACCGGTCTGGCTGACCTGCTTGAAGCAGCCGTTGGCGACGGTGCACGCCGACAGGCCGTACGTCGAGCGGTAGGTGGCGAGGTCCGAGGCCGCGTTGGGGTCGTTGTAGGCGTCAACCACCGCGACGGTCAGGCCGGAGCCGCCCGTCGAGGGCAGGTTGTAGGCGCTGTGCAGGTTGGTCGGGCTCAGGCCGGAGGGGGCGGCGGCGAGCGCGGCGGCCAACTGCTGCTTGATGTCGGTACGGCGCTGGGCGAAGCAGGAGACGTGGCCGGGCTTGGCGGCGGTGGCGCACAGGTGCTTGGTGGGCACCTTCTGCCCGGCCTTGCCGGTGCTGTGCACGGCCTGCCGGGCCGGGTCGGTGAGGGCCTTGGCGTTCTGGGCGGCCCGGCTGGTCTGGGCGGTGGCCTGGGAGGTGACGGTCCGCGCCGGTGCCTGGGCCTGCGCGGCCGGGGCCGCGACGAAACCGGAGACGGCGAGGGCGAGGGCGGGGAAGGCGAAGGTCAGAAGTCTTCGCAGACTCCGTCGTGATTCACGCATGGGGGTACTGCCTCCTCGGTGGGGTTACAAGGCAGGCCCGTGACGCGCGTAGCGGCGGCAGAGTGCGCGGTCATGAGCATGACACTTCAAACACCCTGGGATGCCGATGAGCGTGGCATGACAGGACAGTGAGGAACCTAACGGGGTTCCCCGGGCGCCGGTTCCCCCGGACGAAGATCTTTGCCGCGCCATAGGCAGCGCTTAGCCCCCTCATGAGAGGGGGTTGGCGCGTACATGATGAGGGCTAGGCCCAGAGCTGACCGTGCAGGGTCTCGATGGCTTCCTCGGTCGTGGCGGCGGTGTACACGCCGGTCGACAGGTACTTCCAGCCGCCGTCGGCGACGACGAACACGATGTCCGCGCTCTCGCCGGCCTGTACGGCCTTCTTCCCGACGCCGATCGCGGCGTGCAGCGCGGCGCCGGTGGAGACGCCCGCGAAGATGCCCTCCTGCTGGAGCAGCTCCCGGGTCCGGGTCACCGCGTCCGCGGAGCCGACCGAGTAGCGGGTGGTGAGCACGGAGGCGTCGTACAGCTCGGGCACGAAGCCCTCGTCGAGGTTCCTGAGCCCGTACACGAGGTCGTCGTACCGGGGTTCGGCGGCGACGATCCGCACGTCCGGCTTGTGCTCGCGCAGGTACCGGCCGACGCCCATCAGCGTGCCGGTGGTCCCCAGCCCCGCGACGAAGTGCGTCACGGACGGCAGGTCGGCGAGGATCTCCGGCCCGGTGGTCGCGTAGTGCGCACCGGCGTTGTCCGGGTTGCCGTACTGGTAGAGCATCACCCAGTCGGGGTGCTCGGCGGAGAGCTCCTTGGCCACGCGTACGGCGGTGTTGGAACCACCCGCGGCCGGGCTGGAGATGATCTCCGCGCCCCACATCCCGAGCAGGTCCCGGCGCTCCTGCGAGGTGTTCTCGGGCATCACGCAGACCATGCGGTAGCCCTTGAGCTTGGCCGCCATCGCCAGCGAGATGCCGGTGTTGCCCGACGTCGGCTCCAGGATGGTGCAGCCGGGGGTGAGCCGGCCATCCTTCTCGGCCTGCTCGATCATGTGCAGGGCGGGACGGTCCTTGACCGAGCCGGTCGGGTTGCGGTCCTCCAGCTTGGCCCAGATCCGGACGTCGGCGGACGGCGAGAGCCGCGGCAGCCGCACCAGGGGGGTGTTGCCGACCGCGGCCAACGGGGAGTCGTAGCGCATGCCGATCTCAGGCCATACCGCCGGCGACCGCCGGCAGGATCGTCACGGTGTCGCCGTCGGACAGCTTGGTGTTGATGCCGTCGACGAAACGGACGTCCTCGTCGTTCAGGTACACGTTGACGAAACGGCGCAGCTTGCCGTCGTCCACGATCCGGGCGTGGATGCCCGCGTGCCGGGTCTCAAGGTCGGCGAACAGCTCGGCGAGGGTGTCACCGCTGCCCTCCACCGCCTTCTGACCGTCGGTGTACTGGCGGAGGATGGTCGGGATGCGGACCTCGATGGCCATGGCTCAGGGCTCCTGTCGGAAAGTCTGGGTGGGTGGGCGCGCAGCGGCACGCCGCGGCTCACGGCCGTACGGCGGCAGGCAGCGTCAACAGATGGCGCTGTCCAGCCTGCACAAGTCGACGTGCAGCCGCGCCACGAGCAGCACGCCCGGCGCCTTGTCGCTCACGTCGTTCAGAACCATGAGCTCATCGTATCGATTCCCGGCACGGGTTCCGGAGTGTGATTCCACATGCCGGACATTTTCCGGCCGAGGGGTGAGATGCCCTGTCCGGGGCAAGCCACGTCTCTACGCGGCCACCGCCACACGGGCACGACCAGCCAAACGGCGTTCACCCCTGACGCCGGGCTGAGCAGCCAACCCAGGGGCGCGGCGCCACGCGACTGCCGCCGCACAGGCACGACCAGCCAAACGACGTTCACCCCTGACGCCGGGCTGAGCAGCCAACCCAGGGACGCGGCGCCACACGGCTACCGCCGCACAGGCACGACCAGCCAAACGACGTTCACCCCTGACGCCGGGCTGAGCAGCCAGCTCAGGGGCGCGGGGAACTGCGCGACAAGCCCCCACCGGCCCGCAGGTGGCCACCGGCCGGTTCGGCACCGCCGAAATCCGCCGTCGCGGCTGAGCGCCGCTGCGGCGGAAGGGAAGAGCGAAGGTGAGCGCCGCCGCAGCGGAAAGGACGAGCGAAGCCGAGCGCAGCCGCGGCAGAAAGGACGAGCGGAGCTGGGCGCCGCCGCGGCGGAGAGGAGAGTTGCGGGAAGAGGGGGAGCAGGGGAACAGAGGGAGCGGCAGAGGGGAAGGTCGGCGGCAGAGGGGCTAGTACGTCTCGACGATCCTGACCTCCTCCTCCGTGACCTCGCCGTCCACGATGCGGTAGGACCGGAACTGGAAGTCGCCGAGGCCGTCGGTGTCGGCCGTCGAGACGAGGACGTAGTGGGCGCCGGGCTCGTTCGCGTAGCTGATGTCGGTCCGGGACGGGTACGCCTCCGTCGCCGTGTGGGAGTGGTAGATGACCACCGGCTCCTCGTCACGGTCGTCCATCTCCCGGTACAGCCGGAGAAGATCGCCGGAGTCGAACTCGTAGAACGTCGGGGACATCGCCGCGTTCAGCATCGGGATGAATCGCTCGGGGCGGTCCGAGCCCGCCGGCCCCGCGACGACTCCGCACGCCTCGTCCGGATGGTCCTTGCGCCCGTGGGCGACGATCTGGTCGACGAGGGCCTGGGTGATGGTCAGCATGTTCGCCAGGATAAGCAAAGGGCCGCCCCGTACCGGTGGGTGGTACGGAGCGGCCCGGATGCCGGACGCCCTGAGCGGCTGCCGCGAGGGGCGCCACGAGTGCTCCCCGCGGCGGGCGTCCCGGAGGGGCGGTCAGCTCACCTTGTCCAGCGGTGCCGGCGCGCGGCGCTCGGCGACCTCGGGACGGCGGTTCTTCAGGACCAGCCAGCCGGCGCCCAGCGCGGCGGTCCAGCCGGCCATCACGTAGAGGCAGACGCGGGAGTCGCCGTTGTACGCGATCAGGCAGGTCACGAAGAGGAGGAAGGCGATGGCGATCCAGCTGCACTTCGCGCCGCCGGGGGCCGGGAAGGCGGAGGCCGGCAGGCGGCCCGCGTCGACCGCGCGGCGGTAGCGGACGTGGCTGACCAGGATCATCAGCCAGGTCCAGATGCCGGCCGCGGTGGCGACGGAGGTCACGTAGCCGAACGCCTTCTCCGGGACGACGTAGTTGAGGACCACGCCGATGCCCATGAAGAGGACCGAGACGGTGATGCCGAACGCAGGGGTCTTGGACGCGGACAGCCTGCGGAACGTGGCCGGGGCCTCGCCGCTGTCGGCGAGGGTGCGCAGCATGCGGCCGGTGGAGTACATGCCGGAGTTGCAGGAGGACAGGGCCGCGGTCAGCACGACGAAGTTGACGATGCCGGCGCCGGCCGGGATGCCGATCTTCGCGAAGGCGGCGACGAACGGGGAGACGCCCGGGGCGAACTCCGTCCACTTCACGACGCAGAGGATCACCGTGAGCGCGCCGACGTAGAAGAGGGCGATCCGCCAGGGGAGGGTGTTGATCGCCTTGGGGAGGGTCTCCTCCGGGTTCTCCGACTCGCCGGCGGTGACGCCGACCAGCTCGACCGCGAGGTAGGCGAACATGACGCCCTGAAGGGTCATCAGGGAGGAGCCGACGCCCGTGGGGAAGAAGCCGTCGAACCGGTAGAGGTTCGCGACCGACGCGGTGTCACCGGCGGAGCTGAAGCCGAAGGTGAGGACGCCGAGACCGATCACGATCATGCCGATCAGGGCGGTGACCTTGACCATGGAGAACCAGAACTCCAGTTCCCCGAACACCTTCACCGAGATCAGGTTGGCTCCGAAGAGGACCACCAGGAAGACCAGCGCGGTCACCCACTGCGGGACCTGCGGGAACCAGTAGTTCACATAGATCGCGGCGGCCGTCAGTTCGGCCATGCCGGTGACGACCCACATGAGCCAGTACGTCCAGCCGGTGAAGTAGCCGTAGAACGGGCCGAGGAACTCCCGGGAGTACTCGGCGAAGGAGCCGGAGACCGGACGGTAGAGCAGGAGCTCGCCGAGGGCCCGCATGATGAAGAAGATGACGCCGCCGGCCAGGGCGTACATCAGGATGAGGCTGGGACCGGCCTTGGCGATGTTCGCCCCGGCGCCCAGGAAGAGCCCGACGCCGATGGCGCCGCCGATGGCGATCATCTGGACCTGGCGGCTGCCGAGCCCGCGCTCGTACCCCTCTTCGGAGGCTTCGGAGGACTTCTCCGACGTGTCGACCTGAGCGGAGGTCATGTGTGGTGTGCGCCTTTCTCCATGCCGACCCGGGCCTCTCGTCGGCCTCGGATCGGGTTTCGATCCCCCCCGGATGATGGAGCGGTGCCAGACCGGCGGTCGCCGGTTCGGTGGCGCACCCGGACGTACACGTGGGTGGTGTTCGCCGGGCGGTCGTGAAGATCTATCACGGCCGCACCGTTGATCACCTGGTTCCACCGAGAGTGATTGTGGCGCACACCACTGAAAAAAGCGGACAAAGTTGGGCCGAAAAGGTCATACCAGGCCGCAACGGTGGCGGGATCGTTATCCGGATTTGAGCGTCCTCTGAGCGAACACCAAACCGGGACGAACTACGGCATCAGGGTCGCGACCAGGGTCTCCTGGAGGCCGCCGAGCCACAGGTAGGCCATCACCATCGGCTTGCGCGGGTCCTCGTCCGGCAGCCGGTAGAGCAGGTCGGTGTCGTCATCGTCGGTGATGTCGAGGCGGGAGCCGATCGCGAGGCGCAGGTCGGTGAGGGCGCCGAGCCACTGCCGGGACTCCTCGGGCGCCAGCTTGAGGACCGCGTCCCCCTTCTCCCCCCGGGCGAGGGTGTCGAGGCAGCGGATCACCGAGAGGGCGCTCTCCCGCTTGCGGGCCCTGAGGTCGTTCTCGGTGTAGCGGCGGAACTCGGCCGAGTGGGCCCGCCGCTCCTCGGCCTCCTCGGGGGACCGCGGGGGCCGCTCCGGGTCGCTGTAGGCGTCCGGGAAGAGCCGGCGCAGCACCGGGTCGGTGGGCGCCTCGCTGGGACCCTCGGCGAACAGCTCGGCGAGCGGGTCGTCGGGGGCGTCCTCGGCGGGGCCTGGCCCGATGAGCTCCAGGAGCTGGACGGCCAGCGACCGGATGATGGAGATCTCGACGTCGTCGAGCGCGACGGCCGCGCCGCCGCCGGGGAGCGGTTCGAAGATTCCTGGCATGGAGGGGATTCGCTGCTTCCGGAGCTGATCGAGGAGCTGGTCGGGGCCGGTCATCGCCGGTCAGGGGTGGATGGCTACTTGCGGTCCTGCTGGAGGGTGGCCCACAGGCCGTAGCCGTGCATCGCCTGCACGTCGCGCTCCATCTCCTCGCGACTGCCACTGGAGACGACCGCCCGGCCCTTGTGGTGGACGTCCAGCATGAGCTTGGTGGCCTTGTCCTTGGGATAGCCGAAGTACGTCTGGAAGACGTACGTCACGTAGCTCATGAGGTTGACAGGGTCGTTGTGCACGATCGTGACCCAGGGGACGTCGGGCTCGGGGACGGCGAAGACCTCCTCCGCCGACTCGGTGCGTTCGATCTCTACGGGAGCGGGTGACGTCACAAGGCCCATGCTGCCACGGGCCCCTTAAATCGTCACACTGACGCGAAGGGTGTAGCATCTCCTGCCATGCTGCGTACACCGGGGGACGCGGCAATCAAGGGCGGCTGCGCCGCGGGCCGAACCCCCGGCCGGCCCGGGGACCCGCCGAGAGACATAGCTAGGAGAGCTGTCGTGGATGTAGCGGACCTTGGGCTGCCGGTGGATGTTCCCTCGACGGCGCTCTTCACGGACCAGTACGAGCTGACGATGCTGCAGGCGGCCCTGAAGGCGGGTACGGCCGAGCGGCGGAGCGTCTTCGAGGTCTTCACCCGGCGCCTGCCCGAGGGGCGTCGCTACGGCGTCGTGGGGGGCACCGGACGCGTCCTGGACGCGGTGGAGAACTTCCGCTTCGACGCGGACGTCCTGCGCTTCCTCGAGGAGCGGAACATCGTCGACGGGCCCACCCTGGAATGGCTCGCCGGCTACCGCTTCGGCGGCGACATCTGGGGCTACCCCGAGGGCGAGGTCTACTTCCCGGGCTCGCCGGTCATGCGGGTCGAGGGGTCGTTCGGGGAGTGCGTGCTCCTGGAGACCGTGATCCTCTCCATCCTCAACCACGACTCCGCGATCGCGGCCGCCGCCTCCCGGATGTCCTCGGCCGCCGGGGACCGCCCGCTGATCGAGATGGGCGCCCGCCGCACCCACGAGCTGGCCGCCGTCGCCGCCTCCCGCGCCGCCTACGTCGGCGGTTTCGCCACCACCTCGGATCTCGCCGCCGGCTTCCGCTACGGCATCCCGACGGTGGGCACGAGCGCCCACGCCTTCACCCTGCTGCACGACCACGAGCGCGACGCCTTCCGGGCCCAGGTCGACTCGCTCGGCCGGGGCACCACCCTGCTGATCGACACCTACGACGTCGCCGAGGCGGTCCGTACGGCCGTGGAGGTGGCCGGGCCCGAGCTGGGCGCCGTCCGCATCGACTCCGGCGACCTGCTGCTGGTCGCCCACCGGGTGCGCCAGCAGCTGGACGAGCTGGGCGCCCGGGGCACGAAGATCGTCGTGACCTCCGACCTCGACGAGTACGCCATCGCCTCGCTGGCCGCCGCCCCCGTGGACGCGTACGGCGTCGGCACCCAGCTGGTGACCGGCTCCGGGCACCCCACCTGCTCCATGGTCTACAAGCTGGTCGCCCGCGCCGAGTCGGCCGACCCGAAGGCGCCGCTGGTGCCGGTCGCGAAGAAGTCGTCGGGCGGCAAGACGTCCGTCGGCGGCCGCAAGTGGGCGGCGCGGCGGCTGGACGCCGACGGGGTGGCGGAGGCCGAGGTCGTGGGCACCGGCGAGGTCCCGGCCGACCTGGTCGACCGGCAGCTGCTCATCGAGCTGGTGAAGTCCGGCGAGGTCGTCGCCCGCGAACCCCTGGACGCGCCCCGTGACCGGCACGCGGCGGCCCGCGCGAATCTGCCGCTCTCCGCGACCCAGCTCTCGCGCGGGGAACCGGTCATTCCGACGGAGTACGTGCAGGGGCGCTCGGGTAGCTAGAGCGAGTGCCCGCGAACGTGCCCCGCAAAGCCCCCTCCCCTACGCCCCCGTAAGTCTCTACGCTCGGAGGTTCAGGCCGGGCCCGCACCCCCTTCTTTCCGCGTCTTGCCCCTCGACGGACCCGCTAACGAATGCGAAGGACACCGACCATGCGCCGCGCCTTGATCGTCGTCGATGTGCAGAACGACTTCTGCGAGGGGGGCAGCCTCGCGGTCGCCGGGGGTGCCGATGTGGCCGCCGCGGTCACGGAGCTGATCGGGCAGGCGCCCGCCGGCTACCGCCACGTGGTGGCGACCCGCGACCACCACATCGCGCCGGGGGGTCATTTCGCCGACAACCCCGACTACGTGCACAGCTGGCCGGCGCACTGTGTCGCCGGCACGGAGGGCGTGGGCTTCCATCCGAACTTCGCCCCGGCGGTCGCTTCGGGGGCGGTGGACGCGGTGTTCAGCAAGGGGGCGTACGCCGCGGCCTACAGCGGGTTCCAGGGCGTCGACGAGAACGGCGTGAAGCTGGCGGAGTGGCTGCGGGCCCGGAAGATCGACGAGGTCGACGTGGTCGGCATCGCGACCGACCACTGCGTGCGGGCCACCGCCCTGGACGCCGTGAGAGAGGGCTTCCGGACCCAGGTCCTCCTCGACCTCACGGCGGGGGTTTCGGAGACGACGACGGCCCGCGCCCTGGAAGAGCTGCGCGAGGCGGGCGTGGAACTGACGGGCAAGCCGGTGGTGTAGGGACCGGCCGCGCTTCTGGCCGTCGGCCACCCTCGTTTCCGCCGCGGCGGCGGACTCCGGCGGCGCCGAACCGGCTGGTGAACACGCGCGGGCCGGCGGAAGCCTCTCGCGCAGTTCCCCGCGCCCCCAGGTCACCTGCCGAACCCGGCGCCGACAGACGACGCAAGCCCCCGCGCCCCCCAGACAACACCGGCCACCCTCCTTTCCGCCGCGGCGGCGGTCAGCCACGACGGCGGACTCCGGCGGTGCCAGACCGGCCGGTGAACACGCGCGGGCCGGCGGAGGCCTCTCGCGCAGTTCCCCGCGCCCCCAGGTCACCTGCCGAACCCGGCGCCGACAGACGACGCAAGCCCCCGCGCCCCCGAGACGACACCGACCACCCTCCTATCCGCCGCGGCGGCGGTCAGCCACGACGGCGGACTCCGGCGGCGCCGAACCGGCCGGTGGGCACCCGCGGGCCGGTGGGGGCCTGTCGCGCAGTTCCCCGCGCCCCTGGGTTCGCGGGCCCGCCCGGTGCTGGCAGGTGACGTCCGCTTCGGGGCGGCGGGGCTGCCCTGGGCCGGGGTGGTTATGCCGCTGTCGGTCTGCGGAGCAGGGATCTGATCGGCCTCCAGAGTTCGGTTGCCGTGACACCGTTGTCAGGGGCCGTTCGCCATATGAGGCCGTCGGGGTGGTGGAGGACGGCGGTGATCTCGTCCGGGGTGGGTGGGGCGGCGTTGCCCCGCAGGTAGACCGCTCGCATGCCCAGGTTGCGGAGCCTGGTCAGGGCCCGGGCGCGGTTCTGGGCGTGGACCAGTACGCGGACGGCGGACGAGCCGTCAGCGGTGGTCGGACTGGGTAGGTTCAGCGCCACCACCACTCTGCCGTTCGGCAGCTTGCAGAACCCTCCTGCGGCCATGCGGTCACATCCCCGTGCGCGTCGGTGTCAATAAGAAAGCCACAGGACGCACCTAAGCACGAGCGGCGGCGACCCGCCAAGGGGTCGCCGCCGATACGTGTCTGACCTGCGGGAATGCGGATTACTTCACTGCGGGCCCGACCTGGAGGGAGATCGTCGAGCCGTCCCGGGCCTCCGTGACGATGTTGATCTTCGTGTTGGTGTCAGTGATCTTGACGCCGCCGGTCGGGTTCGACGCGTCGTAGTAGTCGCTCTTGTGGTCGTTGAAGACCGACACCCCGGACGACTGCCTGATCCTGGTCGCCACGTCCGCCTTGTGCAGCGTGATGCCGTCCGTCGCGTAGAGGCTGAACGGCGAGTCGTAGGCCTGGATGCGGTTGCGCATCAGCGTGCCGTCGGACCACTTCAGCGCCGTCGGGTGGGAGTCGACCGGAAGGATCAGACCGGTGCCGGGGTGGACGCTGGTGTTGTTGTCCGCCTCGGAGGTGTCCCACTTCCAGAGCAACAGGCCGTTCTGGTACGGGTAGTGCTCCACCCAGTCCGGACGGGTCGTCGAGAAGCCGAAGTTGTACGGGCCGACCTTGAGGGTCTTGTCGTACGACACGTACTGGCGGTTCTCCGCGATGTAGTACTGCGCGTAGTCCTTGGTGAAGGACGCGCCGATGCGGGAGAACCCGGAGGCGGTCCAGGCGGCGTCCGCCGACTCGGCGTTGTCGGAGAAGACCGTGGAGCCGTCCGCGGTGAGCGTGATCTCGTCGGCCGCGAAGCCCTTGAGGGCGACCCCGCCGTCGGTCTGGTAGCGGAAGCGCAGCTGGATCTTCTGGCCGGCGTAGGCGTCCAGCGGGTACGACAGCTTGGTGTACGCGTCGACCGAACCGGTGAGCGCCGGCTTGTCGCTGCCGTCGCGCGGGATGGCCTGGCCGTTGACCGTGCCGTCCAGGGCGGTCCAGTTGGCGCCGCCGTCGGTGGAGACCTCGGTGTAGAGGTAGTCGTAGCCCGACTCGATGTCGTACCAGCCGTCGAGGTTGAGCGTGGCCGACGACTTGCCGGTCAGGTCGACGTCACGGGTCAGCGTGTTCTTGAGGTTGTCGCCGCTGCCGCTCCACCACTGGGCCGAGCCCTCGGCCGGGGTGACCACCGTGGTGGTGACCGCCTTGTCGGGCAGGGTGACCACCGTGGCCTGCTTGTTCTTCGTGTTGTACTCGGCGACGCCCAGCTTGTGGCTGGACTTCGTGCCGCCCTTGGCCACGTCGTAGTTGAGCCAGCCCAGCTGGAGCTTGTCCCAGGCGTTCAGGTCGCCGGGCAGGTCGCCGATGGCCTCCTTGCCGGTGCCCAGCCAGGAGCCGGAGGACATCAGGGTCCAGAAGCCGGTGGAGTTGTCGCCGCCGTTGGTGTCGTACTCGTCCGGCAGGCCGAGGTCGTGGCCGTACTCGTGGGCGTAGACGCCGAGTCCGCCGTTCTCCGGCTGCATGGTGTAGTCGCCGACCCAGATGCCGGTGTCGCCGACCTGGGTACCGCCGAGCTTGTTGTTGTCGGGGCCGGTGGCACCGGCGTCGGTGCCGAAGGCGTACCAGCGGTGCGCCCAGATGGCGTCGGTGCCCTGGGCTCCGCCGCCCGCGGACTCGTCCTCGCCGGCGTGCACGATCTGGAAGTGGTCGACGTAGCCGTCGGGCTCGTTGAAGTTGCCGTCGCCGTCGTAGTCGTAGCGGTCCCACTGGTCGTACTGGGCGAGGTCGGCCTTGATGGCGGCGTCGGACTCGCCGGCCGCCTTCTGGTCGGCGACCCAGGCGTTCAGGCCGTCGCGCACCAGGTTCCAGACGCTGGAGCAGGTGGTGGAGCCGCAGGCGTTGTTGCCGTAACGGGCCTCGTTGTAGGGGACCTTGACCCAGTCGGTGACCTCACCGTCGACCGAGTAGCGGCCCGAGGACTGCTTCTCGTAGTACTTCTTCAGCGACTCGGTGTTCTTGCCGGTGCCGAAGTAGAGGTCCTGGAAGTGGGCCTGGTTGTAGTCCGCCTGCCACGCCGTGGAGTTGTCCTTGGTGCGGTCCGGCTGGGCTATCTGGTTGTGCAGCGGGCCGGTGGTGCCGCCGTACCGCGGGTCCGTCTGGTCGCCGAACTCGACCAGGATCGTGAAGATCTTGTCCGTCTTCTCGCGGCCGAGCTCGACGTACTTGCTGTCGCCCTTCTTGCTCTTGAGCTGGACGACCTTGGATCCGTCGCGCTCCTTGACCTGGGCCTTGCCGGATATGACCTGGTCGAGGGCCTCTTGGCGCTGGGCCTCCTGGGTCTTGCTCAGGGGGCCGTCGAGGTCGTGCTCCTCCTGCTTCGTCGACGGGTCGTGCCGGTCGACGGTGCCGGTGGTCGCCGCCGGAGTCGCGGCCTCCGCGACCGCGAAGGTGGCGAAGCCCACGGAGGCGGTAGCGAGCGTCACGCCGACGGCGAGCGCTCTGAACGTCCAGGGTCTGCTGGTCACTTGAGTTCCTCCCCCGCGCCGCGCGCACGGCAAGGGGGACCGGGTCATGGTTGGGGGTCCGTGCGCGCACGTTCAACGCGTCGATTCAAGTGACGACATTTGACTACTGGTTTACGAGAAAAGACAGACCTTGACTCTGACACTTCAACTGCACTATGCGGAGAAGAAGTTCGCTTTACGGACGCCTGGCCGCGGCCGTACCCCCGAAGCACCCCGCCCAACCGGCGCGCATATGCCGCTGGTTGCCTTATGCCATGCGACCGTGCGCCCCCTGTGCACCGGTACCGTGGGTTAGGTCACGCTTACCGGCCGTTCCGCTCGGGCATGCACGCGAATAGAGTCGAACGGTGGAACGCTCGGAAGCCGGTGGAAACCAAGGCCGGTTTCCCGTCTCACCCCCATATCTTCCGAGGACACGATTGCCATGCCTCGTCCGACCCCGGCACAGCTCGTCTACGGTTCGTGCACCGTGATCTGCTCGACGCTCGCCATGCTGCTGCTGTCACAGACGAGTTCGGGCATCGGGATCGCGGTCATCGCGCTCGCGGCGCTCGGTCTGGGACTGCTGGTGGCCATGACGGCTCCGCTGCCCCGGCCGCGCACGGTCGCGCAGTCCCGGCCCGCCCCCGCCGCACCATCCAAGGTGCGGGTCCCCGTCCACCGGGAGACCGTGGCCGCCGCCACGGCCGAGCCCGTCCGGGAGCCCACCGCGCCCTGACGTACGCAGACTGAGAAGTCGGCGGGTCCGTGAGACTGACGGACCCGCCGACTGCTTGTGCGCCCCCGGTGCCCGCCCCGGTGCCCGCCCCGGTGTCGGCCCTCGCTGCCGGCCCTCGCTACGCGTTCGTACTGACCACGACCGTCTTCGCGGCCTTGTCGTGCAGGCCCTGCTTGTACGGCTTGTCGAAGAAGCTCCAGCCGCCGCAGATCACCGTCCAGATGCAGGCGCAGCAGAAGGCGAACGGCACCCACAGCACGACGGCGCGCAGCAGCGAGGTCTGGGCGGAGGGCGTGGCGCCGTCGGCGAGGTTGGCGACCCGCATGCCGAGCCACTTCTTGCCGAGGGTCTGTCCCCACTTGGCGATCAGCAGGGTGTCGTAGGCGACGAACAGGACGGCGACGACGAGCGACTGGGCGAAGGACCGGCCGGCCGAGATCCGGTCGCCGTCCATCTGGTACTCGCTCACCCCGAACGCCCAGGTGAGCAGGACGGCCACGATGCCCACCAGGATCATGTCGATGATCCGCGCGAGGGTGCGCTTGCCGCTGTCGGCGAGCGGCGGCATCCCGGCGAGGGGGTCGGCGGGATAGCCGCCGGCTCCCCCGCCGCCTCCGTAGGGGTCACCGCCGGCTCCGTAGGGGCCGCCGCCGCCCGCTCCGGTGGGGCCGCCGCCGTAGGAGGGCGGCGGGGGCTGCTTCCTGAACGGATCGTCGTCCGGCGGCTCTCCTGAGCCCGGGGGCGGGGGCGGTTCGGTGCTCATGGCCCGAGTGCACCGCGAAGCCGCCGCGTTCGCATCCGGCGAGCGGCCGTACGGGGGACGACGGTACGACGGCCCGGGTACGGCGCCCGCGTACGACGGCCCGTCAGCCGGCGACGAAGGTGTGCGCCGCCTTGTCGTGCCAGCACTGGTGCCAGGGGCGGTCGAACAGGCACCAGGCGACGCCGACGATCCCGATGCCGAGCAGGCCGGGCACGGTGTACACCAGCCAGCGGCGCAGGGCGGCGCCGAAGGCGGGGGGCTCGTGGCCCTCGATGTCCCGTACCTCCAGGCCGAACAGCTTCTTGCCGAGCGTGCGGCCCCATCTGGCGGTGGGCAGCACCTCGTAGAGGACGCCGGCCAGGAGCAGGACGGCGAGCACGATCGCGAGGTACAGGCCGGTCGTGCCGTCGAGCAGCCAGACGGTCTCGGTACGGCCGGAGAGCTTGGCCGCGTCGATCTTGTCCTGCACGTGGTCGGCCGCCTTGGTCCCGAACGGTACGGCGGCGGCCCCGGTCACCGCGCCGACGACCAGGCTGTCCACGAGCCGCGCGGCGAACCGCTTGCCGAGCCCGGCGGGCCGGGCCGCCGCCTGCCGTCGGGCGGCCGCCTGGAAGAGGTCCTCCACCGGCGGCTTCCAGGGGGCGACCTGCTGGTCACCGGCGAGCCGGTGCACCTGCTGCGCCCAGGAGGACTGCCCGCCGCCGGCACCGGCAGCCATGGGGGTGGCGGGAGCCAGCGGGGACCGGGGCGCCGCGGGCTGCTGCGGGGGGACGGCGGGGGCGGCGGCCTGAGGGGCGGCCGGCTGGGGGGCCGGGGCGGGTGCGGACGGCGCCTGGGCCGCGGCGGCGCGGGCGGCGGCCGCCTTTCCGGCGGCGAAGCCGGGACGCGCGGTGCCGGGAGCACCGGGAGCACCGGGAGCACCGGGAGCACCGACCGGACCCTGCGCGCCGAAACCGGCCGCCGCACCGGCTCCGGCTCCGGCTCCGCGGGCATCCTGGCCGGCCGCGCCGGTCCCGGGTTTCGGCGTGGCCTCGTCCCGGATCGGCCGGAAGGTCAGCGTGCCGTCGTCCATGGGCGGCCGGGCCGCCGGTGGGGTCCCGGCCGGGCCGACCGTCGGCCTGCGGAAGATGAACGTGCCGCCCGAGTCGACGTCCCCCTGGTCCGTCGGCGGCATCGACGCCGTGCCGTCGGTGCGGGACGACCGGCCGTCGGGCTGGGCCGGGGAGCCCGCCGCCCGGGGGTCGGCGCCCCAGGCACCGCCCTCGGCCGCCCAGCCGGAGGCGCCGCGCGGCTGCGGGTCCTCGTCGAAGAAGTGCGGGCCGGTCTCCTCGACCGCCGAGGCCGCGGGGGCCCCGGAGGCGGCGGGAGCCGCCGGAGCCGCGGGGTGGGAGCCGGGCGGGGCGAGGAGGGGTTCGCCGTCGGACGGGGCCGGGCGGCTGGTGCCCGGCACCCACGCGGCGCCGTTCCAGTAACGGACGTAGCCGGGGATGGACGGGTCCGGGTAGTAGCCCTCGCGGGGCCGTTCGTCACCGGGTGCCGGGGTTGGGGCGGTCATGTCCGTCATCCCGTATCTGCTCGGGGGTGATGTGGGAGCCTCCACATCTATCAGAGATGGATGCCCGTCACCGCCAGTCCCGCAGGACCCGACCCTTTCCGGGCAGCCGTGTGCACCCCCTTCACCGCAACGGAAGAAAAACTTCCCGGAACCCGCGTAATGCTCGCGGCCCCCGCCGCTCTCCACCCGTACGGGCCCACCCGCAGGCGCCCGCACGACTGACCGAGAGAGGAACCGACGTCATGCGTCACATCGTGGTGGAGCGCGAACTGGAGCTGCGGCTCGTCCTGTCCCCCGAGCGGAGCGTCCCGGTCCCGGCCCGGCTGGCCTACCGCTCCGACGACCCGTACGCCGTCCATGTCAGCTTCCACATAAACTCCGGCTTCCCGGTCCACTGGACCTTCGCCCGCGACCTGCTCGTGGAGGGGGTGTTCCGGCCGAGCGGGCACGGGGACGTGCGGGTGTGGCCGGCGAAGGCGAAGGGCCGCAGCGTCGTGCTGATGGCGCTGAGTTCACCCGACGGAGACGCTCTGCTCGAAGCCCCGGCCACCCGGGTGTCCACCTGGCTGGAGCAGACCCTGCGGGTGGTGCCCCCGGGGAGTGAGGGCGGGCAGCTGGGGATCGACGAGGCGCTCGACCAGCTGCTCGCCCAGTGAGGACCCCGTAGGGGACCGGAACGGCCGGGATCAGCACAGCCGGCGGCCGGGACGGGACGGCGGGATCAGAACAGCTTGCCGGGGTTGAGGATGCCCAGCGGGTCGAAGACGTGTTTCACGGCCCGCTGCATCTCCACGCCCACCGGCCCGATCTCCCGGGCCAGCCACTCCTTCTTCAGGACGCCGACGCCGTGTTCGCCGGTGATGGTGCCGCCGAGTTCCAGGCCGAGGCCCATGATCTCGTCGAAGGACTCGCGGGCGCGCCGGCACTCGTCGGGGTCCTGGGCGTCGAAGCAGACCGTGGGATGGGTGTTGCCGTCGCCCGCGTGTGCGACGACCCCGATGGTCAGCCGGTGCTTCGCCGCGATGCGCTCGACGCCCTCGATCATGTCGCCGAGGCGGGAGCGGGGCACGCACACGTCGTCGATCATCGTGGTGCCCTTGACGGCCTCCAGGGCCACGAGCGAGGACCGGCGGGCCTGGAGGAGGAGTTCGGACTCGGCGGCGTCGTCGGCCGGGACCACCTGGGTGGCGCCCGCGGCCTCGCAGAGCTTGCCGACGGCGGCGAGGTCGGCGCCGGGCTCCGGGGTGTCGAAGGCGGCGAGCAGCAGGGCCTCGGTGGACTCCGGCAGGCCCATGCGGGTGAGTTCGTTGACCGCCTTCACGGTCGTACGGTCCATCAGTTCGAGCAGGGACGGCACATGACCGCCCTCCATGATCCGGCACACCGCCTCGCAGGCGGCGGCCGCGGAGCCGAACTCGGCGGCCAGCACCAGTTGCTGCGGCGGCTTCGGCTTCAGCGCGAGCACGGCCCGTACGACGATGCCGAGCGAGCCCTCGGAGCCGACGAACAGGCGGGTGAGGTCGTACCCGGCCACGCCCTTGGCCGTACGGCGGCCGGTGGACAGCAGCCGGCCGTCCGCGAGGACGACGTCCAGACCGAGCACGTACTCGGCCGTGACCCCGTACTTCACGCAGCACAGACCGCCCGACGCCGTCCCGATGTTGCCGCCGATCGTGCACATCTCCCAGCTGGAGGGGTCCGGCGGGTAGTAGAGGCCGTGCTCCTCGACCGCGCGGGAGAGGGCCGCGTTGACGACGCCGGGCTCGACGACCGCGATGCGGTCCACCGGCGAGATCTCGAGCACGCGGTCCATCTTCGTCAGGGACAGCACGATGCAGCCGTCGGTGGCGTTGGCCGCGCCGGACAGGCCGGTGCGGGCGCCCTGCGGGACGACCGGGACGCGCAGCTCGGTGGCAACGCGCATGACGTGCTGGACCTGCTCGACCGTGCGTGGCAGCACGACGACGGCCGGGGTGCCGGCCGGGCAGAAGCTCGCCATGTCGTTGGCGTAGGAGACGGTCACGTCGGGATCGACGAGGACCGCGTCGGCCGGCAGCCCCGCGAGGAGCCGGTCGGTGAGGTTGCTGGTGGCCTCGTCCCGAGGCGCTTCGATACGGCTCACGATCACAGCGTCGCACCCGGGGCCATCGGTGTGAACCCCACGCATGCCCTCCTTGGGCCGCACGGATGTGGTGGTCGTATTGACGCACAGTGTGCGTCATGTGCGCGCTGGATGACCGACCGTCCCCACCTGCCACCTCGCTGCTCACGGAACCGGCGCCCCCGCGCCGCCGCGGCCGGGCACTGCGGCGGCTGCTGGTGGTCGCGCTGGCGGGCGGGGTGGCGGCCGGCGGCACGCTGATGCTGTGGCCGCGCGAGCCGCACCACCGGGCCGCACCGGCCCCGGCGGCCGGGGCGCGGGCCCAGGCGGGTGCGCGGGCGGCGGCGCTCGCGGCGGCGCAGACGGCCGTCCTGGGCGGCCTGCCCGCCGCGCTGCCCGATCTCACGGCGCTCATCGGCGCCCGCGAGGCGCGGGTGCGGGCGCGGCCCGGGGACGCGCAGGCCTGGGCGGTGCTCGGGGCCGCGTACGTGGAGCGGGCCCGCCGGACCGCCGACACGGGCGATTATCCGCGTGCCGAGCGCGCGTTGCAGACCTCCCTCAGGGTGGCCGGCAAGAACAACGCCGAGGCGCTGAGCGCGCTGGCGGGCCTGGCCGTGGCGCGCCAGGATTTTCCGGAGGCCAGGCGGTTCGGTGAGGAGGCGCTGAAGGCGGCGCCGAAGCGGTGGTCGGCGTATCCGGTGCTGATCGACGCGTACAACGGGGTCGGCGACTACAAGGCGGCCCGGTCCGCGCTGGACAAACTGACGGCGCTGAAGGTCGGGGCGGACGTGAAGCCGGCGGTGATGGCGCGGGCCTCGGCGGTCTACCGGGACCGGGGCTGGCGCGAGGACGCGGTGGCCCAGGTGACCGACGCGGCGGCGGCCGCCCGGACGCCCGCCGAGCAGGCCGCGTATCTGTGCCAGGCCGGACAGCTGGCCTGGGAGCGGGGCGACCGGGACGACGCGCTGCGGCACTTCACGGCGGCCGTTCGCCTGGACCCCGGGCAGTGGGCCGCGCGGGCCGGGCAGGGGCGGGCGCTGGCCGCGCTGGGCCGGACGCGGGAGGCGCTGACCGCGTACCAGGAGGCGCTCGCGCACCGGCCGACTCCGCAGGTCGCCCTGGAACTGGCCGAGTGGTACGAGTCGCTGGGGATGGGGCGGCAGGCGGAGGCGCAGTACGAGCTGATGCGGACGCAGGCGCGGCGGGAGCAGGAGGCCGGGGTCGACGACGATCTGGTGATCGGGCAGTACGAGGCCGACCACGGGGACGCGCAGGAGGCGGTGGAGCGGCTGACGGCCGAGTGGCAGCGCCAGCCCGGCATCGAGGTCGCCGACGCCCTCGGCTGGGCCCTGCACCGGGCGGGCGACGACAAGGAGGCGCTGCGCTACGCCTCGATCGCGACGGACTCGACGAAGGGCGGCGGGGTGCGCAGCGCGCCGTACGCCTTCCACCGGGGCATGATCGAACGCGACCTGGACCTTGAGGCCCCGGCCCGCCGCCACCTCCAGGACGCCCTGCGCATCAACCCGTACTTCTCCCCTCTCCAGACCCCGGTGGCCAAAGCGGCCCTGGCCACCCTGGGCGACCAGCCCCCGGAGGAACCGCTGCCGGGCTGACCGGCGGGCGCTCGGCGACCCGGCACCGGCCGCGCCCGCCCGTCGGCTCACAGGTTGCCGCGGCGGTCCTGCTCTCGTTCGATGGCTTCGAAGAGGGCCTTGAAGTTGCCCTTGCCGAAGCCCATGGAACCGTGGCGTTCGATGATCTCGAAGAAGACCGTCGGGCGGTCCTGGACCGGCTTGGTGAAGATCTGAAGGAGGTAGCCGTCCTCGTCGCGGTCGGCGAGGATCTTCAGCTCGCGCAGGGTGTCCAGCGGCACCCGGGTGTCGCCGACCCACTCGCCGAGGGTGTCGTAGTAGCTGCCCGGGGTGTCCAGGAACTCGACGCCGGCCGCGCGCATGGTCCGTACCGTCTCGACGATGTCGTTCGTGTTGAGCGCGATGTGCTGGACGCCCGCCCCGCCGTAGAACTCCAGGTACTCGTCGATCTGGGACTTCTTCTTGGCGACGGCGGGCTCGTTGATCGGGAACTTGACCTTGAGGGTGCCGTCGGCGACCACCTTCGACATCAGCGCGCTGTACTCGGTGGCGATGTCGTCGCCCACGAACTCCTTCATGTTCGTGAAGCCCATGACCCGGTGGTAGAAGTCGACCCATTCGTTCATCCGGCCGAGTTCGACGTTGCCGACGCAGTGGTCGACGGCCTGGAAGGTGCGGCGAGCGGGGGGCTCGACGATCGGGGACGCGGCGACGAACCCCGGCAGGTACGGGCCGTCGTACCCGGTCCGCTCCACGAGGGTGTGGCGGGTCTCGCCGTACGTGGCGATCGCGGCGAGGACGACGGTGCCGTGCTCGTCCTTGAGTTCGTACGGCTCGGCCACCGGCCGCGCACCGTGCTCGACGGCGTACGCGTACGCGGCGCGCGCGTCCGGCACCTCGATGGCGAGGTCGACGACCCCGTCCCCGTGTTCGGCCACGTGGCGGGAGAGGAAGTGGCCCCACTCGGTGTCCGGCCTGATGACGGAGGTGAGGACGAACCGGGCCGAGCCGTTCTCCAGGACGTAGCTCGCGGTCTCGCGGCTGCCGTTCTCCGGTCCGCAGTACGCGACCAGCCGCATGCCGAAGGCGGTGGAGTAGTAGTGCGCCGCCTGTTTGGCGTTGCCCACGGCGAAGACGACCGCGTCCATTCCCCTGACCGGGAAGGGGTCGGCCTGCCCGGCGGTCACAACGGGAGCGTGGTGTGTGGTCTGCGTCATGCCCGAAGGGTGAACCCGGCGCGCAAGGTGCGCAACAGATGGCGTTTCGGCTGGACAATATGCTCAGTCGTACGGCCATGGCGCCGGACTTTCTGTGCAGGGTGACCATCCGGAGGCGGGCATGGCGATCGATCGACTCGACGGACGGATCCTGGTGCTGCTGGCCCGGGAGCCGCGCATCGGGGTCCTGGAGATGTCCCGCCGGCTGGGCGTGGCCCGCGGCACCGTGCAGGCGCGTCTGGACCGGTTGCAGTCGACCGGGGTGATCCAGGGGTTCGGGCCCCAGGTGGACCCGGCGGCCCTCGGCTACCCGGTCACCGCGTTCGCCACCCTGCAGATCCGGCAGGGCCAGGGTCCGGACGTGCGCGCACACCTGGCGACCGTGCCGGAGGTGCTGGAGCTGCACACCACCACCGGCACCGGCGACATGCAGTGCCGTCTGGTGGCCCGTTCCAACGCCGACCTCCAGCGGGTGATCGACCGGGTCGTCGGCTTCGACGGCATCGTGCGGGCCTCGACGGCGATCGTCATGGAGAACCCCGTTCCGCTGCGGATCATCCCGCTGGTGGAACAGGCCGCGGCGGACAGCGAGCGGACCTGAGTTCCAAAGAAGGCGATGCAAAGAATGCGCTGCAAGGAATGTGTTGCAAAGGAGTCTTTGCAAGGCTATCTTCGTACGCATGCCGGAGCACGAGGAACGGAAACAGCGGCGGCTCGACGCCCGCTCACTGCGCGGGCTCGCGCATCCGCTGCGGATGCAGCTGCTGGACGCGCTGCGCCAGCGCGGTCCCGCCACCGCTTCCCAACTCGCCGAGCAGTTGGGCGAGTCGAGCGGCGCGACCAGCTACCACCTGCGCCAGCTCGCCGAGCACGGCTTCATCGAGGACGCCCCGGAGCGCGGCAAGGGCCGGGAGCGCTGGTGGCAGGCGGTGGACCAGAGCATCCGCTACGACAGCGCGGACTTCGAGGAGGCGAGCCCCGAGGTACGGGGGCTGACAGAGGTGTTCCTGCAAGAGAGCACCGCACGTCACGCCCGCGAGCTGGCCTCCTGGCTGAGCACCCGCGACCGGTGGTCCCCTGCCTGGTCCCGCGCCAGCGACATGAGCGACATGACCCTGCGGCTCACCCCCGACCTCGCCCTCGAACTCATCGGCAGGATGCACGCCCTGGTCGACGGCTACCGGGACCGGGTCCCCGACAAGGACACGCCGGAGTCGGAACAAGTACGCGTCCACACGCACCTCTTCCCCATCGAGACGGACTGAGAGGCACATCCCATGCACACGCAGGCCCAGCTCGCCCGGCACCACATGACGGAACTGCGCGCCCAGGCCGAGAGCCACCGCCTGGCGAAGAAGACCAGGCCCGAGCGTGAACTCCGCGAGCGCATCGGCTGGACCCTGGTGGAGGTGGGCCTGCGCCTGGCGTCCCCGCCCCCGGCAGTCGCCTCGTAAGGCTCAGGCAGCGTAGGGCTCAGGGCACCGTAAGGCTCAGCGCCCCGTAAGGCTCAGCGCCCCGTAAGGCTCAGGGCACCGTAGGGCTCAGCGCCCCGTAAGGGGCGCGGGGCTGTATCGATGTGCGGCTCCGCCGCGCGGGCGCGAGCACCCCCCACCCACCCGCACCCGAAACTCAACAGCTCGGAACGCTCTTCCCCTTCTCCAACGCGGCCAAGGAGGAAACGGCCCCCTTCAGCGTCGTCACCGGCACCAACCGCAACCCCTTCGGCAGCTCCCCCTTCGCATCGGCGCACTCGTCCTTCGGCACAAGAAAGACAGTCGCCCCGTCCCTCCGCGCGGCCTGCGTCTTCAGCCCGACCCCGCCCACGGCACCCACCGTGCCGTCCGCGCTGATGGTCCCCGTGCCGGCGATGTTCCTCCCGCCGGTGAGATCGCCCCCGCTGCCGTTCCCGTCCAGCTTGTCGATGATGCCGAGCGAGAACAGCAACCCCGCGCTCGGCCCGCCCACATCCGCCAGCTTCAGGGTCACCTTGACCTTGTTCGCGCTCAGGTCGAGGTACTTCAGCGCGGCCTGGGCCGCCGCGTCCTGCGACTGCACCATCTGCTCGGTGTTGTGCTGCTCGATCTCCTTGACGTTGTTCCCGCTCGGGTAGACCGAGTCGCGCGGCATGACGGCCCGGTCGGTCCGGAACCAGCCGCCGATCACGTCGCCGAGCGAGACCCGCGCGTCCGGCCCGGTCGCCTCGATCGTCGTCATCCGCAGCTGCCCGCTGGTCGTGCGGGTGGGCGCCCCGGAGACGGTGATCACCGGGGTGCCCTTGTTGTCGCCGAGCACGTTCGCCGTCATCCCGGGCTGGGCCACCGAGAACGGCAACGGCGCGAAGACGGCCGTACCGAGCAGAGCCACGACGGGAACCGCACAGACGGCGACGGCCTGGAGACGCGTGAGACGTGAGAGCACGGAGTCAATCTAACGTGGCGACCTGTTCAGGCCACCGCCCCGACCCCGCTCAGCCCACCGCCGCCACTCGGCGCAACGCTCCCGCCGTCCTCAGCGCAGCGCTTCCGCGACCTCCCGGGCCGCGTCCATGACCCGTGCCCCGACCCGTTCCGGCACGGCGTCGGCGAGCATCACCACCCCGACGCTGCCCTCGACGCCGGTGACCCCGAGCAGCGGCGCGGCGGCCCCGCTCGCCCCGGCCTCCAGTTCGCCGTGGGTCAGCGTGTACCCGGGGTCGTGCCGCGGGGAGTGCCGTGCGGCGAGGATCGCCTTGCCGGCGGCCCCGCGTTCCAGCGGGTGCCGGAACCCGGCCCGGTAGGCCACGTGATAGTCGGTCCAGGTCGGCTCGACGACCGCGACGGCGAGCGCCTCGGTCCCGTCGACCAGCGTCAGGTGCGCCGTCGCCCCGATGTCCTCGGCGAGCGAACGAAGCGCCGGCAGAGCCGCCTCCCGTACGAGGGGATGGACCTGCCGGCCAAGGCGCAGCACCCCCAGCCCGACCCGGGCTCGCCCGCCCAGGTCACGCCGTACCAGCGCATGCTGCTCAAGTGTGGCCAGCAACCGGTACACCACGGTCCGGTTGACGCCCAGTTTGTTGGAAAGCTCGGTGACGGTCAGCCCGTGGTCCGTGTCGGCCAGCAGTTTGAGGACGCGCAGTCCCCGGTCGAGCGTCTGAGAGGTCTCCGCGGTCACGACGCCCACTCCTTAGGTGGTGAGGTCGGCAACCTCCGTCGCGGCGGATGCATCGCCGAGTCCCGTCAGCGACGCGCTTCAGAGGCCGCCGATCGGCAGGACGGCCCGGCGGCTCCGGGCCCAGTCGCTTCACGGCTGCGCTCCGCGGCGGCGCTGCCACGGGGCGTGTGCGTAGCCGGACAGTAGCGAAGGGGGTTCGCTGAGCGGAAGCCTCCGTCCAGAATCCGGTCACACAGCGGTATGGACTACTGCGCTTTGTGTCGGTATGCGTCCGCCTGCCGCGTCCACAGGGGCTCGGGGCCGTGTCCACAGGGGCTCGGGGCCGTGTCCACAGGGGTGCGGGGCCGTGTCCACACGCGGCTCCACCGCGCGGGTGCGCGCAACCACAGGCGACCCGCACCCGGCCGGCTACCGCATCCGCGTAGCCCACTCCTGCACTTTCGCGATCCGCTGCCGCAACTGCCCCGCCGTGGCCTCCGCGCTCGGCGGCCCCCCGCACACCCTCCGCAGCTCCGTGTGGATCACCCCGTGCGGCTTCCCGCTCTGGTGCACATACGCGCTCACCATCGTGTTCAGCTGCTTGCGCAGCTCCATCATCTCCTTGTGGGAGACGACGGGCCGCCGTTCCGCGGGCAGTTCCAGCAGGTCGGCCTCGGTGTCCGGCTTCTTGCGGCTGTGCGCGATCTGCCGGGCCTGCCGCTTCTGCAACAGCAGCTGCACCTGGTCGGGTTCGAGGAGCCCCGGAATACCGAGGTAGTCCTGCTCCTCCTCGCTGCCCGGGTGGGCCTGCATGCCGAACTCGGCGCCGTCGTAGAGCACCCGGTCGAAGACGGCCTCCGACTCCAGCGCCTCGAAGGCGAACTGCTCCTGCTCGCCGGTGTCCTCGTCCTGCTCCTTGTTCGCCTCCTCCATCTCCTTCTCGGACTCGGCGTACGGGTCCTCCTCGCCGTCCTTCTTGGGCTTGTCGAGGGCGTGGTCGCGCTCGACCTCCATCTCGTTGGCGAAGGTCAGCAGATCGGGGACGGTCGGCAGGAACACGGACGCGGTCTCGCCGCGCCGCCGGGAGCGCACGAACCGGCCGACGGCCTGGGCGAAGAAGAGCGGCGTCGAGATGGTGGTGGCGTAGACGCCCACCGCCAGCCGGGGCACGTCCACGCCCTCGGACACCATCCGGACGGCGACCATCCAGCGGTCGTCGCTCGCGCTGAAGTCGTCGATCCGCTTGGACGCGCCGGTGTCGTCGGAGAGGACCAGGGTCGCCTTCGTCCCCGTGATCTCGCGGATGAGTTTGGCGTAGGCGCGGGCGGAGTCCTGGTCGGAGGCGATGACGAGGGCGCCCGCGTCGGGGATCCCCTTCCGCACCTCCGTCAGCCGCTGGTCGGCGGCGCGCAGCACGGCCGGCATCCACTCGCCGCGCGGATCGAGCGCCGTACGCCAGGCCTGGCTGACGGCGTCCTTGGTCATCGGTTCGCCGAGCCGGGCGGCGATCTCGTCACCGGCCTTCGTGCGCCAGCGCATGTTGCCGCTGTAGGAGAGGAAGATGACGGGCCGGACGACGTGGTCGGCGAGCGCGTTGCCGTATCCGTACGTGTAGTCGGCGGCCGAGCGCCGGATCCCGTCCTGCCCTTCCTCGTACGTCACGAAAGGAATGGGGTTGGTGTCGGACCGGAAGGGCGTGCCGGTCAGGGCCAGCCGCCGGGTCGCCGGCTCGAACGCCTCCAGGCAGGCCTCGCCCCAGGACTTGGAGTCACCGGCGTGGTGGATCTCGTCGAGGATGACGAGCGTCTTGCGCTGCTCGGAGCGGTTGCGGTGCAGCATCGGCCGCACGCCGACACCGGCGTACGTCACGGCGACCCCGTCGTACTCCCGGCTGAGCGGTCCGGCGCTGTACTCGGGATCGAGCTTGATCCCGATCCTCGCCGCGGCCTCGGCCCACTGCTTCTTCAGATGCTCGGTGGGGGCGACGACGGTGACCTGCTGCACGACGTGGTGGTGCAGCAGCCAGGAGGCGAGCGTCAGCGCGAACGTCGTCTTCCCGGCGCCGGGTGTGGCCACGGCCAGGAAGTCGCGCGGCTGCTCCTGGACGTACTTCTCCATGGCCCCCTGCTGCCAGGCACGCAGCTTGCTGGCGGTACCCCAGGGCGCCCGGCCCGGGAAGGCCGGCGAGAGGTGATGGGAGGACGAAGAAGAGGAAGCAGAGGCGGCGGTGGTAGTCACGGTCTCCGTAGTAAAGGGGGTCGCGAGGCGTACGAGGGTCGGGTGGCTACGTATGACAACCGGGCCACCCTACCGGCGCGCCGCGGCGGTCAACGCGCGGACGAGGCCGCCGCACCGCCGGGTGGGACTCACGTCACAGATCACGAAGGCGCCGCGCGATGGCAGGGCGGGCCGGCGAGCGGTTCACGACGCCCGGTCCCGCAGCCGTCTCGTCACCCAGGCCCCGGCGAGGGCCACCCCCGCCATCGGCAGGAACACCGCGGCGAAGGCGGCCGGATGGGAACCGGAGCCGGCCGCCCCCGTCATGCTGCCGCCGCCCAGGGAGGCGAAGGCCGCGCCGGTCGCGGCGAGCAGGACGACGTTCGAGAGGGCGTCGGAGAGCTGGAGGGCGGCGGAGTTGGCGCCGGCCTCCTCCGGGGCGGAGAGCCGGAGCATCAGCACGCTGGCCGAGGCGATCACCAGGCCCATCCCGAAGCAGCCGAAGCCCCAGGCGACGGCGACGGTCCACACCGGCACCCCGGACACGAGCACCGTCGGCACCGTGGCGATCGCCGCCGCCACCAGCACCATGCCGAGGGTCATCAGCCGCTCCCGGTACGGCTCCAGGCGCGGCCGCGCCTGCACCCACGAGCCCACCGCCCAGGTGACCCCGCCCGCCGCCAGCGAGAACCCGGCGAGGGTGGGTGACAGCCCCCGTTGCGTCACGAGCATCAACGGCACGAAGGACTCGGCGGAGACGAAGGCACCGGCCGCGGCCCCGCGCAGCAGCACGACGGAGGGCAAGCCGCGTGCCGCCCGGTACGTACCGCGGGGCAGCAGCCCGAGCACGGCGGGCACCAGCAGCGCACCGCCGAGCAGTCCGGGTATCACCGACACCCACCGCAGATCCTGAGCCGCGTACTGCAGCAGCCCCGCGCCGAGCGAGATGCCGAAGGCGAGCCGGATCCGCCGCCGGTCGAAGGCCCCGCGGCCCTCCTCCGTCACCGGCCCGCCGGCCCGGCGGCGTATCTGGGGCAGGGCGAGCGCCACCGGGAAGACCACGAGCGGCGGAATGCCGAGGAACACCCACCGCCACCCGAGGTGCTCGGTCACCGCGCCCGCGGCCAGCGGCCCGACGATGGACGGCACCACCCAGCCCGCGGCGAACGCGGCCATGATCGCGGGCCGCAACCGCTCCGGGTAGGCCCGTCCCACGACGACGTACAGCGCGACGATGACCAGCCCGCCGCCGAACCCCTGCACGGCCCGCCCCGCGATGAACACCCACATGCTCTGCGCGGTCCCGGCCACCACCAGCCCGGCGGCGAAGGCCCCGATCCCCGTGGTCAGCGCCCCGAGCGGCCCCTTGCGGTCCGACCACTGCCCGGCCAGCACCATCCCGAACAGACTCGTCGTGAAGTACCCGGAGAACGCGAACGCGTACAGCGACACCCCGTCCAGCTCCCGGGCCGCTACCGGCATCGTCGTGCCCACCGCGGTCGCCTCGAAGGCGATGAGCAGCACGACGGACACGATCCCGACGCTCAGCGCCCGGTACGCCCGCCCCAGCACACCGCTCTCATCGGCTCGGGCGGCGTTCTCGTCCGCGACAACGGCGTCGCTCGGCTCAAGGGCGGTCATGCAGACCACGGTAAGCCCCAATCCCCACTCTGACCCCTGTCGCAAGCCCCACCCCGCCTCCGACCTTGGTCGTACACCCCCGGTTCATGAACGCCGTATGGCAGTCCCGTTGCAGCCCCGCCCATCTCCTTGAGCCCCTCCCCCACGCCCCCGTACCTTCGAATCACCGACACGGCCGTGTGCCCGAGTGGTTCAGGGACTCGCCTGCAAAGCGAGTTACGTGGGTTCGATTCCCGCCACGGCCTCTGACTGCCTGACCAGGCAGAACGAAGGGCGGCATTCCCGAGGGGGTGCCGCCCTCGTGGTCGTCCGTCTGGCTACGGTTGCTGCGGGCGTTCGCCGGTATCGGCGTCGGGTGGGGAGGAGTCGCCACGGCGTCGACGGTGAAGGCGCCCACCGGTGCGGGAGTTGGCCGGCAGACAGGCGTGCAGGCGCCGCCGGGCGCGAACGTGCAGCCGCGTCATGAGCCGGAGGGCCTGCGCGGCCGGTGCCGGATCGCTGAGGTCGCCGGTCAGGGCCACTTCGACGCCACCGCTGAACCGCGCGGTGTAGTTGTACATGAAGCTGCACAGGCATGCCAGAACGGTGCCCAGGAGGATCTCCAGCGTGACGACCCCGGTGGCGACGACCATCGTCTGCCACGGCGTCGGCCACTCCCCCGGGGCCACGATGTCCAGCGTCGCCGACGTGCCGAGCGCGACGCCGAGGACGCACACCCCGAGGCCTGTCAGGAAGAAGAAGCTCATCACCGTGACCGACCAGGGATTGGTCTCGGATATGCGCATGCGGGCGAGCCCGTGCGGGGGAGCGTGCGGGAGGAGGTGATCACGGGCCGGCGCCGGCTGCGGCGATCCTCGGTCGGGTGCCGTCGGGGTGGGCGGCCCCGGTGCCGTCACCGTGCGGGACGAGATCCTCGGCGCCCGCTTACGGACGGTGCTGCGGGTCCTGCTGCGCTTGGTTCGGCTCATGTCCGCTCCCTGACTGGTCCTCACCTGCGACGTTATGTGGAAGCTCGCAACCGCGCATCCCCGACGGTGACGCTGTGTGATCAGGAGCGCGTCACTCTCGGCGGTCCACCGCCGGTTCGGGGTGTCCCCCGTGCGAGCTACCCGCAGGTGTCCACTGAGTGGTGACGATTCGCGGCTGGCCGATCCGTAGCGTTCGGGCCAGCCGCGGCGCCTGGGCCGCGGATCCTGTGAGGGAGTCATCATGAGGCTGGTCTGGCAGTTCCTGGCGGTCGCGGCGGTCGCCTTCGTCGGGTCGCAGTGCGTCGCCGCGGTGCAGGGGAACTGGTTCCTCACCCTGGTCCTCGGCCTGCTGACGGCCGTGGTCGCGGTGCTGGTCTACGGCTGGGTGGTACGGCGGACCGAACGGCGGCCGAGCACCGAGGTGGCGCGGGAAGGCGCCCGGGCGGCGTTCGGGCGGGGGGCGCTCATAGGCGGGGGCACCTTCGCGTGCGTCATCGGGAACATCGCCCTTCTCGGGGACTACACCGTCCACGGGGTGGGGTCGGTGACGGGCGCGGTGGGGGTCGTCGGGTTCATGGCCGCCGCCGCGGTGACGGAGGAGCTGCTGTTCCGGGGCGTGCTGTTCCGGATCGTCGAGGAACGCACCGGGACCTGGATCGCACTGGTGTCGACCGGGGCGGTGTTCGGGATGATGCATCTGCTCAACAAGGACGCGACCGTGTGGGGCGCCCTCGCCATCGCGATCGAGGCCGGCGGCATGCTCGGCGCCGCGTACGCCGCCACCCGCACCCTCTGGCTGCCGATCGGCCTGCACTTCGGCTGGAACTTCGCCGAGTCCGGCGTCTTCGGCACCGAGGTCTCCGGCAGCGGCGGAGCCCACAAGGGGCTGCTGGACGCCGCCACCTCGGGCTCCCAGCTCGTCACGGGCGGGCAGTTCGGGCCGGAGGCGAGCGTGTACTCGGTGCTGCTCGGGCTGCTGGTGACGGTCGCGTTCCTGTGGCTGGCCAAGCGGCGGGGGCATGTGGTGCCGCGCCGGCGCCTGGGTGTCCAGGCCGGCGCCGTCGCTACACTGCCCCGGTGATCAGTCCTCGGCAGGCGCCCGGATGGTGGCACCGGCTCGACGTCACGGTCCGGGATCTGCCGCTCGGGCTGCTGCTCCTGGCCGGGTCGTTCCTGCCGGTGCTGCACGACAAGGGGACGCAGGTCGGGGACCTGCCGACCCGCCCCTTCGACGCGCTGGCCATCGCGGTGCTCGGCCTGGAGTGCCTGCCGCTCGCCGTCCGCCGGCGGTGGCCGGCCGTCTCGCTCGCCCTGGTCTGTCTCGGCTTCGCCGTCGACCAGCTGCGCGGCTACCACTCGGTCGCGGGCACCGCACTGCCGATCGCCCTGATCAGCACCGGCGTCCATCTGGAACGGCACCGCCGGGCCGCCGTGCTTCTGCTCTCCGTGGCCTACGTGCCGTTGGCGGTCGCGCTGCACCGGCTGGGGTCGGGGGGCGAGACGGCGAGCGGGTTCGTGACGTTCTATCTGGCGCTGGTCCTCGCCTGGGGCGTCGGGGCGTGGCAGCGCTCCACCCGGGCCGCGGAGGCCGATCGCCGGCGGCGCGTCGCCGAGGACACCCGGACCGCCGAGCGCACCCGGATCGCCCGCGAGCTGCACGACGTGGTGACCCACCATGTGACGGCGATGGTCGTGCAGGCGGAGGCGGCCCGGTATCTGACCGCCGCGCCGGACCGCCTCGACCAGACCCTGGCCCATGTCTCCGACACCGGGCGGCGGGCCATCTCCGACCTGCGCCATCTGCTCGACCTGCTCAATCCCGACCACGGCACCGACACCGGCGGCGGCAGGACACCGCCGGCCGGCCGGCTGCGCACGCTGGTGGAGCAGACCCGGCGGGCCGGGCAGCCGGTGGAGTTCGCCGAGGAGGGCACGCCTGCCGAGTCGGCCGGCAGCGCCGACCTGGTGGCCTACCGGGTGGTGCAGGAGGCCCTGACCAACGCCCTCAAGTACGCCCATGGCAGCCCCACTTCGGTCCGGGTCCGGTACGGCGAGAAGGAGATCTCCGTGAAGGTCGGCACGGACGGCTCCGGCCCGGCCACGGCGTCCCCCGGCGGGAGCGGACGGGGCCTGGCCGGTCTCCGGGAGCGCGTGGCGGTGCTGGGCGGCGAGTTCAGCGCGGGGCGGGAGACGGACGGCGGGTTCGTCGTCCGGGCCCGGATACCCGTGGGGAACCCGGCGTGAGCGGCGCGGGCGGGGCACCGATCCGGGTCCTGGTCTGCGACGACCAGGTGCTGGTGCGCACCGGGCTGGCGACGATCATCGACGCCCAGCCCGACCTGGAGGTGGCGGGCGAGTGCGGGGACGGGCAGGCCGCGGTCGACCTCGCCGGCCGGCTGCGCCCGGACGTCGTGGTGATGGACGTCCGGATGCCGGTCCTCGACGGCATCGAGGCCACCCGGCTGCTGGCCGGTGCCGGGGTGCCGCATCCGGTGAAGGTGCTCGTGGTGACCACGTTCAACCTGGACGAGTACGTCTACGAGGCGCTGCGCGCGGGCGCCAGCGGGTTCCTGCTCAAGGACGCGCCGCCGGACCGGCTGCTGCACGGCATCCGGACCGTGGCCACGGGCGCGGCCCTGCTGGACCCCGAGGTGACCCGGCAGCTCGTGGGCCGTTACGCCGCCCGGATCCGCCCCGCCGACGGCGGCGGCACCCCGCCCGGCGTTCCGCTGACCCCGCGCGAGCTGGAGGTGCTGCGTCTGATCGCGGACGGCCTCTCCAACAGCGAGATCGCCGCGGCCCTCGTGCTCAGCCCGGAGACCGTCAAGACCTTCGTCTCCCGCATCCTCGCCAAGCTGGGGCTGCGCGACCGCGTCCAGGCCGTCGTCTACGCCTACCGCCAGGGCCTGGTGACCTGACCCCGTCCTGCCCCCGCCCCCGCCTTCGCCCCGCGCCGCCCCGCCGCTACAGCACCCCGCCGGCCTCGTCCTGGAACAGCTCCGTCCAGTAGTGCCAGTCGGCGTCCGTCGTGACGGGGGTGGGGTCGACGGTCGCGAGGGTGTGGAGCATGGTCGCGGCGAGCTGGTCGTAGGCCTCGGTGGTGAGTTCGTGGTTCAGGTGCTCGTCGATGGTGCGCTCGTGGTGCAGGAGCCAGAGGGTGTAGGCGAGCGTGGAGATGTCCGTGTTGAGGGGGTAGAGGGTCGCCTCGGGCTCGGAGAAGTTGAGGATCGCGCCCGTGGTGCCGTCCACCACGAGGCTGTTGTCCTCGACCAGGTGACCGAGGCGTATGAGCCGGTCGGCGTGGGCCGGGAGGTCGTCCAGCGGGAAGCCGCCGGGGTGGATGTCGGTGAAGTACTCCCGGAGGGTGGGGAGCGGGGCGTCCGGGTCGAGGTGGAAGAGGACCGCGTCCTCCGGAAGGCCGGTCTCGCGCAGGAAGCGGCGGGTCGGCTCGTGGGCGAGCGTGGGCGGGAAGTCGACCTCTTCGAAGCGGGCCACCCGGCCCTGCCCGAACTCCTGGTCCAGCAGCCGGGCCGGCAGGTCGACGGCGAGCCCGGAGTCCGTGCCGGGGCCCGCGATCAGGCTGAGGGGACGGATCAGGGCCGTGGCCTTCCAATACGGCGGGACGCGGCCGGCCGTGCCCTCCTCGAAGAGCTCCAGGAGCTTGCGGGAGGCCTCGGTCGCCGCCTTCGTGCCGTGGGTACCGGCGAGGGAGGCGAAACGGCCGCGCAGGCCCGTCAGTTCCTCGGTGACCGCGGCGAAGCGCAGCAGCGTCTCCAGCGAGGGCGCCAGCGGGCGCGGGTCGGTGGGGTCGAGCAGGTAGGCCGTGGTGATCTCGCCGGTGCCGCCGTCGAGGAGGATCGACTCGGTGTCCAGGCCGGCCGGGGCCAGCAGCTCCCCTATCACCAGGCGGTCCCTGAGCTCCTCCGCGAGCCGGGTCGGGCCGTCCGTGACGTCCGCCAGGGTGCGCAGGCCGATGGTGCGCAGCGGCTCGAACGTCAGCAGGCCGCCGCCGTCGGGCAGGCCGGGGCCGGTCAGTCGGCTGCGGGTGGGTTCGTGCGTGATGTACCGGTCCAGTTCGGCCTCGGTCAGCGTGATCGCCGTCGCACTGCTGCCGGTCGTGCTGATCGTGCTCATCGCTGCCCCCGCGATCAAGAGTTCAAGACGTGCCAGTGGGTCGGGTGGTGCGTCGTGCGCAGTTCGTCAGCAGGGCACGACAGGCCGTCCGGGCTTCCCCTCCGAACGGCCGTCCCCACTGCCCAGAACACTACGCCGCGGCACTGACAACGCCCCGCAGAAGAGACGTCAGGCGACCCTCGTCCGTTCCGTCCCGGCGAGAATCGCTGTCACCGTCTGCTCCACGGTGAGTGCCGAGGTGTCCAGCCACAGACCCAACGGCTCGGTGCGCAGGCGTAGTTCCGCGTCCAGATCGGCGACCGTCCACGCGGGCCCGTAGCCGGTCCTGGACCGCCCGGCCTCCCGCTGCGCCACGGCCTCGGGGCTCGGGGCGAGGACCACGACGTGCAGCGGACGGGTGCGGATGCGCTGGACGTACGACGTCAGCTCCGGGCCCAGGAGCACGTCCTGGACGATCGCCGTGAAACCGGCCTCGGCGTACGCGTCCGCGGTGGCCGCCGACAGCCGGTAGCGGAGGTGGAGCTGGGCGGTCGCCTCCGGCGAGGCCCCGGGCGTGTACTCCTCCCGGCCCGACACGATCATGCGACGGAAGAGGTCGCCGCGGACGTGCGCGGCCCGGGGCAGACGCTCGGCCAGCGCCTGCGCGACGGTCGACTTGCCGGCAGCCTCCCCCACTGCCTAAAGGGCGTGGGAGGTGCCCCCATCCCCGGCTATGACGACGACCCCCGACAGGCTCACTGGCCCGTGACCACCGCCGCCTGCGGGCGGATCGGGAGGCGGTTGACCGGGCGGCCGGTGGCGGCGCGGACGGCGGAGGCGACGGCCGCCGGGGACGTCACCACCGGCACCGCGCTGACCGACTTGGCACCGAAGGGGGCGACCACGTCCCGTTCCTCGACGAGTCTGACGATCCGGATGTCGGGGGCGTCGAGGGCGGTCGGCAGGGCGTACCCGGTGAGGTCGGGGTGGCGGATCAGACCGCGCGGAGTGCGCAGGTTCTCCGTCAGGGCGATGCCCACGCCCTGCGTGACACCGGCCTCGATACGGGCGTTGAGCTGCGCGGGGTTGAGGATCCGGCCGACGTCCTGGGCGACGGCCAGCTCCACCACCCGGACCGACCCGAGCTCGATGTCCACGTCGACGACCGCGCGGATCGCGCAGAAGGCGAGGCCGACGAAGGCGTCGCCCTGGCCCTCGGCGTCCAGCGGCTCGGTCGGATGCGGGCGGCACTGGGCGGTCGCCCACAGTTCCTTGCCGTCCAGCGCCTCGGTGACGGTGGTCGACAGGACGCCGTCGTACGACGTGATCTTGCCGTCGGTGATCTGGAGCAGCTCGGTCGACATGCCGAACTTGTGGGCGAGGGGCTGGAGGAGCTGGGTGCGGACCATCTTCGCGGCGCGTTCCACCGCTCCGCCCGAGACCCAGGTGTGACGGCCCCGGCAGCCCGCGCCCGCCGGGGGCTGGTCGGTGTCGACGGGCGCGACATGCACCTCGTCGATGCCGAGGGTCTCCTGGACGATCTGGCGGGCCAGGGTGGTGAAGCCCTGGCCGGTCTCCACGGCCGCGCAGAGCACGGTCGCGACGCCGTCGTGGACCTTGACCGTGGCCGTCGAGACCTCGTCGGCGCCCTCGGCGCCGAGCATGTGCACCATGCCGAGGCCGTAGCCGACACCCCGGCGCACCGCGCCCGGCTCGCCCGCGCCCTCGGGGCCGCCGGGGAGCAGCCACTCGTCCTCGGGGGTGTCCTTGGGCAGCGGGGGGAGCGGGAAGTCCCGGACCGCCTGGAGGAGTTCGGCCACGGGGGCCGGGCAGGTCACGGTCTGGCCGATGGGGAGGACGTCGCCGGTGGCGAGCGCGTTGCGCAGGCGGATCTCGGCCGGGTCGAGGCCGAGCTTCTTCGCCAGCTTGTCCATCTGCGCCTCGTAGGCGGCGCACACCTGCATGGCGCCCTCGCCGCGGACATGTCCGGAGGGCGGGTTGTTGGTCCGGACGGCCCAGCCCTCGATGAAGGCGTTCGGCACGACGTAGGGGCCGCAGGCGAAGGAGACGGCGGCGGCCAGCGACTCGGCGGAGGTGTCGGCGTAGGCGCCCGCGTCGAGCAGGATCTGCGCCTCGACCTTGACCAGCTTGCCCTCGGCGTCGGCGTGGTGCCGGTAGCGCAGCAGGGTGGGGTGGCGGTGGGCGTGGCCGAGGAAGGACTCCTCGCGCGTGGCGGTGAGTTTGACCGGGCAGCCGGTCTTCAGGGCGAGCAGGCCGAGCGGGAGCTGGAAGCCCTGGTCCTCGCGGTCGGCGGTCGCGCCGGGCACGCCGGTCACGACGATCTTCACCTGTTCGAGCGACAGGCCGTAGCAGGCGGCGGCCGTGTTGCGGTCGGTGTGCGGGTCGGTGGAGGCCAGGTACAGCTCGACCCCGCCGTCGGGGCGGGGTACGGCGAGTCCGGCCTCGGCGCCGATGGGGGCGGGGTCGGCGCGGCCGATGCGGTACTGGCCCTCGACGACGATCTCGCCGGTCGCGTCCGGGTCGCCGTGCTGGAGCGGGATGTGCCGGATCAGGTTGCCGTCGGGGTGCAGCGGCTCGGCCTCGAAGGACTGCTCCGGATCGATGACCGGTTCGAGCATCTCGTACTCGACGATGACGGCGGCGGCGGCCATCCGGGCCGTGTCCGGGTGGTCGGCGGCGACGGCCGCGATGGGCTCGCCGTGGTGCCGTACCACCTCGGAGGCGAAGACCGGGCGGTCCGGGGTGCCGCGGCCGTGGCGCGGGGTGCCGGGGACGTCCTCGTGGGTGACGACGGCCCGAACGCCGGGCATCTCGCGCGCGTGGCTGGTGTCGATCGACACGATGCGCGCGTGCGGGTGCGGGGAGCGGAGCACGGCCGCCCACAGCAGGCCCTCGGCCCACAGGTCGGCCGCGTACGGGAAGGTGCCCTCGGTCTTCGCGCCCGCGTCGGCGGCGGGCAGCGACACGCCGAGGCCGTGCGGCAGCGGCTCGGGGGCGGGGACGGGGGTCTCCGCGGCCGTGGTCGTGGTGACGGTCTCGTTGGTCACGCCTGGCCTCCGTCCGGGCCGTAGGGCTGGTCTTCGTAGCTCTGGCTCTGGTCGTCGAAGGACTGGTTGCCGCCGAACGACTGGTTGCCGCCGAACGACTGGTTGCCGCCGAACGACTGGTCACCGCCGAACGACTGGTTGCCGCCGAACGACTGATCACCACCGAACGACTGGTTGCCACCGTACGACTGGTCGTACGGCTGCTCGTGCGGGACCTGGATTCCGGCCCCGAAGGTGCCCGGTGAGTCGAACGCCGACGCGTGGACGCCGCCGGCGCCCGGTCCCGCCTGGTGGGGAATACGGGCCTCGTCGCCGTCCGTCTCAGCGTCGGCGGCGATGTGTGCCTCGCGTTCGGCCACGACCTCGTTGACGGCGTCCAGGACGCCCCGGTAGCCGGAGCAGCGGCAGAGGTTGCCGCACAGGGCCTGGCGGGTCTCCAGCTCGGTGGGGGCCGGGTTGCCTTCCAGGAGGTCGTGGACGGTCATCGCCATGCCGGGGACGCAGAAGCCGCACTGGACGGCTCCGCAGCGGGCCAGTGCGCGCTGGACGTCCGAGGGCCGGCCGTCCTGGGCCAGGCCCTCGACCGTGCGGACCTCGCTGCCGGCGGCGGTGACCGCGGGGACCAGGCAGGAGGCGACCAGGCGGCCGTCGACCTGGACGTTGCAGGCGCCGCATTCGCCCTGTGAGCAGCCGTCCTTGGCGCCGGCCAGGCCGAGGCGCTCACGCAGGACGTACAGGAGGGACTCGCCGATCCAGGCGTCGGTGACGGGGCGGTCGCCGCCGTTGACGCGCAGGACGTAGGAGGCGAGGGGGTGGTCGTCGACCGCCTCGGCTTCGCCTTCGGCGTGTTCTTCGCCGCCCGCGTCGTCGGCGGCGCTTTCGCCGTCGGCCGCGGACGGCCCCTGCGGGGCGGACTCGCCGTCGGCGTCCTGCGGACCGTGGGTGGGTTGCGAGTCGGCGACGTCGTGGGGCGCGTCGGCTTCGCCGGTGTCGGCCGGCTCGCCCTCTTCGTCCCCCGTCGGCGCATCGGCCCCAGACGGCGCACCGGCGGCCTCGAAGGCGGGAGCCGGGCCTCGCGTGTCACCGTGGCCCGCGGGGGGCTCAGCGGGCGGTTCAGGGGCCGCCACGGGGTGCTCCCACGCCTGGGCCTCGGTCGCCCAGGGCGCGGCGGCGCCCCCCGGCAGGGTCGCCGGCGGTGTGCCGCCCCACTGCTCCATGAGCGCGGACGTGGTGAACTCGCCCGATTCGTCCGGAGCGTCGCCCGTCGCCACCGGGATCGACCACTGGCCGGTCACGTCGTGACCGGGCGCGGGCGGCGGCGGTTCCTCGTACATCCACTGCTGCGTCGCGGCCGGGTTGTACGTGAACCGGTCGTCGGCGGGCCGTTCCTGGGGGACGGCGTTCGGGTCGGGCCACCGGGCGCCGTCGGCCGGCGCGCCCCAGGCGTCGGTGCCGGGCGCGGCCGTTATCTGCGGCGGCACATAGCCGTGGCCGGGCGCGGCCAGGGGGCTGTCGGCGGACAGCAGGGCCTCGATGCCGCCCTCGGGGAGTTTCACGAACGCGGTCGCGCCGTCGTCGTAGTCGCCCTGGGGCAGCGGGTCCCAGCGGCCGCCACCGCTCGCGGGCGCGCCCTCCGCGTGCTGGTCGTCGGTCATGACAGCGCCCTCCCCAGTGCTCGTCGGGCCAGCGCGGCGACGGTGCGCCGCAGGTGCAGTACGGCGGGCGGAAGCGGCGGCACCGAGCCGTCGGGCTCGGGGACCGGGTCGGGGATGCAGGCGGACGCGACGTACTCGCCGAAGGCGCTCAGGGCCTCCGGGACGAGCGCGCGGTCGTTGTCCCAGTCGATCAGCCGGGCCACCCACTGCTCGGCGTCCAGGGGCCGCAGCGGCATCGGCGCTATGGCGCCGACGGCGCATCTGACGCCGCGCCGGGCGGGGTCGAGGACGAGCGCCACGGAGGCCACCGAACGGCCCGGCCCGGTGCGGCCGGTCGCCTTCAGGAAGACCTGCGGGGCGTGCAGCAGCGGCACCCGCACGAAGCCGATCAGCTCGCCCGCGCGGAGCATCTCCACACCGGCCAGCAGGTGCGACACCGGGATCTCCCGGCGGGATCCGCCCGGTCCCGCGATGATCAGCGTGGCCTCCAGGGCGGCGAGCACCGGCAGCGCGTCGCCGGTGGGCGCGGCCGTGGCGATGTTGCCGCCGAGGGTGCCGGCGTTGCGGATGTGCGGCGGACCGGCGGCCCGCGCGGCGGCGGCGAGGGCCGGGATCAGGGCCGCGAAGTCGGGGCGGCCCATGCGCGCGTGCGTGAGGCCGGCGCCGAGCAGGGCGTTGCCGTCCTGGTACTGCCAGCCGCGGATCTCGCTGATCCGGCCGAGGCCGACGAGGGCGGCGGGCCTGAGCTGCCCGGAGTTGACGGCGGCCATCAGGTCGGTGCCGCCCGCGACGGGGACCGCGGCCGGCATGGCGGTGAGGGCCGCCACGGCCTCGTTCAGCGTCGTGGGCAGCGTGACGGCCTGCGCCGCCTGCGGTGCGTGCGTGGTCAAAACCGGCTGCCCCTTCCCGCTGCCCCACCTGGTCCCACCTGTGTGGCCGTACGGTACGTGCTCACAGGGCGGACGTGGCAACTCTGGCACATCTTCGCAAGCCTCGAACGCGCGGGTCCGGTAGGAGGCATTCGCCCACCTCACCGGCGGCTTGATCCGTTTTCTTCCGGCATCACCGGTGCGCGGCGATTGACACTCTTCGGTGACCCTTGGGGTCTTTTTCCATTACGCGTTCGGAGCGGGGAGAACACCCGGGTGGGACCGGAGGCGGGGGCTGGAGGCGGGGGCTAGCGGTTCGGGGGCGGGCCGTCGAGGGGGCGGCCGGGGACGCCGGGGCGCCGCTGCCAGGGCAGGGGGCCGGACGGCGGCCGGTAGGCGACCCCCAGGGCGTCGAGCCGCCGGTAGTGCGCGGTCATGCGGCGCTCGAAGTCGGCGAAGTCCCGGTCGGCCGGGGCCGGAAGGGCGCTCCAGGCGACCTCGGCGAAGGCGGCGAGCCGGGGAAAGGCCTGGTAGTCCACGCGCGCCTGGTCCTCCATCACCTCGGTCCAGACGTTGGCCTGGGTGCCCAGGATCCGCCGCGCCTCGGATTCGTCCAGCCCCGCTGGAACGGGTTCGAACCGGTACACGTCCTCCAGGGTGCGGACGTACCCGATCGGCACCGGCTCGTCGGCGCCGTCGGCCTGACGGTGGTCCAGGTACACGTGCTGCTCGGGGCACATGACGACGTCGTGCCCGGCCCGCGCGGCCGCGATCCCGCCGCCGTAGCCGCGCCACGACGAGACGGCCGCGCCCTCCGCGATCCCGCCCTCCAGGATCTCGTCCCAGCCGATGAGCCGACGCCCGCGCGCGGAAAGCCACTTCGCGAAGTGCCCGATGAACCAGGATTGCAGCGCGTCCTCGTCGGCGAGCCCGAGTTCCTTGATGCGCGCCTGTGCGGCGGGCGAGACCCGCCACTGGTCCTTCAGGCATTCGTCGCCGCCGACGTGAATGAACTCCGACGGGAAGAGACCGAGCACTTCCTCGAACACCCCCTCGTAGAAGCGCAGGGTGTTGTCGGTGGGGGCGAGTACGTTCGGAGAGATCCCCCAGGAGTCCCAGACGGAGAGGGCGGTGCCCCCTGTGACGGATGCGGTGATGACGTCGGTGTTGCCGAGTTCCGGATACGCGGCGATGGCGGCCTGCGAGTGTCCCGGCACGTCGATTTCGGGGACGACCGTGATATGCCGCTCGGCCGCGTAGGCGACGATCTCCCGGATGTCGTCCTGGGTGTAGAAGCCACCGTGCGGCTTCTCCTCCCACAGCGGTGAGGCCCGGTGACCGAATTTCGTGCGGGGCCGCCAGGAGCCGACCTCGGTGAGCCGGGGGTAGCGCTCGATCCGGACGCGCCAGCCCTGGTCGTCCGTCAGGTGGAAGTGGAAGACGTTGAGTTTGTGCGCCGCCATGAGGTCGAGGTAGCGCAGGACGCCTTCCTTCGGCATGAAGTGCCGGGCCACGTCGAGCATGAGGCCGCGCCAGGGGAATCGGGGGGAGTCCTCGATCGTCAGGTGCGGCACGGCCCAGGTACGGTCGCGGTCGACCGGAGCCCTGCGGTACGCGTCGGGGCCGAGGAGCTGCCGCAGGGTCTGCGCACCCCAGAAAACCCCGGCCGCGCTGCCGCCCTCGACGAGGACGCCGCTCCCGTCGCTGACGAGCCGGTACTCCTCGGGGCCGAGCCCGGGGTCGAGCCGGAGCCCGATGCCGTCGCCGTCGGTGCCGTCGGGTGCCCGCCCCTCGCGCAGCGGCAGGCCGGTGGCCTCCCGGAGGACCGTGCGCAGCCAGTGCCCGACGCCCTCCGTCGCCGGGCCCGCGGAGAGCTGTGAGTGTGCCGTCAGCCGTACTTCGCCGGAATCGGCGAGGACGCCGCGAGGCCTCGGAATCAGTTCAGTCATGTCAGTCCTTGACCGCTCCGCCCAGTCCCGAGACCAGGCGTCGCTGCACGAGTACGAAGAACACCAGTACCGGAATCGTCATCACCGTGGAGGCCGCCGTCACCCCGCCCCAGTCGGGGTCGTCCGGCTTGAAGAACACCAGCAGCGCCATCGGCAGCGTGGACTTCGAAGTGGCGCTGATGATGAAGGACTTGGCGAACAGGAAGTCGTTCCAGGCGGAGATGAAGGAAAACACGCTCTTGGCCACCGGGCCCGGCAGGACGAGCGGGAAAAGGATCTGCCAGAGAAAGCGAGCGGCTCGCCCCGTCGATGTACGCGGCCTCCTCCAGCGCCTGAGGGACCCCTTTCACGAACCCCCGCAGCATCCAGATCGCGAAGGGCAGCGAGAAGGCGATGTGAGGCAGGATCAGCGAGCCCAGCGTGTTCAGCAGACCGAAGCCCCGCATCTGGAAGAAGAGGGGGATGGCGAGGGCCTCCACGGGCACCGTCCGGGCCACCGGAAACATGATCAACAAGGTGGTCCGGAAGCGGAACCGGAATCGGGTCACGGCGGTCGCGGCGAGAAAGGCGATCAGCCCAGAGACGAGGACCACACTGCCCGCGACGATCAGACTGCTGACGAAGTGACGGCCGAATTCCTGCTGCCCGAACACCCGCCGGAAGGAGTCCAGAGAGGGCGAGAGAGTCCACGGCCTGGGCCGGCCCGACCCGATCCCCCCGGCCGGTTCGAAGGCTCCCAGCACCATCCGGTACAGCGGAAAGGCGACGAGTACGGCGATCACCAGCGCCGCCCCCTCGGCGGCCGTCCGCCCCGGCCGCCGCGCGAACCCGCGCACAAGATTCACGACGGTCACAGCTCCTCCCCCTGCCGGCGCAGCAGCCGCGGGTAGACCAGGGTGACGGCGAGCAGGACCAGCAGCGTGACGACACCGATGGCGGCGCCCGGCCCGTACCGCGAGGGAGGTCAGTTTCGCCATCAGGTCGACGGCCAGGGTCCGGTGCGTCGTGCTCCTGAGCACCCCGATGTCGTTGCCGCCCGCGAAGGCCTGCGCGATCGAGCCGGCCGTGGCCCCCGGCGGCGGGACCACCGCGTACTCGCCCTTGACGCTCCCCGCCTCCACGGCCGCATGGCCGGGCAGTTGTCGTCGCCGAAGAGGGACGTGTGCGCCTTGATGCCCTTCCGGGCGGCCGCGCTGTCGATCGCGGAGGTGTACGCCCCGCCCTTGACGGTGGCCAGTTCGCCGCCGCCGGCCCAGATGAAGGGCATCGCGCCGTAGGTGTAGGCGCCGACGAGGAGTGCGGGGACGGGGAGCTTCATGAGGTGACCCTCCGGGAGCGCGCTCAAACATGGCTCGTTGCAACATGTGCAACGACTGTTTCGCTCTGCACAACACCACGGAGGCTAGGGACAACATGAACACGGCGACAAGAGGTCTCAACCACTCTGTGACCGCCTGACGCACTCCGTGCAACGCGCGGGCACGGCAAAGGCCCCGAAGCACGCCAAAGCGCGCCCGGGGCCTCAGAGAGCCGAGCTGTCGGACCAGCGGGTTACTTGTCCTGACCCTCGCCGTCGCCGCCGCTGCCCATGGATTCGTAGATCTCCTTGCACATGGGGCACACGGGGTACTTCTTCGGGTCGCGGCCGGGCACCCACACCTTGCCGCACAGCGCCACGACGGGGGTGCCGTCGAGGGCGCTCGCCATGATCTTGTCCTTCTGGACGTAATGGGCGAAGCGCTCGTGGTCGCCGTCGCCGTGGGACACCTGCGGCGTCGGCTCTACGAGGGTCCCCGTACCAGTCCCGCGCTCGGGCTCAAGAGTGCTCATAAACGCCAAGGGTACTGAAGCGCCCCGGCAACGGTTGAGAGAAGGGCCGCCGTCAGTTGAGCGAGGGGTCGTCCGGGTAGGTGGCCACCATCGCCAGTTCGTTGCGCTGGCGGCGCAGCACCTCGCGCCAGAGCCTTTCGGGGGCCGGGGAGGAGACGTCCCCGGGTTCGGACTCGACGACGTACCAGGCACCCTCGGCCAGTTCGTCCTCCAGTTGGCCGGGGCCCCATCCGGCGTAACCGGCGAAGATCCGGAGCGAACCGAGCGCCGAGGCGAGCAGTTCCGGCGGGGCCTCCAGGTCGACCAGGCCGATCGCGCCGTGCACCCGGCGCCAGCCGAGCGGGGCGCGGTCGCCGTTCCCCCCGCCGGGGATGACCGCGACGCCGAGCGCGGAGTCCAGGGACACCGGCCCGCCCTGGAAGACGACCCCCGGCTCGCCGGCGAGGGAGGCCCAGCCCTCCAGGATGTCACCGACGTCCACCGGGGTGGGCCGGTTGAGGACGACACCGAGGGAGCCCTCCTCGTCGTGGTCGAGAAGGAGCACCACCGCACGGTCGAAGTTCGGGTCCGCCAGGGCGGGCGTGGCCACGAGCAGCCGCCCTGTGAGCGAGGACACCTCGGTCATGCCAGACATGATCCCGCATCTTCCCGTCGCATGGGGAGCCAATCCGGGCCCGGGAGTGAATGCGGCCACGAATGGGAGGGGCGCCCTGGTGAGGCCTCGTCCGAGGGGGGTGGCGGGAGACGGGAGGGCGCAAGGAGGCGTCCCCGGGCGCACGGTCACCGACGGTGACCCCATGTGTCCGATTAGGCACCGTTCGTGTTGTGACACAGCTATGACGTTGCTGGGTGGTCCTTGGGCCTACGGGAGGGGGCCGATGGGCGATTACTCTGTCTCTCCGGCCCTGCCCAACTCCATGGAACGCGAGATTCATGACCGTCAACGACGATGTCCTGCTTGTCCACGGCGGCACCCCGCTGGAGGGCGAGATCCGTGTCCGCGGTGCGAAGAACCTCGTGCCGAAGGCCATGGTGGCCGCCCTCCTGGGCAGTGCGCCCAGTCGGCTGCGCAACGTTCCGGACATCCGTGACGTGCGGGTGGTGCGCGGCCTGCTGCAGTTGCACGGGGTGACGGTACGTCCGGGCGAGGAACCCGGTGAGCTGGTGCTCGATCCGACGTACGTGGAGAGCGCGAACGTCGCTGACATCGATGCCCACGCGGGTTCCAGCCGGATCCCCATCCTCTTCTGCGGCCCTCTGCTGCACCGCCTGGGACATGCGTTCATCCCGGGCCTGGGCGGCTGCGACATCGGCGGCCGGCCGATCGACTTCCACTTCGACGTGCTGCGGCAGTTCGGTGCGACCATCGAGAAGCGCGCGGACGGCCAGTACCTGGAGGCGCCGAAGGGGCTGCGCGGCACGAAGATCCGGCTGCCGTACCCGTCGGTCGGCGCGACCGAGCAGGTGCTGCTGACGGCCGTACTCGCCGAGGGCGTCACGGAGTTGTCCAACGCGGCCGTCGAGCCGGAGATCGAGGACCTGATCTGCGTTCTGCAGAAAATGGGCGCGATCATCGCGATGGACACCGACCGCACGATCCGCATCACCGGGGTGGACAAGCTCGGCGGCTACACCCACCGCGCCCTGGCGGACCGGCTGGAGGCCGCGTCCTGGGCGTCGGCGGCGCTGGCGACCGAGGGCGACATCTACGTCCGCGGCGCCCAGCAGCGCTCGATGATGACGTTCCTGAACACCTACCGGAAGGTGGGCGGTGCCTTCGAGATCGACGACGAGGGCATCCGCTTCTGGCACCCGGGCGGCCAGCTGAAGTCCATCGCGCTGGAGACGGACGTGCACCCGGGCTTCCAGACCGACTGGCAGCAGCCGCTGGTCGTCGCCCTGACCCAGGCGACGGGCCTCTCGATCGTGCACGAGACGGTCTACGAGTCCCGTCTCGGCTTCACCTCCGCGCTGAACCAGATGGGTGCTCACATCCAGCTCTACCGCGAGTGCCTGGGCGGCTCGGCCTGCCGCTTCGGCCAGCGCAACTTCCTGCACTCCGCGGTCGTCTCCGGGCCGACGAAGCTCCAGGGCGCCGATCTCGTCATCCCCGACCTCCGCGGCGGCTTCTCCTATCTGATCGCCGCGCTCGCGGCCCAGGGCACCTCCCGGGTCCACGGCATCGACCTCATCAACCGCGGCTACGAGAACTTCATGGAGAAGCTCATGGAACTCGGCGCGAAGGTCGAACTGCCGGGCAAGGCGCTCGGCTGACAGCCGCCACCCGGCCCCGGCCCGGAGCAACGCCCTCCGGCCGGGGGTCCGGGGGGGGCAGTCCAGAGAGCTCGGCGCGACGGTGGAACCGCCGGGCAAGGCGCTCGGCTGACGCCTGCGGGAGCCGGTACGACGATGGGGCGGCCCCTGGTGGAGGGGCCGCCCCATCGTCGTTGTTCAAAGCGCCCCGTCAGGGGGCGGGGCCGGAACTGGCTCTGCGGCCACCGCCACGTGGGCGCGACCAGCCACGGCGGGCCCCCGGTCACCCACGGCGCTCAAGCGAAGCGCCTCGGCTCACTTGCCCTTCGCGGATTCCTTCAGCTTCGAGCCCGCGGAGACCTTCACGCTGTACCCGGCCGGGATGTTGATCGGCTCGCCGGTCTGGGGGTTGCGCGCGGTACGAGCGGCACGGTGGGTGCGCTCGAAGGTCAGGAAGCCGGGGATGGTGACCTTCTCGTCGCCCTTGGAGACGATGTCGCCGACGACGTCGGCGAAAGCGGCCAGCACGGCGTCGGCGTCCTTGCGAGTCACCTCGGCACGGTCGGCCAGCGCGGCCACCAGCTCACTGCGGTTCATGTTGTTACTCCCGTGTTCTTCTTGCCATTGAGGCGTGCCACGCGGCGGAGCCGCATGTTGGGCCGGGACGCATCCTGCCCCCACCTGCGGCGGGAACGCCAATCCAGGTGCCGCCCATACCCTACGGCTGGGCCGAAGGGGGGGTTTCACGACGCGCCGGTTACATGGCGTGGCAAGTTTCACAAACGTTTCCCTGGGGGCTGCTGCCCCCAGACCCCGGCGTCATGCGTGGACGGCGCGCTTCCGGGACAGCCCCGCGCCCCTGAAAGCCTTCAGGCGCCCTTCGCCGCTTCCCGTACCGCGCCCGCCACCGCTCCCGCGACCTTCTCGTTGAAGACGCTCGGGATGATGTAGTTCGGGTTCAGCTCGTCCTCCGTGACCACGTCGGCGAGGGCCTTCGCGGCCGCGAGCATCATGTCGGTGTTCACCGTACGGGACTGGGCGTCCAGGAGGCCGCGGAAGACACCCGGGAACACCAGTACGTTGTTGATCTGGTTCGGGAAGTCGGAGCGGCCGGTGGCCACCACGGCGGCCGTCTGGCGGGCGATCGCGGGGTCCACCTCGGGGTCCGGATTCGCGAGTGCGAACACGATCGCGCCCTCGGCCATGGCCGCGACGTCCTCGCCGTCGAGGAGGTTCGGGGCGGAGACGCCGATGAAGACGTCGGCGCCGCGCACGGCCTCCTTGAGGGTGCCGGTCAGGTTCTCGGGGTTGGTGTTGTCGGCGATCCAGCACAGCGGCGAGTCGGCGGGGGCGCCCACCAGATCCTCGCGGGCGGAGTGCACGACACCGCGGATGTCGGCGACGACGGCGTTCTTCAAGCCGGCCGCGATCAGCAGCTTGAGGATGGCCGTACCGGCCGCGCCAGCGCCGGACATGACGACCCGGATGTTCTCAATCGCCTTGCCGGTGCAGCGAAGTGCGTTCGTCAGGGCGGCGAGGACGACGATCGCGGTGCCGTGCTGGTCGTCGTGGAAGACGGGGATGTCGAGGGCCTCACGCAGCCGCGCCTCGATCTCGAAGCAGCGGGGGGCGGAGATGTCCTCGAGGTTGATGCCGGCGAACCCGGGGGCGATCGCCTTGACGATCTCGACGATCGCGTCGGTGTCCTGGGTGTCCAGGCACAGCGGCCAGGCGTCGATGCCGGCGAACCGCTTGAAGAGGGCCGCCTTGCCCTCCATGACCGGCAGGGCGGCCTTCGGCCCGATGTTGCCGAGGCCCAGGACCGCGGAGCCGTCCGTCACGACCGCAACGGAGTTGCGCTTGATGGTGAGGCGGCGCGCGTCCTCGGGGTTCTCCGCGATCGCCATGCACACGCGGGCGACGCCCGGGGTGTAGATCATGGAGAGGTCGTCACGGTTGCGGATGGGGTGCTTGGACTGCATCTCGATCTTGCCGCCGAGGTGCATGAGGAACGTACGGTCCGAGACCTTGCCGAGGATGACGCCCTCGATGCCGCGCAGCTGCTGGACGATCTGGTCGGCGTGGGCGGTGGAGCTGGCCGCGATGGTGACGTCGATACGGAGCTTCTCGTGGCCGGACGCGGTGACGTCGAGGCCGGTGACCGAGCCTCCGGAGGACTCCACGGCGGTGGTGAGCTGCGAGACGGCGGTTCCGCTCGCGGGCACCTCCAGCCGGATGGTCATCGAGTAGGAGACGCTGGGCGCCGTTGCCATGGCCGACTTCCTTCGTTGTTCACCGTGTCGCGGGTAGTGCCGTCCGATCGTCGCACCTACCCCCCAGTAGGCGTTAGCCGGACCGGGTTTCGTGCGTATTGTTCGCGCGAAAAAGAGGCCCACGTCACAGGGTGACGTGGGCCTCTTCGACGTTCATGACACCGACCCGCCATGCTCGCCTCGCGGCAAGTGGTCGCTCGCAGCGACAAAGGTTGGGCCCGGGGGCTTGGATCGAGCCGGTGTCACGACAAGGCTAACAAACGGATCCCGCTTGGCCATTCCCGTCCGGGGACTTCACAGGAAAACTCCGGCCGAACCAGCCGAACGGGCCTGGCCGGGGGACCTGTCACGCTCCCTCCGTCAGTCCCTGAGCAGGTCCGGGACCCCCGCGTCGTCCGGTACGTCCCGCTCCCCCGAGACCACCGTCAGCTGCTGCGTCGCCCGGGTGAGGGCCACGTACAGCACGCGCAGCCCGGCCGGGGACTCGTCGGCGATCTCCGCGGGCGAGACGACGACCGTGGCGTCGTACTCCAGGCCCTTGGCCTCCAGGCTGCCGAGCGCCACCACCCGGTCGCCGAGCCCGGCGAGCCAGCGGGCGGCCTCGGCGCGCCGGTCCATGGCGACGACCACGCCGACCGTGCCGTCGACCAGGTCCAGCAACCGCTCGGCCTCGGTTCGTACGGTCTTCTCGAGCGAGTCGTGCCCCGCGGGGCCGGGTCCGCCCTCCGTTGTCACAAAACTGTCCGCCGTCACAAGACCGCCCGTCGTCACAAAGCGCGGCCGGACGCCGGTGGAGCGGACGGCCGAGGGGGACGTGGAGCCGGGCATGGCGAGGGCCAGGACCTTCGCGGCCAGCTCGGCGATCTCGGCGGGGTTGCGGTAGTTCACCGTGAGCTCGAAGCGGCGGCGCGGGCGGCTGCCCAGGGCCTCGTCGCGGGCCTCGGCCGCCTCGTCCGGGTCGGACCAGGAGGACTGGGCGGGGTCGCCGACGACCGTCCAGGTGGCGTGCCGGCCGCGGCGGCCGACCATCCGCCACTGCATCGGGGTGAGGTCCTGCGCCTCGTCGACGATGACGTGGGCGTACTCCACCCGCTCCTGGGCGAGCCGTTCGGCGCGCTCGCGCTGCGTCTCCTCGCGCACCGGCATCAGCTCCTCCAGGCCGGTGAGCTGGTCCAGCGGGTGGGCCTCGCGCTTCTTCCGGGGGCGGGCGGGGGTGCCGAGGACGGCCTGGAGTTCGTCGAGCATGGCGATGTCGTGCACGGTGTGGCCGTCCCGCTTCAGGGAGCGGGCCACCCGGCGGATCTCGCCGGGGTTGAGGATGCGGCGGGCCCAGCGGCCGAGGCGTCTCTCGTCGGTCATGGCGGTGAGGACGGCCTGCGGGGTCAGCTCGGGCCACCAGGCGTCGAGGAACTCGATGAAGGAGTCCTCGGTGACGATGTCCTCGTCGAAGGAGGAGCGCAGTTCGGCGGCGAGCTCCGGGTCGGTGTGCCGGCCGGCCGCGCCGGAGCGGGCCCACAGGGCGTCCAGGAGCAGCTTGCGGGCGCGGGGGCGGAGCAGGTTGACCGGGGCCGTGCCGCCCAGCGCGTTGTGCCTGATGCGGTCGAGTTCCTCGGCCTCCAGCTCAAGGCGGCGGTTGAAGGCGACGACCCTGAGCCGGGTCGGTGAACCGTTCAGCTCCAGGGCTCCGCGGGCGGCCTTGCGCAGCACCCTCAGCATCCGGGAGGAGCCCTTGGCGCGGGCGGTGGCCGGCGTGTCGTACAGGGTGGCCTCGGCGCCCTCGACCAGGGAGCCGATGGCGCGGATGGCGACCTGGCCCTCCTCGCCGAGGGACGGCAGCACGCCCTCGGTGTACGCGACCAGCAGCGGGGTCGGGGAGACGATCAGGATGCCGCCCGCGTACCGGCGCCGGTCCTGGTAGAGCAGGTAGGCGGCGCGGTGCAGGGCGACGGCCGTCTTGCCGGTTCCCGGGCCGCCCTCGACGTAGGTCACGGAGGCGGCGGGGGCGCGGATGACCAGGTCCTGCTCGGCCTGGATGGAGGCGACGATGTCCCGCATGGTGTGGCTGCGGGCCTGGCCGAGGGCGGCCATCAGGGCGCCGTCGCCGATGACGGGCAGCGTGCCGCCGTCCAGGAAGGCGGTCAGCTCGGGGCGCATCAGGTCGTCCTCGACACCGAGGACCCGGCGGCCCTTGGAGCGGATCACCCGGCGTCGTACGACACGCCCGGGATCCACCGGAGTGGACCTGTAGAAGGGCGCCGCGGCCGGGGCGCGCCAGTCGATGACCAGCGGCGAGTAGTCCTGGTCGAGGACGCCGATGCGGCCGATGTGCAGGGTCTCGGCGATGTCGGCGGTGTTGTCGGCGCGCACCGCGCCCTCGGCGGGTTCCACGGCGGTGTAGGCGCCGTCGGGCCCCTTCTTGCCGTCCTTGCCCTGGAGCAGGTCGATACGGCCGAAGAGGAAGTCCTCGAACTCGTTGTTGAGCCGGTTCAGGTGGATGCCCGCCCGGAAGACCTGCGCGTCCCGCTCGGCGAGGGCGCCGGGGGTGCCTACCTGACCGCGCTTGGCCGCGTCGTTCATCAGGAACTCCGCCTCGTGGATCTTCTCCTCAAGGCGGCGGTACACCCGGTCGAGGTGTTCCTGTTCGACGCTGATCTCACGGTCCCGAACGGAATCCTGGACGGAGTCCTGTCGCGAACCGTGAGAGCCGACCGCGGATTGCTGAGCCTGAGCGGCCACCGGGCCCCCTTCTGACGTGCTGGGCAGCCGTCAACCGTACGCGAAGGGGGCCCGCCGAAGCTACGCGCTGACCGAGACGAGCTTCTTGCCGCTGAAAGTCATGACCTCGAAGTGGTCGATCTCGTTGGGCGTGAAAGCGGCGCCGCCGTTGACGTAGAGCGGCTGCTTGGCCTTCTCCGTCGTGGCGTCGGGGAGGCCGTAGCCCCAGTTCGGGACGGACCACGAGGACACCGTCTCGCGCTCGCCGTTCTTGCCGACGGCGATGAGCGAGCACTTCTCCGGTCCGGCGACGTTCTTGAGCTGGAGGACCGCGTGGGTGCCCCAGTCCTTCTTCTCGACGGCGACGGTCGCGGTGACGTGGGTCGTCGGGTCCGTGGCCGACTTCTTGTCGGTCATGGTCTGGAAGGCCGCCTGGGCCGGGGCCGCGGCCGTGGTCGTGCCGCTGTCCGAGCCGCCGCCCAGCGCCACGCCGGCCGCCGAGCCGCCGGCGATCAGCACGATGGAGGCCGCCAGCGCGAAGATGTTCCGCCGGCTGCGGACCTTCCGCTTCTCGGAGACCTCGACGACGAGCTTCTCGACCATCCGCGGGCTGGGCCTGGCGGACAGCGACTCGCCGATGGACGGGGTACTTCCGGAACCCGGCAGATCCGCCAGGGCCGCGAGCATGGGCTCCATTCCGGCCAGCTCGTCGAGCTGCTGGGCGCACCATTCGCACCCGGCCAGATGAGCCTCGAAAGCGGTTGCCTCGGCGTCGTCGAGAATCCCGAGCGCATACGCGCCGACAGTCTCGTGCTCATTGGGCACCGGAGATTCCTGCATGGCCCCAGACATACCCGAACCACCTGTGCCGAATCCGCCGTGCCCCCCGTACACACTCATCACGCCGTCACCCCCCGCTCCTCCAGTGCCAGCTTCATCGACCTGAGGGCATAGAACACCCGCGAACGGACGGTGCCGCTGGGTATACCCAGCGTTTCGGCCGCCTCGTTGACGGTACGCCCCTTGAAGTACGTCTCGACGAGCACCTCCCGGTGGGCCGGGGTCAGGTCGTCGAGCGCGTCAGACAGCGTCATCAGCCACAGCGCCTTGTCGATCTCGTCCTCCGCGGGGATGACCTCCAGCGGCGACGGATCGACCTCCTGCGGCCGGGCCTGCCGGCTGCGGTGACCGTCGATGACGATGCGGCGAGCGACCGTCACCAGCCAGGGGCGTACCGATCCGGTAGCTCGATTGAGCTGTCCGGCGTTCTTCCAGGCACGGATGAGTGTCTCTTGCACGACGTCCTCGGCGCGTTGCCGATCACCGGCGACCAGCCGAAGGACATACGCAAGGAGAGGTCCGGCGTGCTCACGGTAGAGAGCACGCATCAGCTCCTCATCAGGCTCCGAGGGCTGGGACATGCGATGTCGGGCCCTCGATCCACGTTCATTGGCCACGGCCGCATCCTTGCGCACGCCCACCTCCGGTGTCCGGGGGTTCCCCCAGTCGGTCGCTCCCCCACCGGTACGGAAGTGACTCGCGGGGTGTTCAACAAGACCTCACATTTTTCTTCGAGGTGACATGACGAGCGGGACATGCCCCCACATTCCCACCGCGTGATCTTTACATTTCCGACACAACGTCGAAGGCGGCCGAGCTGCCCGAACTCGCCCGCCGCCAAACGGAGTGTTGTCGAAATCACCTTCACGGAGCTCCGGTGAAGATCCGACAGAAGCCCCGAATGGGACGCGAGTTGGGTGCGGCGTGACGGCGGTCACGCGCGGGCGAGCGCGGCCCGGCGCCGGTGCCGGGCCACCCGCTCACGGTTCCCGCAGACCTCGCTGGAGCACCAGCGGCGCCGGCGGCCCCGGGAGGTGTCCAGATACACGAGGCGGCAGTTGTCGCCCTCGCACTCCCTGATCGCCGCCCGCGCGACGGGATCGGTGAGCAGCTCCACGGCGTCCCGGGCGACGGCGGCGAGCAGCGCGGCGCACTCCGGCGGACCGGCCAACTCCCGCACCAGGAGACCGTCGTCACCGGGCACGGCGCGCGGGGCCGGGGGCGCGGCGGCGCGGGCGAGGTCGTTGACGCGGGCGAGATCGCGGTCGTACGGCCCGATCCCCGGCGTGTTCCGGCCCCGCACCAACTGCCCGACATGGCCGCGCAGGTCACGGAATCCGGCCAGCCAGCCGGCGTCGGCGTCGGCCAGCGGGGTGCCGGGCGGGACGAGTCCGGAGCCGGTGATCCAGGCCCGCAACGCCGCGAGCCCGTCGAGCCGTTCGCCGGGATGCGTGGTCGCGAGCAGATCCAGGCAGATCCGCCCGGCGTCGAAGCGCGGCTCGTACGGGGCCGCGGCCGTACCCAGTGCCATGTGCCTGTCACCGCCTAGGACGGGGGAACCGTTCTGTTCACAGTGCCCGGTGCGGCGCGCGGCCGGAAGTCCTCGTACCGGTGTTCCGCGGGGTTCCCGTGCCAGAACGTCGTACGACGCCCAGCCGGTCCGCTCGTCCCCCGGTGCGGGAGAAGATCTCGGCCCCCCTCGCCGGGCCTGTCGTCGACGCGGAACGCCTCGGCGAGCCGCGCGTGCTCCACATCTTCGAGCGCTTCGCGGAACCCCGGCTGCCGTGACCGAGCGCTGGTCCGAGGGGTCCTCTGCTCCCCTTGCACGGCCCCCTTGACCACAGCGGCTTCGTGTCGCACACGCGCTCAGACACCAGCGGCCCCGGCCCGTGTCTTCGGTCGCCGGTTCAGGCGGAGTCGGGGCCACTCGGCCCAAGCGATCGGCCCCGGCATGTGAGCACGATGGACGTGACCACCGAATCGGCTGGAAAGCGACCTGGCACGGGAGCGGAATCAGATGAGTACGGCGACGTGTACCGGGGTGCGGCGGGTTCTGTGATCGCTGACTGCCTAGTGCGGGGTCCGGGGCGGGCCACGCCGGCGGAGCCCGGGTCCGCAGCGGTGGTACCCGGCCCCGGCCTGCCGGACATGGACGGCGCGCAGGCCTGTCGTCACGTCCGGCAGCGGTCGGGCGCGGCGAATCGCCGTTGCCGGAGCACGGCGAGGAGGTCGCCCGGACGGTCCCCGACGAGGGGCCGGGCCTTGTCCCTGAAGGGGAAACGTTCCGACCGGGCAACCGGCCGGCTTCCTGTCTCCACTGATCTTGACCGACCGATAGAAACGCGAAACCGATGACCTTCTTCGACATGCTCAACCCCCACCGGGAAAGCCACGCCGCCGGCCGGGCCGGGTGGCTGCGGGCCGCCGTGCTCGGCGCCAACGACGGCCTGGTCTCCATTGCCAGCCTGATGGTGGGCCTGGCCACGAGCGGAGCGGGCACCTCCACTGTCGTCACGGGCGGTCTGGCGGGCCTGTCCGCCGGTGCGATGGCGATGGCCGCCGGCGAGTACGTCTCCGTCAGCTCCCAGGTCGACGTCGAGACCGCCGACCTCGCGAAGGAGGCCCGCGAGCTCGCCGAATTCCCCGAGGCCGAGCTCACCGAGCTCACCGGCATCTACGAGAGCCGGGGCGTGCCGCCGGAGCTCGCCCGGCAGGTCGCCGAGGCGCTGCACGAGGCCGACCCGCTCAAGGCTCATCTGCGCGACGAGCTGGGCCACAGCGAGCACACCGCGGCCAACCCCCTCCAGGCCTCCCTCGCGTCGGCCGCCAGTTTCCTCGGCGGCGGGCTCGTGCCCTTCCTCGGCCTTCTCGCCGGGACCACCACCGCACGCCTGTGGCTGATCGTCGCGGTCACCCTCTGCGGCCTTGCCCTGGCAGGGGTGCTCGCCGCCCGCGCCGCCGGAACCGCCGTCCTTCGTCCGGCGCTGCGCGTGGTCATCGGCGGCGGACTCGCCATGGCCATCACGGCGGCCGTCGGCCAACTCGCCCACGTGTCCGGCGTCTGAGCACGCCGGTGGCAGATCACGGCGGGCCTCCCGCGGGGAGACCCTCAAGGCCGTGACAGATGGCGGGATGTGTCCGTGGGGGTGTGTCAGTGGAGGCGGTTGAGCATCTCCCGGAAGGCCTTGGCGTGTCCGGCTTCGTCGGCGGCGTTGTCGCGGAACAGGCGGGCGGCCTGGTGGTCGCCGACGGCGTCGGCACGGCGAGCGAAGGTGGGGTACATGACCTCGGCCTCGTAGCGTTCACCGGCGATGGTCTTGGTCAGGTTGGCCCGGGTGGTGCCGACCAGGCCGTACAGAACGGCTTCGCCGGCGAAGTGCTCGTGAAACTCGACTTGGGCGATGCCCTGGAACAGGCGGGCCAGAGCAGGGCGGTGGTGGGCGGCGGCGTGGTCGGCGTAGAGGGTGTAGCGGGCGCGGGCGAGGGCTTCGCCGTGCATGGCGGTGTCGAGGTTGGCCAGGGTGCGGGCGGAGTGGACCTTCCGGCCGCCGGCGGGGACCTGGACGGCGTCGACGGACGGCGGGGCGGGGATCTGGCCGCGGCCGGTCTCGACGACTTTCAGGGCCGCTCGGAACGCCGCCAGGTGGCGTGCCTCGTCCTTGCCGATCTCGGCGAACAGCGCGGCGGCGTTGGCGTCGCCGTCGGCCGCGGCCTGCCGGGCGAAGGTGGGATACATGGTGGTCGTCTCATAGGTCTCGCCGGCGATGGCGGCGCGCAGGTTGGCCGCGTCGCTGCCGACCACTCCGGCAAGGGCCGCCTCCTCACGGAAGTGCTCGTTGAGTTCCACCGATGCCGTCTTGCGGTAGAGCCCTGCGGCGCCAGGAAGTTTCTCGCGGTCGGCTTGGGCGGCGTAGAAGGTGTAGGCGACGCTGGCGTACGCCTCGCCGTGCATGGCGGTGTCGAGGTCGGCCAGTGTCTGGCGGTGGAGTGCGGCCGTGGCGGCGCTGCGGGACACGCCGTCGGCCGGTACGGACAGCGCGGTGGCGGAGGGGCAGGTGAGCACCGCGGCGGCGACAGCGGTGGACAGGCACGCCAGAGCGGCCCGGGTGGCGAAGCGTCTCATGGTCTTCCTTTGTTGACGGTCGCGGAACTCCCCCCGCGGAGTCGACCTCACCACCCCCGGGGGCGGCCTGCGAGCGGGAATGGGCCGGCCGCCCGATCGCCGCGGCGGCAGTTCACCCGACCGATCATCCCGACCGGTGCAGGTGGGTGAAGAGGCCAGTCGGATCCGCCCGTCGTGGCGGATGGGGCTCGTTGCGGCCGAGCAGGCGGTGCCCGCCGTGGCGGCTTGCGAATCGCTGCGGCCGAGCAGGTGAGGCCCGCTCCAGCGGCTTGCGGATCGCTGCGGCCGAGCAGGTGAGGCCCGCTCCAGCGGCTTGCGGATCGCTGCGGCCGAGCAGGTGAGGCCCGCTGTGGCGTGGCAGGAGCAGCCGAAGCGCCAGAAGCCGGATCAGCTTGTCGAAGACGGTGGTCCGGTCGCTGATCCGCGGGCGGCGGCAGCGTTGACGGCCGCGACCGGCACGGTCGCCTCACCGCGGGCGGTGCGGTGGACCGCGGTGCCCTCGACGGCGCTTCCTGCCAGGAGGCCGGGCCCAAGGGGAACGTCGCGCATGTCCCCGGCGGAGCCTTCCTGGACGTGATCGTCCCGCGGCATGAGTGCCTGTACGTCCATCAGGCGACGTACCTGTGACAAGGGCCGGCCGACAGTCCCGGCCGACGCCTCACACGTCCGCGTACTTCGTGTCCGCCGCCGGGTCCAGCGCCAGCCGGTAGCCCCGCTTGACGACGGTCTGGATCAGCTTCGGCGCGCCCAGGGCCGTACGCAGGCGGGCCATCGCCGTCTCCACGGCGTGTTCGTCGCGTCCGGCGCCCGGCAGCGCGCGCAGCAGTTCCGCGCGGGCGACCACCCAGCCCGGACGGCGGGACAGCGCGCGCAGCAGGGACATCCCGGCCGGCGGTACCGGCTTCAGCGCGCCGTCGACGAGGACCGCGTGGCCCCGGATCTCGACGCGATGGCCGGCGATGGGCAACGCCCGCGCCCGGGACGGGAGTTCCTGGCAGAGCAGCTGGACGAGGGGGCCGAGCCGGAAGCGTTCCGGCTGGATGGTGTCGACGCCGAGGGCCTGGAGCGGCAGGGCCGTGACCGGTCCGACGCAGGCGGGGACGACGTCGTGGCCGAGGGCGGCGAGCAGGTCGCCGAGCAGCCCGCGGTGCTCGGCGCGGGAGATCAGCGAGGCGGCGGCGGGCGCGCTGGTGAAGGTGAGCGCGTCGACCGAGCGGGAGACCACCGCGTCGAGCAGCCGGTCCACCGGCCCCAGGTCCTCCGGCGGCATCCACCGGTACACCGGCACCGGCACCACCTCCGCGCCCGCCGCCCGCAGCGACTCCACGAACCCCGGCAGCGGCTCCCCGTGCAGCTGTACGGCGATCCGGCGGCCGTCGACGCCCTCCTCCAGGAGCCGGTCGAGCACCTCGGCCATGGACTCGGAGGACGGCGACCACTCCTCGGTCAGCCCGGCGGCCCGGATGGCCCCCTTCACCTTGGGACCGCGGGCCAGCAGCTCCACGTCCCGCAGCCGCCCGAGCAACTGCTCGCCGAAGCCCCAGCCGTCGGCGGCCTCGACCCACCCCCGGAAGCCGATCGCGGTGGTCGCCACCACGATGTCCGGCGCCTGGTCGATGATCTCCTTCGTGGCGGCGAGCAGTTCGCCGTCGTCTGCGAGCGGCACGATGCGCAGGGCGGGGGCGTGCAGCACGGCGGCACCTCGCCGCTGCAGCAGGGCCCCGAGCTCGTCGGCGCGGCGCGCGGCCGTGACTCCCACGGTGAACCCCGCGAGAGGACCGTGCTGACCGGCCTCCGGCCGCTGCTGCTGTTCCTCGTCCATGGCTGCTCTCCTAGCTGACCCGCATGCCGAACGAGCCTGTCAACGGCGCGTGACAGGCTCGGTTCGGGTTCATGTCACCAGTGTTACGTCACACCTCGGCGTAGCTGAGCTGCGCCTTTGCCTCGGTGGCGGTCGCGGACCGCTGCTGCTCGGCCGGCCGGCGAAGGTATACGGCCCAGGTGATGGCGAAGCAGAGGCCGTAGTAGGCCAGGAAGGCGACGAACGCGCCGGTTCCGGAGCCGTAGGAGAGGAAGGACTGCCGGAAGGCGAGGTTGATTCCGACGCCGCCGAGCGCGCCGACCGCGCCGATGAGGCCCATGGAGGCACCCGAGAGCCGGCGCCCGTACTTGACCGCCTCCTCACCTTCCAGCCCCCTCGCGAGGGCCTTGGTGTGGAAGATGCCGGGGATCATCTTGAACGTCGAGCCGTTGCCGATACCGGTGAGCGCGAACAGGACGACGAAGGCGATGACGAACAGGGGCAGCGACTTCTGCATGCTGGCGACGACCAGGACGGCGGTGGCGGCGGCCATGGCGACGTAGTTGTACAGAGTGATCTTCGAGCCGCCGTACTTGTCGGCGAGCCAGCCGCCCACGGGACGGATCAGGGAGCCGAGCAGCGGGCCCATGAAGGTGAGGTAGGTCGCCTGCAGCGGCGTACGGCCGAACTGGTTGGTGAGCACCTGCCCGAAGGCGAAGCTGTAGCCGATGAACGACCCGAACGTCCCGATGTAGAGCAGGGACATGATCCAGGTGTGGGCGTCCTTCGCGGCGTCCTTGGCGGCGCCGGTGTCGTTCTTGACGTTCTCGATGTTGTCCATGAAGAGCGCGGCGCAGACGGCGGCGACGACGATCAGCGGGATGTAGATCCCGAGCAGCACGCGCGGGCCGCCGCTGGCCCCGATGACCGCGAGGGCCACGAGCTGGATCGCGGCGACACCGACGTTGCCGCCGCCCGCGTTCAGCCCGAGGGCCCACCCCTTCTTCTTCAGCGGGAAGAAGGCGTTGATGTTGGTCATGGAGGAGGCGAAGTTGCCGCCGCCGATACCCGCGAGGAGCCCGATCCACAGGAACGTGCCGAACGAGGTCCCCGGCTTCATCACCGCGAACGCGGCGATGGTCGGGATGAGGAGGAGGCTGGCCGAGATGATCGTCCAGTTCCGCCCGCCGAAGATCGCGACGGCGAAGGTGTAGGGGACGCGGACGACGGCGCCGAGCAGCGTCACCATCGACGTCAGCAGGAACTTGTCGGCCGGGGTGAGCCCGTACTCCGGGCCCATGAAGAGCACCAGCACGGACCACAGCGTCCAGATCGAGAACCCGATGTGCTCGGAGAGCACGGAGAAGTACAGATTGCGTCGTGCGACCTTCTCCCCGGTCTCTTTCCAGAAGGTCTCGTCCTCCGGATCCCACTCCTGGATCCAGTGACTGCGTGAGGTAGGGGCTGGGGCTGTCATGACGCCTCCACGGTGCTCCGCGTGCTCGGTCTGCTACGAGTGACTGAGCCGAAGGTAGGGAGGCGTCGTTTCCACGCTGTGGCTGTGGGTGACCGGAAGGGAACGTTGCTCTCACCCTGAGGCGAGGCCCGGTGAGAGGTCGGGGGCGGGGGTGGGTCAGCGGGAGGGGTACGGGGGCTGCGGGGGCTGCTGGTGGTAGGGGCCGGGGGCGTAGGGGCCGGGGGGCTGCTGGGGCGGGGCGTACGGCCCGGCGGGCTGGGCGTAGGGGCCGGGGGTGTGGGGCGGGGGCGGCTGCTGACCGTAACCGGCGGGGGCGGCGGGGGGTTGACCGCCGTAGGGGCCGTGACCGCTCTGGCCGCCGTACGGGGTGTGGGGGCCGTAGGGGCCGGGCTGGTACTGGGGCTGGGGGTGGGGGTGGGGCTGCGGGGGCTGGTACTGGGGATGTTGCACCGACCCCTGTTGCATTGGTCCCTGTTGCATTGGTCCCTGTTGCATGGGCATGGGCGTGCCGGGCGGCAGATACCGCACCCGCCCGCTCTGTTCCGTCACCGGCACGAACCCGGCGGCCCGGAGCCGCTGCGCGAACTTGGCGTTGCGCCCGCGCGTGACGAAGAAACCGAGCCCCATGACCGCCATGGCGATGACCCACACCACCCCGGCGATGACGACGGGGCCCGCGCCCCCGCCGTTGCGCACAGCGGCGAAGACCAGCCCGAGGGTGATGGCACCGGCCGAGATCGCCAACCGCTTCTCGGCGTTCTTACCGGTGAGGTCGAACTGGATGCGGGCCCTGAGCAGCTCGACGGCGTCGGGGACGAGGGGCGGGAGCGAGACACCGTCGGCCGCGTTCGGGTACTGCGCCCAGTTCTGCGCGGCCCGAGCCCGGCCCTGCGGGCTGTGGTCGGGCACGATGAGGAGCTTGAGCACGTTGTTGCGGGAGCCGGCGTACCGGGCGTCGGCGTACTCGTACCCGAACTGCTGGGCGACGAAGGCGAGTCGGGCGAGCTTCTTCACGGAGCCCCAGGCGTTGGTGAGCTCGACGGGCTCACCGCCGGCCATCAACTGGAACATCTTCCTTGCCTGCCGCGCGCTCATCGCATCCGCTCCCCGTCGGCTGAGCCACTCTTTTCACTTCTGCAACCCAGGAAGTGTTCCATGCGGCATGCACCGGGAGAACGGCCACCGGGTGGATTGACCGGAGCTTGACCTGCCGTCAGCACTCGCCGACCTCGAACCACAGCAGCTTCCCGGCACCGCGGTCGAGCGGACCGCCGTCTCCGACGGGCAGGCCGCCCCACGAGTCCGCGTACTCCTGCACGAGCCGCAGCCCGCGCCCCCGCTCGGCTTCCGCCGGAACGAACGGCACACGGTCCCAGGGGGGCTTCCCGAAGGGAGCGGGAATACGCGGGTGACTGTCCCAGACCCCGACCCGCAGCCGGCCGTCCGCGAGGGCGGTGAGCCGGAGGGAGGCGGGGCCGCGTGTGTGCCGGTAGGCGTTGGTGACCAGTTCGGACGTCAACAGTTCGACGGTGTCGAGGACTTCGTGCCTGCCATGGCCGCTGAGTGCCGCCCGTACGGTCATGCGTGCGACGCGTGCCGCGCGGGGATCATGGGGCAGGCGAAGGGCGTACACCCAGGTGTCGGGCAGGGATACGGTGTCCACGGGGACCTCCGACGAGAGACGGGACTCGGGTTCGCTCGATGACCGCGCCGGGCGGTGGCTCTGCCATGGGGTGCGCTTCCGGCTTACAGGCGCGGGGTGCTGAGCGACGCAGAACCACCATAGAGCGCCACGATGTAATAATTGACATCACTTAAGGGAAATGCTTGACAATTACTTCCTGTGGGTGATTCACGGGTAACGCGATGACGAGAGAGGGCTCAGTGCCGCCCAGCACCATCCCCACCTTGCGCCAGCAACGTCTCGGCGCCGAGTTGCGCAAGCTCAGGGAGCACTCCGGGCTCACATCCACCGCCGCCGCAGGACTGCTCGGCCTCAAGCAGGCGCAGATCAGCAACATCGAGTCAGGCCGCTACGCCGTGAGCGCTGACCGCGTACGCAGCATGGCCCGTACGTACAGTTGCGCCGACACATCACTGGTCGAAGCCCTCGCCGCGATGACCGGCGGACGCAAACGCGGCTGGTGGGACGAGTACCGGGATCATCTGCCCGCCGGGTTGATCGACCTGGCCGAACTGGAGCACTACGCGACGGAGTTGCGCGTGGCCCTGGTCATCCATATCCCGGCCCTGCTGCAGACGACGGACCACGCCCGCGCACTCTTCCGCGCGGTCTTCCCACCGCTCCAGCAATACGAGATCGAACACCGGCTCTCTCACCGCATCAAGCGCCAGGGCATCCTTCACGGAAACGAGCCCACCCCGTACACGGCCACCATTCACGAGGCAGCGCTCAGAATGGGGTTTGGCGGCCGAGATGTAGCCGCCGCCCAGCTCAAGCACCTCGTCGCCATGAGCGAACTGCCCCACATCACTGTCCGGATCATCCCCTTTGGCAAAGCGAGCTTCCACGGCACAGGCCAGGGCATCGACTATGTCGCGGGGGCGGTGCCCCAACTCGACACAGTGCAACTGGACACCCACCATGGCTGCGAGTTCCTGGACGGTGAAGCGCAGTTGCGCAAGTACCGATCAGTGGTCGACCACATGGAGGCGAGCGCACTGAGCCCCGAAGCATCCCGAGACCTCACCCACCGCATCGCCCAGGAACTCTGAGGAACCCCGTCATGCCCAAACTCATCTGGCAGAAATCCAGCTACAGCGGTGACGCTTCCAACTGCGTCGAAGTAGCCACCGCCCCGTCCACCATCCACATCCGCGACTCGAAGCACACCACCGGCCCCCACCTCACCGTCACACCCTCGGCCTGGGCCGACTTCGTCTCTCTCGCGGTACGGCCCCGCTCACAATGACCGCAGGAGAACGGACATCCACGTCTGGATCGAGTGCCGCACCTGGCGGGATGGCCTGAACCGCGACGAGACGACGTGGTCCCCAGCCCTCAGCGTCTCGATCCTCACTACGGCTGACACTGAGCCGCCCCCCTGGTGGAAATGATCTGTGATGTCTGCCAGACACCGTCGGAGTTCTTGTCGAGCCTGGTGTTGTACGTGACGTAGCTGTCCTTGGTGACGGGTGTCCTGTTGATTTTGTTGGTCTTCTTGTCCTTGCTGAAGCCCTTGCTCTCGTCGCCGCAGTACGTGAGGATGGCCGCCGTCTTGCTCGTGAGCGTCACCTTGCGGTCGTAATACCGGACAACGCCGGTGATCGTGACGTCGGCCTTCTTGAACTGAGCGACCCAGGACAGCGAGGCCTCAAGGGCTTTGCCCGTGGTGTAGTAACCCATTCCCTCGCCCTTGGGATCCGTCCCGGCGATGGCGGCGTCAACCGCCCGCGTCATCTCCGCGCCGTCGGCGAGCACCGCGTCCTTGACCGCATCCCCGGTTCGACCACCCTCGAAGGTCAACGTCACGTCCGACGGCAACGTGATCCTCGGGCGACCGCCGGACGAGGCCGAGCCAGACGCACTCGGCGAGGCCGACACAGACGCCCCGGTCGTTGTGGGCGCGGACGAGGCCTTGTCCGCGGCCTGCGCTCCGCCGTCGCCGTCGCCCCCGCCGCATCCCGTGAGGAGGAGTACGGAGGTCAGACTGACAACGGCCGTCGTGGACAGGCGGGAACGAGGGTTCACGAATGACTCCTGGTGGGGCGGCTGGGATCGGCACACGAGATACCGAGAAAACGCGGCTCGTCGGCTAGCCGACGCAGGCCTTGTCGCCGCGGTGCGAGGTCAGAGCGGTGGTCTGCCACACGCCCGAGTCGTTCTTGTCGACGCGCGTGTTGTACAACACGTACGGGCTCTGGTCCGAGGGCGTCCGGTCGACCTTGCCGGTCTTGCGGTTCTTGTTGAAGCCCTTGCTCTCGTCGGAGCAGTAGAGGACCGTCGCCGTGGTCTTTCCGGAGGCCAGGGTGACCTTGGGGGCGTAGTAGCGGGTGGTGCCCGTGAAGGACAGGCCGGCGTCCAGATACGCCTGGATCCAGGCGACGGCGCCGCTCAACGCCTTGTCCCGGTAGTAGAAGGACAGGCCGGGTGCGCTCGTGTCGCCTCGCAGGATGGCGTCGTTCATCGAGTCGATGCGTGCGGCGACGTCTGCGAGTACGGCGTCCTTCGCGGCATCGCCCGTCCTCCAGCCCGCGTATTCGTCCGTCACATCCGACGGCAAGGTGATCTGGGGACGGTCCGTCCCGGCCTGCACGCTCGGCGATACGGACGCGCTGCCAGCCGTTCCGGTACCGGCCGCCGCGTTGTCGTCACCTGCGGGGGAGCCACCGCTGCCGCCACAACCACAGACGAGCAGCGCGATTGCGGCTCCCGTGACGGTGTGTGCGGACATTCGGGGCCGGCGGCTCACTCTGAAACTCCTGCTGGGAGGTGACGTGGTCGGAATGGGGAATCGGGGCTGCGGCGCGCGAAAAGCGGACCTGGCCAGGTGCCCTCGGGTACATGGCCAGGTCCCGGTCGTCGTCACCGGACGACAGGTCTCACCTGTTGACGGACTGGATCTCCTGCACGGTGACGTCCTGCGACCGGCCGAAGGAGCCGTCGGGCAGGCGGCGGCCATTGGTGCCGTCACTGCCGGACCACCTGATCTGCCAGGTGATCGTGGCCTTGAGCTGGTACGAGCCGTTACCTGACGACCGGAGGTACTTCACCCCACAGGGGGGCGTCTTGCCGGCGTCACCCTCGGTGTACTTCTCCCCGACACCGCCATTGTTGTTGAGATCACAGACCCCCGACGCAGGGTAGGTGACCGCGTCGGAGGTACCCGGCTCGATCTTGAGGGAGACGGGTTTGGCGGTGGTCGTGGCCCACATGCCCAAGGCGTCGATGCGCGCGGTGACTGACACCGGCTTGAACGTGGTCTCGTCCAGCCACGCCCACGTGGGAAGGTTGACCTTCGTCTTGTCCGCCGGGGCCAGGCTCACGTCCTTGGAGGGCACCCGGATCTCGTTGTAGGCGAGTTCGGCGAGAATCTGGGGCGTGACGGCGTTCTTGATGTTGGTCGGCGGCGCGTCACCGGTGGCCACCCAGAAGTAGGGCTCGTCGCACTTGTCCCAGCCGGGCGGGAAGGACTTGTTGACGTACGAGTCCCACCAGTAACCCTTGCCGGTCTGGTCCTTGTTGAAGTCCTTGTAGGGATGACCGTTGACGTACCGGTCACGCTGGGTCGCGTCCCAGGCGTCACCCGTCGAACCGGCCGCCCAGATCGGCTCCAGGTACGCCTGCAACTGGGCGGGCGTGTACTTCGGGGCGTACCAGCACGCCGGCGGGGTCCAGGTCGTCATGGGAGTGACAGGACCGACGGAATCGCCCGAGCCGTTCTTGGAACGGTCGTACTGGATCAGGCCGACGGTCGAAGAGAGAGTCCCGTCGCTGGAGGCATTGCCGGACGTGGTCGTGCCTGGACCGGACCCGCCGACTGATCCACCGCCTCCGGGACGGTCGGCCATGGCTGACGGAGCAGAGAGGACACAGACGGACGCCGCCAGTGCGATCGTCGTGATACCTCGGCGGAATCTGGTCACGGCTGGCATTTGTCGGCTCCGCGAGTAGACGCGATCTTCACGAGCTCCCAGACTCCCTTTGCGTTCTTCTCGACCTGGACGCCATATGCGACATAGCTGTTCTTGGTGGTTTTCGTCTTCTTGACAACCCCGGTCTTGATGACCTTGTTGTAGCCCTTGCTTTCGTCCCCGCAATAAGTCAGCGAGGCCGTGGACTTGGACTCGACGGTGACTTGCCGGTCGTAGTAGCGGACAACTCCCGTGACCGTCAGTCCACCATCCACGAAGGACTGGACCCACTGCTGAGCAGCAACGGCCCCCTCCCCTTCCGTGTAGTACTCCAGAGCGGGAAGACGCGGATTCTGGGCTCCGATGGCCGCATCGAGTGCCCGGACGAACTCCGCATTGTCCGAGAGGATCGCGTTCTTGACCGGGTCGGAATCCTGGTCAGGGGTGAACGTGAGAGTGTCACCAGCAGGCAGCGTAATCTTCGGCCGCCCCGACGCTGCTGCCGAAGCCGAAGCACTCGCCGAAGCCGAAGTCGACGCCCCCGTGTCCGCGCCCGCGATCTTGTCGTTCGACTTGGACTTGTCTCCGTCGCCTCCACCGCAACCGGCGAGCAGAAGTGCCGCCGTCACACCGGCGGTGGCAGTCGTGAGCAGGCGGGAACGGCGGGTCACGGTGGGCTCCTGGTGGGACGGTTGGGGTCTGCGAAGCAGCGAATACGGTATCGGGGTCCATCCGGAACGCACCAGAGCGATTTGCTGCGACCCGGTCGAACGAAACGGCGCACGGCAGATCATAGTCGGGCAACTCGTCGCCGCGGCCTAGGCTTTGGTGCCGTCCCGTGACATCACCACGACCCTCGGTTGGCCTCCGCAAAGGCGTTGGCCGGGTCGGGCCGCCGAAATGCGGGGCGACCCGCGCGGTCGGACGGGGCGTGCTTCCGAACCCTGATCACGAACCGGCCTTCACCTCGAACCGGCAGGACCTGTAACTTCACGTGTGCACAGGTTTGTTGACGGGGCGTACGCGACGGGGGTTGCGGAATCATGGCGGGGTACCGACCGGCGGACTGGCATCCACTCGACCTCGACAGGGACCCCACCCCCGGCGACCCGCAACGCGTGCGCACCCTCGCCTCCCAGTTGCACGCCTTCGCCGACGACGTCTCGGACGCCCTGCGCCTGGTCAAGGGCATGGCCGGCGAGGACACCCTCCTCCAGTGGGCCGGCAAGTCGGCCGAGGTGTTCAAGGAGCAGTTCAAGGACGTCCCCAAGAACCTGAAGAAGCTGAAGAAGTCGTACGAGATGTGCGGCGATGCGCTTGCGGACTACTGGCCGAAGCTGGAGCGCGCCCAGGCCCTCGCCGACAAGGCCCTGGCCAAGGCGAAGGAGGCACAGTCCGACCTCTCCTCCGCCAAGTCCCGCCTCTCCTCCGCCGATTCCTGGGTCACCCGCGCGACGAAGGAAGCGGACAAGTACAAGGACGACCCCACCGGCAGCAAGTCCAGCGCCGACAAGCCCGACGAGGGCAAGGTCCGCGCCGCCACCAGGGACGTGCAGAGCGCCAAGTCCGCCCACACCAAGGCCCAGTCGGACGTCACCACCGCGCAGAACGCCCTCGACGCCGCGAAGAAGATGGCCGAGGACGCCCGCAAGATGCGCGACGACGCGGCGGGCGAGGCGAAGCGGAAGATCGACGAGGCCTCCGACGCGGGGATACCCAACCGGCACTGGTGGCAGGACGTCGGTCACTGGTTCGAGGACAACTGGGACACCATCGTCACCGTCTGCAAGGTCGTCGTAGCGGTCGTCGGGATCATCGCGTTGATCATCGGCGGGCCGATCCTCGGCGCGATCGTGCTGGTCGCGGCGCTCGTCGTGCTCGCGGACACGCTCTACAAATACTCAAAGGGCCAAGCGTCCCTGTGGGACGTGGCGTTCGCGGCGCTGGACTGTATACCCGGCGGCAAGGGCATCACCAGCCTCGGAAAACTCGCCAAGGGGCTCAAGGAGATGAAGAACCTCCGCGGCGGCATGAAGGCCATGAGCCTCGCCGTCCGCGGACTGGGCAAGAACGCCCGCGGCATGCTCGCCGAGGGTGCGGAAGGGGCCTTCAACCGGCTCAAGAGCGTCGTCCGATCCAAGGGCAGCGACCCCGTCGACATGGCCACCGGCGCCATGTATCTGCCGCAGAACGACATCGAACTGCCCGGCCTACTGCCGTTGGCCTTCACCCGCCGCGTCGCCTCCAACTACCGCTGCGGCTGGTGGTTCGGCCCGAGTTGGGCATCCACCCTGGATGAGCGTCTGGAAGTAGACGACCAAGGCGTCGTCCACGTCACCGAGGACGGCCTGCTCCTCGCCTACCCCCACCCCGCCGCACCTCACACCCCGGTCATGCCGGAGGCCGGCCCCCGCCGCCCCCTGACCCGCCACGACGACGGCGGCTACCGCATCACCGACCCCCTCACCGGCCACACCCGGCACTTCGCCCGCCCCAGCACCGACGGCACAGCCCTGCTCACCCGGATATCCGACCGCAACCAGCACACCATCACGTTCGAGTACGACGAGCACGGCACCCCGCTCGCCATCCGCCACTCCGGCGGCTACCACCTGCGCATCACGATCGACGAAGGCCGAGTCACCGCCATCTCCCTGGTCGGCGCCGACGACGACGGCACCGACGTCGTCATCAAGCGCTACGGCTACACCGACGGCAACCTCACCGAGACGATCAACTCCTCGGGCCTGCCCCTGCGCTTCACCTACGACGACCGGCTGCGCGTCACCTCCTGGACCGACACCAACAACAGCCGCTACGCCTACACCTACGACGACCGCGACCGCTGCATCGCCGAGGGCGGCGAAGCCGGCCACATCACCATCACCCTCGACTACGACGGCGCCGACCCCGCCTGGCCCGCCTGCCGCATCACCACCCTCACCACCGCCGAAGGCGCCGTCACTCGCTTCGTCGTCAACACCAACAGCCAGGTCATCGCCGAAACAGACCCCCTCGGCAACACCACGCGCACCAGCTACGACCAGCACCACCACGTCCTGGCCCAGACGGATGCACTCGGCCACACCACGCACCTTGAAAACAACGTAAACGGCCAACCCACCAGAATCTTCCGACCTGATGGGCGCAGTGCGTCCGTTGAATTCAACGATCTCGCTCTTCCTGTCGAGATCACCGGCTTCGACGGGAACACCCACAAGCGGACATACGACGAGCGCGGCAATCAGGTATCGTCAACTGATCCGGCTGGGGGCGAGAGTCATCTCACCTACGCCGAAGACGGCCGTATAACGTCTGTGACGAACCCCCTCGGGCACACAACCACAGTCCGCTGCGACAAGGCCGGTCTTCCGATCGAGATTACAGATCCACTCGGCGCTGTCACTCGGTACGAGCGAGATGCATTCGGTCGCAGAGTCGCGCTCATCGATGCCACAGGCGCCATAACCCGCCTGGAGTGGACGACGGAGGGACATCTGGCTCGCCGTACAGCTCCCGACGCCACGGCTGAAAGCTGGTCCTATGACGGAGAAGGAAACTGCATCCGCCATGTTGATGCGCTGGGCGGGATATCCAGCTTCGAGTACACGCATTTCGACCTGCTGGCATCCCGTACCGGTCCGGACAGCGTGCGATACGAGTTCACTCACGACAGCCAATTGCGTCTGACGAATGTCAGGAATCCTCAGGGACTGACATGGGCGTACGAATACGACGCAGCAGGAAATATGGTCTGCGAGACGGACTTCGACGGCCGTGCGCTTGCATACCGGTACGACGCCGCAGGTCGCCTGATTTCCCGCACGAATGCCCTGGGTCAGACTGTTTCGTTCGAGCGCAATCCTATGGGTCAGATCGTGCGGAAGTGCACGGCAGGGCGTGTAACTACATACTCGTACGGCCCGACCGGCTACATGGATGAGGCAGCGGGTCCGGACGCGAACGTCATATTTCTGCGCGACCGCGTCGGTCGACTTGTCTCGGAGACGGTCAACGAGCGGACACTGACATACGAATATGACGCTCTCGGCCGCCGCACGGCGCGCAGTACGCCCAGCGGCGCACGAACCATGTGGACGTACGATGCTGCTGGCAACCGTACGAAAATGGTGGCCTCGGGGCGCCCAATCAGCTTCACCTACGACTCCGTGGGACGAGAACTGATACGCCATATCGGCGACGAGGCTCTTACTTTGGCTCAGGAATACGACGATCTCGGTCGTTTGACGAGCCAGTCGCTGACAAGTCCACGACATCGCCATGTACAGCAGCGCAACTACCTCTATCGCTCTGACGGTCACGTCATCGCCATCGAGGATCAGCTGACCGGTGTGCGCCGCTTCGAGCTGGACCCCGTAGGCCGCGTGACGGCTGTACACGCGGCCAAGTGGACCGAGCGTTACGCCTACGACGCTTCCGGTAACCAGGAGGCCGCTTCTTGGCCGGAGAGCCATCCTGGCCAAGAAGCTGTGGGCGCCCGTGAATACGAGGGCACTCGCATCGTCCGTGCGGGACGGGTCCGATACAAACACGACGCTCTCGGTCGCATGACCTTGCGTCAGAAATCTCGGCTATCCCGAAAGCCTCTGACGTGGCAGTACGAGTGGGACCCGGAGGACCGCCTCACTTCAGTGATCACTCCCTCCGGGGTCCGTTGGCGGTACGAATACGATCCACTCGGCCGACGCACAGCCAAACTCCGCCTGGCGGAGGACGGTGAAACAGTCGTGGAGCGAGTCGACTTCACCTGGGACGGCACAACGCTGTGCGAACAGACGACCATCCACGACCGCTCCCGTCCCGTGACTCTCACCTGGGACTACCAGGGTCTGCGCCCAGTGGCCCAGACGGAACGCATCAGCGCCTCCGAGGCTTCGCACGAAGAAATCGATTCTCGCTTCTTCGCCATCGTGAGCGACCTGGTCGGCAGTCCCAGCGAACTCGTTGACGAGCAGGGCGACATAGCGTGGCGCGCCCGCAGCACCCTATGGGGATCGACAGCTTGGCCAGCAGGCTCCGCTGCCTACACACCCCTGCGGTTCCCAGGTCAGTACTACGATGTCGAAACCGGCCTGCATTACAATTATTTCCGGCACTACGACCCAGAGACGGCCCGGTATCTCACCCCGGACCCACTGGGTTTGGCCCCGTCCCCCAACCCTCTCACTTATGTCGACAATCCACTCGTCTTCGCCGACCCGCTCGGCCTGGCCCCGGATTACGACCTCACCGACCTTGGCGACGGCTGGTACCGTTCTCAGGCAGGATTGGACTACGGTCCAGGATCCGCGGAAGGTCATCGGATTCTGCACGTCATGGAGCACGCCCGAGAGAATCCCGCGAAACCTAGACACGGCGTGTATGACACCGGTTCGAAGGGGATCTTGGAGACCGTCGACGAAGCCTGGGACAGGCGCGCTCTTGCCGCTTCGGTGAACCAGCAGGGCGCCCGCACAACCTATGTGATTCCCATGAGTCGAAGAGTGGGACTGAACGAGGGTGAGGACTACATCTCCATCACCGTCGAGCATGGAAACGAAGTAATCACAGCATTCCCTAGGAGCTGGCCCTGATGAAGAAGATCGTTTGCCCCCATTGCAGTCAGGACTGGATTCACAAGTACCGAAGGAAGGATATTGACTCTGTTTTCTTCATGTGCCCTGAATGTGAATCATTGTGGCTGCACGAAGAGGACCTCGAAGATGAAACAGACATGTATCTGAGTGAGTACATGGCCCAGTACGACGCAGTTACGGTGTGGTCCGTGATCGAGAAGGTCGACTGACCTCTGCAGTGAGCCGATCGTCCGCGGTGATCAGCGGTACACCAAGCGCCTCTCCCTCGGGGCGGTGCTCCCCTCTTCAACGACTTCGCGCCCCCCAACGGGATTTACCGCTCCTCGGAGTTGGCGACTTCTTCGCAGATTGGGAAGCTCTTCGCGATGTGGATTTCGCATTCAGTGCCGTGGCAGGCCGGGCCAGAAGGCTTTGCGGGAGGCGGCACGCACCGCTTGGGCGGGGTCGGGGGCGAGGGCGGCCAGGCAGTTCGACGGCCTCGCTCACGTACCAGTAGACGGTACTGAGGCTGATGCCAAACCCGGTGGCCAGCTGGGCGTAGGTGTGTCCGCATCGCAGGTGGGCCAGGACCAGCAGGTTCCCGGCCGTTCCGAGCCGGCGCCACCGTGTTCCGCGTTCACGGCACAGAGCCGTCAGTTTCCTGGCCAGGAACCGTAGGGCTGAACTGGACAGATCGAGTCCCGATGGGTAGACAACTCGTCTACCAGGAGCTTCACTCCGTCACGCACGCGGTGCCCCGCTGCCATGTGACCTGACCTGGACCGGGGGGCTTCGCATCGGTCTTCAGAGCGCAGGCAGCGGAAGCGCCACCTGTCGTCCCAGACCGAACTCCTCGGCCTCGTTGTTACTGACGACCGCGACGGTGCCCGCAGGGACGCCAGGAAGGGCGGCCACGCGGGACGCCACCGCCAGAAGATCCCCCTCACCGGCTCCGGTGATGAAGAAGACGTAGACGTCTCCGTCCTCCTCTCCCTCATCGAAGGCCTCCACGTCACCTTGGGCTTCGAGATCGGCCAGGAAGTCCCGACCTCCTCGATCCAGGGGAACGGGTAGGAGCCGTCCGGCAGGCCGGACGTCGGCAGCAACGGCACGTGGATCTCAACAACCATGGTGGGCACGAAGGTCATCTTGCCGCCAGAGTCTCCGCCCGGCTCAACCAGGAGCGAGCCGCGTCAACAGCCTTGCTGAGGTTGGAATAATCCGACGTGAGCAGCACCTTCAAGTACTGCTTCCGCAGCCCACTGGGCGGGCTCGCCGCCGACCTGACGGCCGAGTGCACCCCGACGGGTGCCGAGAACGAGTTCTTCTTGCAGATCGACCGACAGGTGCGCCTGGCGCTGCCCGCAGGGATTCACTGGCGGGACGCATCGTGGCTGGCCTACGGCTTGGCGGCACACGCGCCCGCCCTGATGTCACGGCATCCCGATGGCATGACCCTGAGAGTGACATCGTTCACCTATCCCCTCGCCCACTTCCGGTCGGAAGTGGGCGCCCTGGCCATGGACGGCTGGCTCAGACATCAGTTCGACCTATCGGACCGCGGATTGCGGGCTGCCTTCGATACTGTGCAGGGGCGCTACACGTTCCAATGGGGAGACGACACCGCCCCCTTCTCGGACGACCCGTCTGCGCCCTGAGGGGTGATCCGGTTCGAGTTCTCCGTGAACGAGAACGAGGCCCCCCCGCCGTCGGGGTTCGACCTGGGGCACATCGACGTCCGTGGCGACCGCGGAGAGGCGAGTTCACGGAGCCACACCCCGGACCAGGCGATGATGATCTACCTCTCGCTGACCCTCCTCATGGACGGCCTGCGCCGTTTCCTGACGGGCTGGGGCAGGTCCTTCACGACGTCCGCCGTCGACTCGTCCTTCTCACTGACGTTCAGGCGCGGAAAGGACGGCTCGATCGAGACCGTTTACGACGGTATGGTGATCGACCGCTCGTCCGCCGCGGACCTCGCGAGCGCCGTGCACGCAGGAGCCGAGCGCTTCGAGAAGCCCCGACTCCCGCTCCTTCCCGGGGATGACGCGGGGCGGGAGGATCTGGAGAAGTCCCTGGCCGATTTCGGGAATTTCGCGGCACGGCTGCCTCGGCGGAACGCTGGTGAGTAACGGCGTCTCCGAGCCTGGGCGGTCCTTGTTCCTGAGGAATCCGCCGGAGTTCGGCGGCAGCTGGCGGAACTGACGAGGAATCTCAATGATCGTGTCAAGCCGCCTGCGTGACCGGCGCGGCGGAGGTGAACAGCCTCTTGTCACGCAGCATCGCCCACAGCACGTCGACCCGGCGCCGGGCGAGGGACAGCAGAGCCTGGGTATGCAGCAGCCCCTCGGATCGCTTCCGAAGGTAGTAGTCCCGGGATGGTCCGGGCCGCATCATGGCGGTCTGTGCGGCCATGTAGAAGATGTGCCGCAGGCGCCGGTTGTAGCGCTTGGGCCGGTGGTAGTTACCGGTGCGGCGGCCGGAGTCCCGGGCCACCGGGGCCAGGCCCGCGTGCGAGGCCAGGCGGCCGGCGTCGCGGTAGCCGGACAGGTCACCGACGATGGCAACGAACTCCGCCCCGAGGATCGGGCCCATGCCGGGCATCGATTCGATGATCTCGGCGCGGTCGTCGGCGCGGAAGGTCTCGCGGATCTCCCGGTCGTTGTCCTTGATCCGTTCGTCCAGAGCCAGCAGCTGGTGGGCGAGGTCGCCGACCATCCTGACGGCCCGCTTCTCCCCGGGCAGGGAGGTCATCTGGGCCTGAGCCGCTTCAACCGCCCTGGCGGCGACATCGCCGGCGCCGCGGACCTTGCGGCGCTCCAACCAGGTCGTCAGCCGCTTCACTCCGATTCGACGCAGAGCGGCCGGGGTCTGGTACTCGGTCAGCATGACGACCGGGCCCTTGGCCGCGGAGTAGTCGAAGGCACGCTCCAGGGCGGGACAGATGCCCACCAGCAGGTCACGGAGCCGGTTGACGAGCCGGACCCGGTCGGTGATCAGGTCGGCCCGGTAGTTGGTCAGCAGCTGGAGGGTGGAGACCAGCTCCGGCGGCGTGTCCAGCGGGGCGAAGTCCCGGCGCATACGCGCCTGGTCGGCGATCACCCTGGCATCGCGGGCGTCGGTCTTGCCCTCGCCCTTGTAGGCCGCGGACATGCGGTTGACCGTCCGTCCGGGCACGTAGACGACCTGCTGACCGTGGGCGATCAGCAGCGCCAGCAACAGCGTGGAGGAACGACCGGAGATGTCCACCGCCCACCGCACCTCACTGGCCCGCTCCCGGGCGGTCTCGATCAGCGTGAGGATCTGCGCTTCGTCGTTGATCACTTTCGTCGAGAACAGCGACCCGCCGTCGGCGTCCAACGCCACCGCCCAGTGATGCCCCTTGCCGGCGTCGACACCGACCCATATCCGTGCGTGAGCCGTGCTCAAGCCCCTCGCTCCGTTCCACCGAGACCAACACCTTCATGGCCCGAAGAACACCCCGCCGACAGGTCCCTAACCAGCGATGACCGCAGTTCTCAATCAGTGGTCGGAGCGTCCCGGAGGACCGGGCGGCCATTCCTCGTGAGCCATTGACAGCAAACAACCATCAGCCACACCCGGTCCTCCCGGACCGCCAACCATTCTTAGGGAAGACCCATGGATCTCACCGGCCACTCGACAGACTTCACCGTCGACGCGTCCTTCCCCGACGCCATGCGCCGATTCGTGGCCCGCGCGCAACGCCGATGGCCGCAGCTCCTGCTGTCCGGGGAGCCGGTTGTTCAGGAGGCGGACTGGCGGCTGCCCGAACCCGACGACGGCTACTCCGGGATCGTCACTTTCTCCTCCGGTCAGGAGATGGAGGACTTCTGGGAGGAGAACGGCTATGCGCTGGACGGCTCGGGGCAGGGACCGTACGCCGTCTTCCACCGACGCCGTACCGGGCCACTGCACGCCACGACGATCTCCGGAATCAGGACGGACGACTCCGACATCGTGCAGGCAGTCGAAGGAACAAGCCTCCTGATGACCGAGTACTACACCATCAGTCTGCTCACACCGGAGGACCCCGCAGCCGACCCATTCTCCGCAGCGGTCGTAAACGACTTCGTCGGATCCTTCTACGCGACTGTTTAGGTGGTAACGATCGTATGAGCAGTTTCGATCTCACAGGCACTTCGGAGCCCTGGGTCGTATGCGTCCCGGAAGGTACGGCGGAGGTCCGGCGGCAACTGTCGGAACTGACAGCGAAGGGCGGGCGGGTCCACCACTTCGACGGCCGCGATCTGACGACCGTACGGGGCACCTTCCGCACCTTCGCGGAAACTCTGCAGTTACCCGGCTATTTCGGGAGAAACTGGGATGCGCTGGTCGACTGCCTGGACGACCTCTGCGGCGAGGTCACGGGTGGAGGAGCGGGGATCGCGGGCGTAGTGCACGACGCTGATCTCCTGCTCCGGACGGAGCACTTCCCCCTGTTCGTATCGGTACTCTGCCAGGGCGCCGACCGCGCGAACTCAGCCGTGGACCTCGACGGCGACCCCCTGGACCGACCCGCCATCGCCGAACACTTCGTCCTGAAATTCCGGAATTTCGACCTCGCGAAGATCGCGGACTGTGTCGAGCAACCCGACCTGCTCGTCACCACCAAGGACGGATTCGTGGGGGTTGCGCTCAATCCCGAGGAATGGCACTGAGGCTGCCGCTTCTCTTCGCAATGAGTTTCAGGATTGCCGTGGACACAGAAACCAAGTCCCGCTTCACGAGCGCCGGCCTGGAAGTGGTCGCTCGATACACGGGCGTTGACGTCCCGTCCGTCGATGAGGCATTCCACCGAGTCGTGCACATCGATGCCACGCCGGTTCAGAGAATGCAGAAGCGCGGGCCCGACGCGGCCCACCGGGTCGACGATGCCTGGAAGACCTGTGCACGTGAAGGAGGAGTGGTAGCTGACGATGGAGCGTTCCTTGCGGCCGACGGTATGCGCTACGGGTGGGTTCATGTCAGGCTCACCCCCGCAACTGATATCTCTGCGTTGGCGGATCAGGGAGGAGAGCTCCTTTTCATCGCCCGTTCCTTGAGCGGTCACCGGGTCTGCGCGGCCAGCACCGAAGGGTCCGAATACTGGATCCTTGAAGCCGATTTTCCAGCACAGGAATGATGAAGATGATCGACCTGGAGCGGGTGGACTCCCTCGTCGCCGGCGGATACATCGGCGCCGAGCGGGCCGAGGATGCGGCGGCCGCGGTGCCTGCGGCACGGCAGCATGTCCTGGACTGGCTGCGGATCACGTCCGCCGAAGGCGACTGGCGGCGCTTCGAGCGGTTCGCCGCGCTGGCCCTGCACATCCACCCCGAAGGGCTCGGGCCGATCCTGGCGACGGTGCTGGCCACCCGGCCCCCGGGCGTGAACACGGAGGACCTGGTCGACCTGCTCGGAGAACTGCGGGCCCCCGAGGGAGTCGAACCGGTCGCCGCCCTGGTGCGGGAGCGGACGTCGACCGACGGCCCTTACTTCACCTTCTGCGTCAAGGCCATCCGGGCACTGGGTGAGATCGGCACCCCTGACGCCGCCGACTTCCTGCGCGGCATCGCGACCGGGGATCCCGCGGCCTGGCCCGACCTCCTGCGCCGGCATGCCGCGGAGGAACTGGGGATCGAGGACGAGCTCGGCTTCGACGAGGACCGGATACTGGGTGGATCATGATCGAAGAGCATCCGCCGGGCGGGGAGGGCGACGAACCGGAACTCGATCTCGACGGGATCGAGGAGATCTGTGCCGTGGCCACGCCCGGGCCCTGGTTCGTCAGAAACCTGGACGACAGTCATGCGATGAACCTGCGCGCCGTCAGCACAGTGGCGGACACCGGACGCGGGGAGCGGTGGCCACGCTTCGACCACAGGGAGCTGATCGCGGCGACCCTGGTGCAGGAGCCACGCTATGTGGACTGCGCCGACGAACGCTGGGACGAGAACGCGGCCTTTATCGCGATGGCGCGGGACGCCGTGCCTCGGCTCGTGAAAGAGGTGAGGCGTCTGCGGCAACTCCTCGCGACCGTGGTGACCGAAGATGGACGCACGACGGAGACCAGCACCTTCGCGTACCGCTTCCGCAGCCCATTCGGCGGGCTGGCCGCCGATCTGACGGCGGGACACATGCCCCCGAGCGCGGAGGACGGCTTCTTCCTGCAGATCGATCGGCGGGTGCGCCTGATCCCCCCTACGGGAACGCACTGGCGGGATGTCCACTGGCTGGCACACGGCCTGGCGGCACACGCGTCCGCCCTGCTGTCGCTGCACCCCGAAGGCCTGACCGTCAGGGTCACGTCGTTCACGTTCCCGCTCGCCCACTACCGGCCGGAAGCCGCGGCCCTGGCCATGGACGGCTGGCTCAGGCAGCGGTTCGGCCTACCGGACCGCGGACTGCGGGTGGCCTTCGATGCCGGACAGGGAGGTTACACGTTCCGGTGGGGAGACGCCCCACCCTCTTCTCGATAGCCCGGCCCGAACCCCCTTCACGGGCGCGAGTACCAAGGGTGGTGGGGACCACCCGAACCTGCATCCCGATGTGCGGGCCGCATACGACCGGGTTCCGCAGGAGCTTCGTCCGGCGGGCAACGAGCACGGGCGGTGCGGCGAGGCGGAAGCCCTCTCCGATGCCATGCACGCCGGGGTCGACCCTCGGGGTGGTGTGATGGCTTCCGTGGACGTCCGCGCGGCGGGCAAGCCCAAGCACGGTGCTCCCAGGCACCGTGTTCCTCGTACCGACAAGTGCTCGATCAACTCGGAATCGGGGCGGTGACCTGGAGATGAGCGCAGAGACCACGCCCCGGTGGTCGGCGGAGACGGAACGCGTGTTGCGGGAGGCGGGCTGGTACCCCGGCCGCTCGGTGCCCACCCTGGAGTGGGAGACCGCGCTCCGGGAGCACGGCGGCTTCGAGATCCACGAGGCGGCCCGGCGCTTTCTCGCCGAGTTCGGCGGGCTGGAAGGTAGCGAGCGGGGACCGGGGAGGACGATGGCCCGCATGGGGTTCAGTCTCGACCCAGCCGTTGCCGAATGGGACGACGAGATCTTCGACGTACTCAGCGACGAGGCCGGCGCCACTCTCTATCCGATCGGGGAGGCTGACCGCCGGAACATCTACCTGGGCATGGCACCGAACGGCGCCGTCTACGTCGGCATGGACAGCGCCACACTGCTGGCGGACACGGGCGACCGGGCGCTGGAGAAACTCATCGAGGGGATTCGGTAGCCGGGCGGACGCCGCGAGAGCGGGAACGCCTGGTACGCCAGATGGAGTCGGGCCGGCGAACGGCGACGCCTTCTGGTCGTCCTCGTTCCAGAAGGCACGGCCGGAATTCAGCGGCAGTTGCCGGAACTGGAGGCGAAGGGCGGGCAGGTCCACCACTTCGACTCGTGCGAGCTGATGACCGAGCCGGGGATCTACGATTCCTTCGCGCAAGGTCCCCCCACTGGACTGTTCCGGGCACGCTGACGACCCCGAGCGCACGTCCAGGCCGGGCCCCCACCCGCTCCGAGCGCCCCATTCCAGCTCCCCGCACCCGGCCCCATGAAGTCAGCTCACAGGGCGGACCCGTGTTCCCGGCGTGTCATGTGCGGCCGCCCATCACCTCCCGGTCACCGGCCGGAATCCATCCGTCGGCCGGCCACTGAAGCCACCGTTCCGCCCGCCCTATCTCGGCGGCCGCCCGCCGCAGCGCGTCGAGTCCCGGATGGGCCAGCCCCTTTCGCCACACGAGCGACACGGGCGACAACGGGACCGGATCGGCCAGGGGCCGCCAGACCGTTCCGGGTATGGCCGGAAATCCCACCACCCCGAGGACGGGATTCCGGTACTTGGTCATGATCCGCTGGAACTCCTCCTCCCCGACAGCCAGCGGCAGCGGTGGCGCGACCGTGATGCCTCGTCCCTCGAAGAGGTGAAAGGCCAGGTCGGTCCATTCCAGGGTGCGTTCGTTCCCGGCACCGGCGTACACCGCCTCGCCTTCCAGCGCGGCCAACGGCACCGTCTCCAGAGCCGCGAGCCGGTGGTCGGAGGGGAGGATTACGGCCATGGGTTCGAATCGAACGGGCTGGTGTTCGAGGCCGGAGCGCAGCGCCGGGTCCAGTCCCGCGAACCGTCCGAAGGACGCGTCGAGCCGTCCCGCGAGGAGTTCGGCCGCCGCTCCGGTGAGCCCGCTCTCGTAGCGGGCCATCAGCTCGCAGTCGGGGGCGAGTTCGCGGGCGCGGTGCAGGACGCGCCGGCCGGTCTCCAGGCCCGGGGAGTTGAGGTCCACCAGCAGCGGCCGGGCCTGTCCGAACGCGGCGAGCAGGGCGTCCTGGGCGGCCAGCACCCGGCGGGCGTACGGCAGCAGCCGGGCGCCGTCGGCGGTGAGGCCGACCTGACGGGTGCTGCGGAGGAACAGCTCGGCGCCCAGCTCCCGCTCCAGCCGCCGTACATCACGGCTGAGCGCCTGCTGGGCGACGTACAGCCGGGCGGCGGCGCGGGTGAAGTGCAGTTCCTCGGCGACGGTCACGAAGACGCGCAGCAGGCGGGGGTCGATGTGGGCGGGCGCCGGCATCACGCGAACTTACAACACAGGTGCGTGAATCGGCGCCGAGCAGGTGTTGGACCCCTTGATCGGCCCGGGGCGACGGTGGTGTCCATGCCGCGACCGACTCAGCCGGGCCCGCCCGGGACCGTCCACACCGTCACCGCCGACTCCCTCGTCACCGTCGACTTCAGCCCCCGCTTCCACCGTCGCCCCCCTCGCTCCCGCCGCCGTCCGCCCGGCCCCTACCGCCGCCTCTTCGCCCTCCCCGGCACCCGGGCCTTCACCGCCGGGAACCTGCTGGCCCGCCTCCCCATGGGCATGTTCAGCGTCAGCGCGGTCGTGATGATCGCCGGGTCGCGCGGCTCGTACGCCCTCGCCGGTGCCGTCACCGCGACCGGCCTCGCCGCCACCGGTCTCGCCGGGCCCTGGATCGCCCGGCTCGTCGACCGGCACGGGCAGGCGCGGGTCGCGATACCCGCGACCGTCACCGCCGTGCTCGGCAGTCTGGCCCTGCTGCTCTGCGTCCGGTACGGCGCCCCGGACTGGACCCTGTTCGCCGCCTACGCGGCCACCGCCACCACCCCCAACCTCGGCGGCATGTCCCGGGCCCGCTGGGCGCACCTGCTGCGCGCGAACCCGGACGCCCTGCACACCGCGAACTCCTTCGAGCAGGCCGCCGACGAGCTGTGCTTCATGCTGGGCCCGGTCCTCGCCTCCTTCCTGACCGGCACGTTCTTCCCGGAGGCCGGCACCCTGGTCGGCGCGGTGTTGCTGCTCACCGGCGCGCTGCTGTTCGCCGCCCAGCGGGCCACCGAGCCGCCGCCCCGGACCGGTCCGGGCACCACGCGCACACCGCTGCGCATCGGCCCGCTGCTGGCCTGCTTCGTCGCGACCGGCGCGGTGTTCGGCTCGATGGAGGTCGTCACCATCGCCTACGCCGACGCCCAGGGCCACCGCTCGGCGGCCGGTGCGGTGCTCGCCCTACAGGCGGCCGGTTCCTGTGCGGCGGGCCTGCTGTACGGGGCGCTCAGGCCGGCCGGGCCCGCCGAACGCAGGCTTCCCGTCTGCCTGTTGTCGATGGCGGCGCTGATGTCCGTCCCGCTGCTCGCCGTCCGTGCCTTCGACAGCCTCTGGGCTCTGGCCCCCGCCCTGCTCGCGGCCGGCATGGCGACCGCCCCGACCATGGTGACCGCGATGACCCTGGTCCAGGACCGCGCCCCGGAGGGCCGCCTCAACGAGGGGATGAGCCTGGTCGTGACCGCCCTGCTGACCGGCATCGCCTGCGGTTCGGCGCTCGGCGGCTGGGCGGCGGACCACGTATCGCCGACGGCCGCCTTCGCGACCCCGGCCGCGGCGGCCGTCGTGGCCCTCGCCGTCAACACCGCCAGTCGAATCGCTTCCCCCAATTCTCTCCGCACCCATTGACGCCTTCACAGCGCGCACCTACCGTCCTCCGTCGAAGCGCTTCGACGTTTCGCATCGAACCGATTCGACGCGGAACGAGCACCCTCCATCCGACTCCCTGGGAGGCATTGGATGTTGACGACACGAGGGCGAACCACGACCGCGGCGGCGATCCTCGCCGGATCGCTGCTCCTCACCTCCTGCGGCGGCTCGGGCGGCAGCACGTCCGACGGGAAGACGCTCAGGCTGTGGCACTACGAGGGTCCGACCAGCGCGATGGGCATCGCCTGGAACGAGGCCATCAAGGAGTTCGAGGCGACCCACCCCGGCGTGAAGGTCAAGTACGAGGAGAAGAGCTTCGAGCAGATCCAGAAGACCGCGCAGATGGTCCTGAACTCCTCCGACGCTCCCGACCTCATGGAGTACAACAAGGGCAACGCGACGGCGGGCCTGCTCTCCAAGCAGGGCCTGCTCACCGACCTGACCGCCGAGGCGGCCAAGCGCGGCTGGGACAAGAAGCTCAGCGCGGGCGTGCGCACCACCAGCCAGTACGACGCCGACGGCGTGATGGGCTCCGGCAAGTGGTACGGCGTGCCCAACTACGCCGAGTACACGATGGTCTATTACAACAAGGACCTGTTCAAGAAGTACGGGATCGCCGAGCCGAAGACGTTCGACGACCTGACGGCGGCGATGGACACGTTCGTCGCGAAGGGGATCACCCCGCTCGCCGACTCCGGCTCCGAGTACATGGCCCAGCAGTACCTGTACCAGCTGGCGCTCTCGAAGGCCGACCGCTCGTGGGTCGACGCCTACGAGCTGTACAAGGGCAAGGTCGACTTCCACGACCAGGCCTGGACGTACGCGGCGACCACCTTCGCCGACTGGGTGAAGAAGGGGTACATCGCGAAGACGTCCTCCGGTACGACCGCCGAGCAGGCCGGGGTCTCCTTCATCCAGGGCAAGTCACCGATCCTGTTCTCCGGCAGCTGGTGGTACGGCCGCTTCCAGTCGGAGGCCAAGTTCGGCTGGGGCAGCTTCCTGTGGCCCGGCTCCGACCTCACCCTCGGCTCCGGCGGCAACCTCTGGGTCGTACCGAAGAACTCCAAGAACAAGGACCTCGCCTACGACTTCATCGACATCACCATGTCGAAGAAGATCCAGAACCTGCTCGGCAACAAGGGCGGTGTCCCGGTCGCCGCGGACGCGAGCGCCATCACCGACCCCAAGTCCAAGGAACTGATCGCCAACTTCAACACGGTCAGCAAGCGCGACGGCCTCGCCTTCTACCCCGACTGGCCGGTCGCCGGCTTCTACGACACCCTCGTCTCCGAGACCCAGAAGCTGATCACCGGCAGCGAGAAACCCGACGCCTACCTGAGCAACCTCCAGACGGCGTACGACAAGGGCTCGAAGTGAGCATGCCGGTACGCCCCCGGGACTCGTACGCCCTCTTTCTCCTTCCCGGCGCCCTCGCCTTCCTGGCGGTCGTGATCGTCCCGTTCCTGATGAACACGGGCGTGAGCTTCACCGACTGGCAGGGCGTGGGCAGCCCGCACTGGTCCGGACTCGCCAACTACCGCGAGCTGCTGCACGATTCCGAGTTCTGGGCGTCGTTCCGGCACAGCCTCTTCATGGTCGTCGCGATGGCCGCGATACCCACCGCCCTCGGACTGGTCCTGGCCGCCGCCCTGTTCGACTACGTCGGCAAGCACTTCGGCACCCGGATCGCGGCCGTCCTCCGCGCCTGCTTCTACCTCCCCCAGGTACTGCCGGTCGCGGTCGCCGGCATCGTGTGGAGCTGGATCCTCGCCCCCGACAACGGCTCCCTCAACGCCCTGCTCAAGGCCGTCGGTCTCGGCTCCTGGCAGCAGGACTGGCTCGGCGACCCCGACCTCGCCCTCTACACGGTGATGGGCGTGCTGGTCTGGGTGCAGATCGGCTTCCCGCTGGTCGTCTTCATGGCCGGGCTCGGCCGGGTCGACCCGCAGCTGTACGAGGCGGCCGAGCTGGACGGCGCCGGCTGGTGGCGCCGCTTCTGGCACGTCACGCTGCCGCAGATCCGCCCCGAGGTGTACGTCGTCCTGACCTGGTGCACGATCGCCGCCCTCAAGGTCTTCGGCGCGGTGTACGTCCTGACCAAGGGCGGCCCGGGCGGCGCCACCGACGTCCCGTCCTACTTCTCCTTCACCACGTTCTTCGAGAAGACCCAGGTCGGCTACGGCTCGGCGATCTCCACGGTCCTCACCGTGATCATCCTGGCCCTGGCCGTGCTCGGCCTGAAGCTGCAGGGCCGCGCGGAGGACGGGGACACGCCATGACCGCCCTGCGCCGCTACCCGGTCCTCATCGCCCTCTGCCTCGCCGCCCTCTTCATGGTCGTCCCGTTCCTGATCGTGACGGTCAACGCGGTGAAGTCCCCGGCGGAGTACTCCCAGAACGGCCCGCTGAGCCTTCCCCACGGCCTCTACCTCGACGGCCTCAAGGACTTCTGGCAGCGCGTCGACTACAGCCAGAAGCTGGTCAACTCGACCCTCATCAGCGGCTCGGTCGCCCTGCTCGCCACCGCGCTCTCCGTCCTGAGCGCGTACGCGATCGGCATCGGCCGGATCCGCGGCCGTACCTGGGTGCTCGCCTTCTTCGTCCTCGCCAACCTGCTGCCGCAGGAGGCACTGGTCTACCCGCTCTACTACCTGAGCAAGGAGGCCGGCCTGTACGACACCCGGCTCAGCGTGATCATCGTCTTCACGGTGATCCAGTCGGCGTTCGGGACGTACCTGCTCTCCGCCGTCCTCGGCCAGTTCCCGCGCGAGATCATCGAGGCGGCCCGCATCGACGGCGCGAACAAGTGGCAGATCCTGGTCCGGATCGTCGTACCGGTCAGCCGCCCGACGCTGGGCGTGCTCCTGGTCTTCTTCTTCATCTGGACCTGGAACGAGTTCCTGCTGCCGCTGGTCATGCTGATCTCCAACGACAACCAGACGGTGTCCGTGGCCCTAGGCGTCCTCCAGGGCCAGCGCCTGATGGACGCCACCATGACCAACGCGGCCGCCCTGCTCGGCGTGCTCCCGGCCATCGTCTTCTTCCTCGTCTTCCAGCGGACGCTCACCCGGGGGATCGCCGTGGGAGCGGTCAAATAGGAGGTACGTGCGTGAAGTTCACCGACGGTTACTGGCTGCTGCGCGAGGGCGTCACCGCGGCGCACCCGGTCGAGGTCCTCGACGTCACGGCCACGGACGGCGCCCTGGAGATCCACGCGCCGACCCAGCCCATCCGCCACCGCGGCGACCTGCTGAAGGGACCGGTCGTGACGATCAGCGCGCACACGCCGATGCCCGACGTCATCGGCGTCACCTTCACCCATTTCGAGGGCGAGCAGCCCCGCGGACCCCAGTTCGAGCTGCACCGGGCCGTCCGGGGGTCTGGGGGATGTCCCCCAGAAAGGCACAGCGGGTCGCAGGTGGCGTACGACGACGAGTACGCGACCCTGACCTCCGGCTCGCTGACCCTGCGGCTGAGCCGGACCACGCCCTGGCGGCTCGACTTCCTCGCCGGCGGCCGCACCCTGACCTCCAGCGGCCCCAAGGGCATGGGCATCATGCGGGACACCGCCACCGGCGCCCACTACCTGCGGGAACAACTGGGTCTGGGCGTCGGCACATCGGTCTACGGCCTCGGCGAACGCTTCGGCCCGCTGGTCAAGAACGGCCAGGTCGTCGACATCTGGAACGCCGACGGCGGCACGGCCACCGAACAGGCCTACAAGAACGCCCCCTTCTATCTCACGGACGCGGGCTACGGGGTCTTCGTCGACCACCCGGGGAAGGTGTCGTTCGAGGTCGGCTCGGAATCGGTGTCCAGGGTCCAGTTCAGCGTCGAGTCACAGCAGCTGACGTACTACGTCATCCACGGTCCGACCCCGAAGGACATCCTGCGCAAGTACACGGCCCTGACCGGCCGCCCGGCGCTCCCGCCCGCCTGGTCCTTCGGGCTCTGGCTGTCCACGTCCTTCACGACGTCGTACGACGAGAAGACCGTCACCTCCTTCATCGAGGGCATGCGGCAGCGCGAACTGCCGCTCTCCGTCTTCCACTTCGACTGCTTCTGGATGCGGGAGTTCAACTGGTGCGACTTCCGCTGGGATCCGCGGGTCTTCCCCGACCCGGAGGGGATGCTGGGGCGGCTGCACGAGCGCGGGCTGCGGGTGAGCGTCTGGATCAACCCGTACATCGCGCAGCGGTCGCCGCTGTTCGCCGAGGGGAAGGAGCTGGGGCACCTGCTGCGGCGGCCGGACGGGAGCGTGTGGCAGTGGGATCTGTGGCAGCCGGGGATGGCGCTGGTGGACTTCACGTCCCCGGCGGCGCGCGACTGGTACGCGGGCAAGCTGGCGGCGCTGCTCGCCCAGGGGGTCGACTGCTTCAAGACCGACTTCGGGGAACGCGTCCCGGTGGACGTGGCCTGGTCCGACGGCTCGGACCCCGAGCGGATGCACAACTACTACACCTACCTCTACAACCGGACCGTCTTCGAGGTGCTGCGCAAGCACCGGGGAGAGGGCGAGGCGGTCGTGTTCGCGCGGTCGGCGACGACCGGGAGCCAGAAGTTCCCCGTGCACTGGGGCGGGGACTGCGAGGCGACCTACGAGTCGATGGCCGAGTCGCTGCGCGGCGGACTCTCGCTGGGCCTGTCCGGCTTCGGCTACTGGAGCCACGACATCGGCGGCTTCGAGGGCACGCCGACCCCGGCGCTGTTCAAACGGTGGCTGGCCTTCGGGCTGCTGTCGTCGCACAGCAGGCTGCACGGGTCGTCGTCGTACCGGGTGCCGTGGCTGTTCGACGAGGAGTCGGTGGACGTGCTGCGGCACTTCACCCGGCTGAAGCTGAGCCTGATGCCGTACCTGTACGAGGCCGCGCGCACCGCCTCGGCGGAGGGGGTGCCGATGATGCGGGCGATGGTGCTGGAGTTCCCGGACGATCCGGGGTGCGCGCATCTGGAGCGGCAGTACATGCTGGGGGCGGATCTGCTGGTGGCGCCGGTGTTCTCGGATGAGGGGAATGTGACATATTACTGCCCCGCCGGTACCTGGACCCACTTCCTGACCGGCGAGACGGTCACCGGCCCCCGCTGGGTCCGCGAGCACCACGGCTTCCTGAGCGTCCCGCTCCTGGTCCGGCCCGGCTCCGTGATCCCGGTCGGCTCGGTCACGGACCGCCCCGACTACGACCACGCCGACGGGGTGACGCTCCGCGTCTTCGGCCTCGGCCGGGGCGCCCAGGTCACGGTCCCGGTGGGCGACGTCACCTTCACCGTCGTACGCGAAGGGGACACCCTGCGCGCCTCGTGCAGCGACCCGGCGGCGGCGTGGGCCCTGGCGGCCGGGGAGCGGACCGCCCGCGCCCAGGCCGGCACCGGTTTTCTCTCCCTGGAGCTGGACTGATGGTGAAGATCACCGACGTGGCCCGGCACGCCGGGGTCTCCCCCAGCACGGTGTCCTACGCGCTCAGCGGCAAGCGCCCGATCTCGGCGGAGACCCGGCGCCGGATCGAGGCGTCCATCCGCGAGCTGGGCTACCGCCCGCACGCCGGCGCCCGCGCCCTCGCCAGCAGCCGCTCCAACGTCCTGGCCCTGGTCGTCCCGCTGCGCACCGGCATCCATGTCCCGGTGGTGATGCAGTTCGCGGTGTCGGTGGTGACGACGGCCCGCCGGTACGACCACGACGTGCTGCTTCTGACCCAGGAGGAGGGCGAGGAGGGCCTGCACCGGGTCGCCGACACGGCACTCGTCGACGCCCTGATCGTGATGGACGTCCAGCTCCACGACCCCCGGCTGCCGCTGCTGCGCGCCCTGGAGCGGCCGTCGGTACTGATCGGCTTCCCGGCCGCCGCCGAGGGCCTGACCTGCGTCGACCTGGACTTCAAGGCCGCCGGTGAGCTGTGCGTACAGCGGCTGGCGGGGCTGGGGCACCGGGTGGTCGCACTGGTCGGCTCACCGCCTGAGGTGTACGTCCGGGAGACCGCGTTCGCCCAGCGCGTCGTCCAGGGCTTCACGGCCGCCGCCGACCGCAACGGCATGGCGTCCTCCGTCCACCCCTGCGAGGCGACGCCGGCGGGGGCCCGCCGCATGGCCGAGCAACTGCTGCGTGAGCAGCCGGCGTTGACGGGGGTCGTCGTCCACAACGAGGCGGTTCTGGAGCCCCTGATCGACGCCTTCCAGCAGCTCGGCCTCCGCGTCCCCGCCGACCTGTCGGTCACCGCGATCTGCCCGGACGAACTGGCGACGGCGCCCCGCGTCCCGGTGACCTCGGTGGCGCTGCCGACCGCCGAACTCGGCGAGCAGGCGGCGGAGTTACTGATGCGCAAGCTCGACGGCGACCCGGACGTACCCGAGGCGACGCTGCTCGCTCCCCGGCTGACGGAACGCGCGAGCACGGCACCGCGCGAGGCGCTGTGACGGCACCCGCGAAACGGCGTTGCGCCCCGGAAGCGACCCCGGAACGCAACGCCGTCCATACGGAACCGGATCCACCGGCTAGAGCTGCCGCTCCCCCTGCCAGGTGACCGACGTCAGGGTGCTCAGGCCGCCGTGTGCCACGCCCTTGTAGGTCACTCGCCGGGCGGGGCCGGACTCATGGGCGACCCGTTTCGTCAGTTCCGCGCCCTCCTGGAACAGCCGCTGCCACTCGTCCTCGTACTTGGCCTCGTCCCGGTCCCGTAGATACAGGTTCAGGGTGGTGTCGATGGCCTTCGCCCAGGTGTACAGGTCGGCGACGAGGCCGTCGGACAGAGCCAGTCCGGCGGCGGGATCGTCGGGGAAGAAGTCCCCGAAGCCGTCGGCACGCAGCGGACCGTACTGGTACTCGCCCTCGACGGTGAGGTCGAGGGGATGCGGCTCGGTGCCGTGCTCGTCGCGTTCCCAGTGCAGGCGGTCGCAGCCCCAGCACAGCCATTTCGCCGTCCGGTGCCGCTCGTCCCAGTAGCGCACCGACCACGCCGGTCCGAGCCGCCTGGCCAGGCGCTGGGCGGTCTCCAGCCCCCGCTCGACGTGCTTGCGCAGGTCGGGACGGGAGCCGAAGCCCGCCGGCGGACGGGACAGCGACCAGGAGCGCAGGTCCGCGGCCAGGTCCGCCGGGAGTGCCAGCCGGTCGTCGTCCAGCGGGATCGGGCGGGTGTAGGCGCCGAGGTCGTCGTGGTCCGCCGGGTCCTCGGGCCCGTACAGCGGAGACGGCTCGCCCCGCGCCTGCACCAGCAGGCTCCGTGGTTCGTCAGACGTCATGCGATGTTCGCTCCGATCACGTATCCGTTGTCGCCCACGCTAACGGCCACCCGCTGGGTCTTGCCGTTGAAGACGACCTCGAAGATCGGTCGGCCGGCCCCCTGCGTTCCGACCCTCGTGCCCTCGGTCAGTGCCTTGCTCACCAGAGCCGGGATGTCCTCGATCCGGACGCCCGCGGCCGCGAACTCTCCGGCGTGCCGGAAGATGATGTGAGTCAGACCCGCGTGGACGTTCCCCTTCTCAAGCCAGGCGAGGTTCACACCGGGCTTGGCGTACTCGATCACCCAGATCGTGTCCGCCTTGTTGAACTTCACCCCGGCCTGGTCGAGCCGGGCCAGAAGCTTCGGGTCGAGGGCGCCACGGGCGATCTTGGCCCGTTCCGCCACGCCCCTGGCGATCCGCAGCGCGAGTCCCGCCTCGCTGGCGGGTTCGGCGAGCGCCTGGGCGGCGCCGGATTCACCGTAGATCTTCTTCAGGTCCGCGAGGACCTCCGCGGCCTTCTCCCCGGTCTTGATAGCCTCCTCGACCCGGGCGGCGAGCTTGACGCCCTCGGCGAGCTTCTCGGCCATCGACGGCGGGACGGCCAGCGCGGCGGCCCAGGCGCAGCTGGTCCCGTCACCGTGGTAGCACCTGGCGACGTCGCCCAGCACGATCTCGTACAGGACCGCGCCGGCCTTCTCCCCGAAGAGGTTCTGCCAGCCGATGCGGGTGATGTCACCGAAGCTGAAGTGGTGCGTCCATTCGTTCTCCTGGTCCTTGAGAGTCACCGTCTTGAGGAAGATCCAGTCGTCCTTCGGGCAGCCGGCCTCGGTGGCGGGGACGTCGGGGTTGGCACAGTAGTAGTAGCTGGCCGTGACGTTGAGGTGCAGTTCGTACGTCACCGTGCAGCCCTGGGGTACGTACTGGCACTCGTTGAGCTGCTTGCCCGGGGCCGCCTCGGTCACCTTCTCGACGACGTAGAAGACACCGTCGATACCGGTTCCCGAGCCGCTGGAGACCGTCTGGTTGGCCTGCTTGCGCTCGGCTTCGTCGGCCGCCTGCTGCGCCGACTCGGCGTAGCGCTGGGCGTCCTTCGCCGCTTCCTCGGCCGCGGTGGCCTCGGCGTCGGCGCGGTCGGCCGCGGCGCGGGCGTCCTTCGCGGACTGCTCGGCCTCGGCGGCCGCTGTACGGGCCGCGTCCGCGTCCAGGGCCGCCTGGTCGGCGGAGTCCCGGGCGTCCTTGGCGTAGCCCTCGGCGTCCCCGGCCGCCTGGTCGGCGGCCGCCGCGTCCGCGGTGGCCTGCTGGTCGTACTCGATGGTGCGCGCCAGTGACTTCTGCGCGTCCGCCGCGTACTGCGCCGCCTCGGAGGCGTAACCCAGCGCCTCCTTCGACGACTTACGGGCGTCGGCGGCGTGACCGGCCGCCTCGGCGGCGATCGTGTACGCGGCCTTCGCGTCGCCGGTCGCCGCGTCGGCGAGGCTCTGCGCCTGCGCGGCGTTCTTCTGCGCGTTGGCGGCGTGCGCCTCGGCGACGGCCTGCTGCTGCTCGGCGATCGTCTTCGACGACTGGCCCGACAGGACGGCCAGACCCGCCGCGGAGTCGGTGTCCACATACGGCGAACCGAGCTGGATCGCGTCGTTGGCGGGCGCGGCGACCTGCTGCGCGGCGGCCCCTGCGGCCTCGGCCGCCTGGGCGGTCGTGTACGCGTGACCGACCGCGTCGGCCGCGCCCGCGACCGCCTTGACGGCCTCGGCCTCGGCCGCGTCCGCCTGCTTCCTGGAGTCGGCGGCGTGCTGCTCCGCCTCGTCGGCCAGCTTGACCGCGCTGCGGGCCGCGGCGGCCGAGGCCTGGGAGGCCGTGATGGCGTCCGCTGCCGCGCTGGTCGCCGTGCGCACCGCCGCGTCCGCCTTCAGCTTGGCCGCCTGGGCGGCGTCCGCGTCGGATCGGGCCCGCTTCGCCGCCGCCTCGGCACGCGTCGCCGCGGCGTCGGCGTCCGCCGCGGCCTGGCTCGCCGCGTCGGCCTCGGTACGCGCCGAACCCGCCGCCGTCTCCGCGTCGTCGGCCGCGTGGTCCGCCTCGTCGGCCGCCGCCCGGGAGTCCTTCGCGTCGGCGTCCGAGTCGTGGGCGTCGGCGTAGGCGTCCTTGGCGTCGGCCTTGGCGCGGGCCGCGTTCGCCTTGCTCTGCGCGTCCCACGCGTCGTCCGACTTGCCCTTGGCGAGGTCCCGCGCGGTCTCCGCGTCCTGGCGCTTGGTGCGGGCGGTGGATTCGGCGGTCTCCGCCCGGCCCTTGGCCTCGTCGGCGGTCTTCGCGTACCCCTCTGCGTTCGTCTTGTGCTGGGCAGCTTCGGCCTGCTTGGCCGCGGCGGTCTCCTGCTCCGCCTTGGCCGTCGCCTTCTCGGCCTCGGCCGCGAGTCGCTTGGCGTGCGCGGTGGCGGCGGCCGCCTTCGCGTCGGCCTCCGCCTGCTGGGTCTCGCCGAGCTTCGCCTTCGCCGTGTCGCGCGCGGCCTTGGCGGTCTGCGCCTGTACGGCGGCGGCGTCGGCGGCGGCCTTCGCCTGCGCGTTGGCCTCCTGCGCGGCGGCCGTACGGAACGCGGCCTTGGACTGCGCCGCCTGGGTCACCGCGCGGGCCGCGATGGCCGCGCTGTCACCGGCGGACGCCTTGGTCGCCGCGTAGGCGGTGTCGCCGGCCTTGGACAGCGCGTCGAGCGCGGCGGCCGACGCCTTGGTGACCTGTGCCTTCTGCTGCCCGACGAGCAGGCCCCGGCCGCGCGGGGCGCCCGCCTGGTCGGCGATGGCGTAGGCGGCCTGGGTGGCGGTGTCCGTGTCGGTGGCGGCCTTCTTCACCGCGGTCACCTGGGCCTTGAGCAGGTCGAGCTGGGTCTTCGCGGCGGCCTGGGCATCGGTGACGCCCTTCTTCGCCTTGTCGAACTGGGCCTTGGTCGGATAGGCCAGGTCGTCGGTGCCGTTGTGGCCGGAGGGGGCGAAGTCGAACTTCTGCGGGTCGGTGCCCTTGCAGTCCCACATCCGGGCGTCCCGGCCGTTGTCGTAGGTCGCGAGGTCCAGGCAGTTGCCGGTGGCCGGGTTGTACAGGCGGCTGGTCGCGTGGGTGTCGTACTCCCACTTCTGGGCCGGGCTCTTGGTGTTGCAGGTCGAGATCTGTACGACGGTTCCGTTCGCGGTGGAGCCGCCCTTGGCCTCCAGGCACTTGCCGGAGTTGACGTTGACCAGCGCGTCACCGCTGATCTGCCACTTCTGCCCGGCCGAGCCGTTGCAGGTGTAGATCTGCGCCGGCGTGCCGTTGTCCTTCTTGCCGCCGCCCACTTCCAGGCACTTGTCGGTGGCGCCGTGCGCGTGCACGATCACCGGGCTGTCGCCGATCCAGCCGGGGCCGCCGGCCGACCAGTAGTCCTGCCAGCGGGCCAGGTGGTCGGCGATCCACGACTGGCCCAGCAGTTCGCCCAGCGCCTTGGAGCCGGCGGCGAGGGCCTTGGTGGCGTCGCGGTTCGCGTTGAGGATCTGGTCACGCCGGCCGGCCTGGGCGGCGATCTCCCGCTGCCACTCGGCGGACGCGTCCGCGACTTCCTTGCCGAGGACCTTGCTCGGGTCGACCGGGGAGCGCCAGGCGCAGGAGGCGAACCGGGACTTCAGGTCCTCCACTGCGATCCGGTACTCGACACTGCCCGGCTCGGGCGCGATGCGCGCGAAACCACCGGAGGAAAGGAAGACCCGGGCGTCGTCCGCGCCCGTCGGCCGCGCGGACCAGTTCACCAGGGCGTCCCACGCCTGGTGTTCGGCATACGCCTGCTGCCACTGCTGGGTGGGCAGCGAGGGGTCCGGGGAGCTGCCGTAGAGCGGGGTGCCGAGGTCCTTCACCGCCTTCAGCGTGACGTCGTCCGCCTTCGGGGTGGGGTCGTCGTAGAAGGGGTCCTCGGCCAGCCACATCCGGCTGCCGACCCACTGGGCCAGGCCGGTCTGCTCGAAGAAGTCCTGGCCTCGCCCGGCCAGGCCCGGCGGATCCTCGAAGTCGGCGACCGTCATGAAGCCGCCCGGGGTGGAGAGACCGGAGACGGGCTTCTTCCACTCGCTGATGCGGTCGTAGAGCGCCGACCCCTCCTTGCTCGCGGCGGCCTTGTCCTGGTCGTACGCCGTCGACAGCGCAGTGGTGTTCCAGTACTCCCGGTTCGCCGCGGTGTGCAGCTTGTCCGGGGTCTGGTCGAGCGCGTCCTGCGCGGTGCTGAACATGCCGGGGCCGCCCAGGCGCAACACGCCGGCCATCAGGCACTGGTCCTGGCGGAGCTGCTCGGCGGCGGCCGCGTCGAAGCCGTCGTAACTGTCGGCCACCGGGCTGAAGTCGGTGGCCCGGTCGTGGGGCAGGTCCGGCCGGCCGGCGACCGTGGCGAGCACGGCGAGCGCGAGCACGGAGGGGACGAGACGTTTCAGCCGGCCGGCTTTTCGCGTAAGGGGCATGACAAGCCCGGGTCTGGAACGCACAAGGACACCCCGTTTTTTATGAGGAGGGCAGACGGGGGCCCGGCTCGAAGAGGCGACGTGTGCCGTGGCGGCGGTCAGTGCCGCCGGCCCCTCCCCATGGCGACGCTGTTCCCCCGGTCGCTGATGGTCGTGCGCGGTGGCCAAGTGGTCGGCTCAGCTCAGTGCGCGCACCCCACTTTAGTAAACTTGTGTGACATCTGTGAAGAGTTTTTGACCGAACGAGATCATCGTGCACCGGTGCGCGGGGCCCCGCGGACACGACGAGGGCCCGGTGGTCTGTGACCACCGGGCCCTCGCAACATGGAGATTGTGGAGATGGCGGGAATCGAACCCGCGTCCAACGGTGCGGAACCAGGGCTTCTCCGTGTGCAGTTCGCTGTGATTTTCTCGGCCCCGGCGATCACGCGAACAAGTCGCCGACGGGCCCAGTCACTGTTAGATTTCCCTCTTCACCCCGTGACCGGGATCAAGGTTTAGTCCCCTAGCTGATGCCAGGATCCGGGTCGGGAACAGCCCCGGGCTGACACTCCCTTTGTAGGAGGCTCGCTGTCGCTACCTGAGATCAGGCAGCGAGGGCGAAGGCCTGCTGGGAGGAATCGCGCTTGGAAGTGGCGATTATTTTTTTCGGCCTGTGGTTTACGAGATCATGGCCGCTTTCTCGACACGCTTCCCCTGCCTCGACATCCGCTGTCGAAACCGATCATCCCCATGTTGATTTTTCAATCTTCACACCGGCTTCCCCCGGTGTTGGTGCCATCGTACGTGACCAACGCACGCGGGTGCCACTACATTCCCGTGGCCCTACGCGTCCCGCTGCCGCCGCTTCGCCGCCGCGACGGCGCGCCCGGCCTCCCGGCGGTCCTGCTGCTCACGCAGGGTCTGCCGCTTGTCGTACTCCTTCTTGCCTCGGGCGAGCGCGATCTCCGCCTTCGCCCGGCCGTCCTTGAAGTACAGGGCGAGGGGCACGATCGTGTGACCGGTCTCCTGGGCCTTGACCTCCAGCTTGTCGATCTCCTCCCGGTGCAGCAGCAGCTTGCGCTTGCGGCGCACCGAGTGGTTGGTCCAGGTGCCCTGGCTGTACTCCGGGATGTGCGCGTTGTGCAGCCACGCCTCGTTGCCGTCGATCTGCACGAAGCCGTCGACCAGCGAGGCCCGGCCCTGCCGCAGCGACTTCACCTCGGTGCCGGACAGCACCAGGCCGGCCTCGTAGGTGTCGATGATCGCGTAGTCGTGCCGCGCCTTCTTGTTCTGCGCGACGATCTTGCGCTTGCCGCCCTTCTCGCCGTCCCGGGCTTTGGCGGCCGTCCCCTGCTGCTTCTGCTGGGACTCTTTCGGTACATACATTCCCTTGGCCATAGTGCCGTCCATTTTCGCACTACGGAGGGGGTGCGGGGGAAGCGGATTAGCAGCGGGTTCAACAGGTCCGCGAGGACCCGCGTCGCGTTACGACGGATCGCCCAGGCCGCTGAGGACCGTCTCGGCCCGCCGCAGCGCCCCGGAGGAGACCTCCAGGTCGGGGGTGATGCCCCGGCCGTCGACGGCGTGGCCGGAGGGGGTGCGGTAGTGGCCCACGGTGAGCTCGGCGACCGAGCCGTCGGGGAGGCGGGTGGGCATCTGGATGGAACCCTTGCCGAAGGTGCGGGAGCCGAGGACGACCGCGCGGCCGCGGTCCTGGAGGGCGCCGGTGAGCATCTCGGCCGCGCTCATCGTGCCGCCGTCGACAAGCGCGACCAGCGGCCTCGCGGTGTCCCCGCCGGGCTCGGCGTGCAGGGCGCGCTGGACGCCGTCGACGTCGTAGGTGGCGACCAGGCCGCCGTCGAGGAAGGCGGAGGCGGCGGTGACGGCCTCGCTGACCAGTCCGCCGGAGTTGCCGCGCAGGTCGAGGACGATGCCGGCGTCGGCCGGGGCCTGGCGGACGGCGGTGCGCACGATTTCCCCGGAGCCCTTGGTGAAGGCGGAGATCTTGATGACGGTGATGCCGGCGGCCGGCTTCCGCACGGTCACCGAGTCGGTGGACAGCAGCGCCCGGCACAGGGTCTCGCGCCACGCGCGCGTGCCGCGCTGAAGGCCGAGGGTGACGGTCGTACCGGCGCGGGCGTCGGTGGCGTCACCACGCAGTAACGAGACGACGTCGGTGACGGGCCGCCCGTCGACGTCCTCCCCGTCCACGCTGCGCAGCCGGTCGCCCTTCCTGATCCCCGCGGCGGCCGCGGGCGACCCGGCCTGCACCTTGCTCACGTCGATCCGCCCGTCCGCGGTCCGCCGGGCCCACAACCCCACGCCCGTGTACTGGCCGTCGAGCGCTTCCTCGAACTCCTGGTACTCGCCCTCGGAGTAGACCGCGGCCCACCGGTCCCCGCTGCGGCTGACCGCGCGTTCCGCCGCCTCCACGGGGGACTTGCCGTCGGCCATCGCCTCGGCGGCGGCCTTCGCGACATCCTCGTGCCCGGCGCCCGGCCCAGCGGCCCGGGTGGGCGTCTTCCGGTGGGACTGCCCCGGGTCGGGAAACGCCCCGGTGGCCGCCCCGGCCACCAACAGGCCCGCGAACACCAACGTCAGAGCCGCCCCCCGGCGAACCCGGCGGGGCTGACAGAACAGCTCTCGGCCTGACATGCGGGTGAGTCTAGGACAAGGCAAGAGGGCCGTACGGGCTGTTGCCCGTACGGCCCTCTTGGCATGCGTCACACCTTCAGGTACTTGCGCAGCGCGAAGAACGCGGCAAGCGCGGGCATCAGGAGGCTCGTTGCGAGGATGAGGGGGAGCTTGGTCAACACGGCGTCCCAGCCGATGAAGTTGATCAAGTTGAGCTTGTGGGACAGGTCCAGGCCGTGGTCGATGATGAAGTAGCGGGCGATCACCAGGAATCCGCACGCGACCGTGCCGCCGATGAGGCCGGCGACGGCGGCCTCCGCGATGAACGGGGCCTGGATGTAGAAGCCGGAGGCGCCGACCAGGCGCATGATGCCGGTCTCCCGCCTACGGCTGAACGCGGAGACGCGCACCGTGTTGACGATCAGCATCAGGGCGACCACCAGCATCAGGGCCATGACCATGCGGGCCGCCCAGTTCATGCCGTTGAGCAGGCCGAAGAGGTTGTCGAGGATGCCCTTCTGGTCCTGGACGGACTGGACCCCGTCACGGCCGTCGAAGGCGGTCGCGACGACCTGGTACTTCTCCGGGTCCTTGAGCTTGATCCGGTACGACTCCTGCATCTGGTCCGGGGTGAGGGAGTCGGCGAGCGGCGAGTCGCCGAACTGCTCCTTGTAGTGCTTGTACGCCTGGTCCTGGGACTCGTAGGTGACCTTCTCGACCACCGACATCTTGCTGAGGTCGGCCTGGATCTGCTTCTTCTGGTCCTCGGTCACCGCGCCCTTGGCGCAGTTGGGGTCGGACTCGGCGTCGCTCTTGTTGCAGAGGAAGATCGAGACGTTGACCTTGTCGTACCAGTAGCCCTTCATGGTGTTGACCTGGTCGCTCATCAGGAGCGAGCCACCGAAGAGCGCCAGGGACAGGGCGACCGAGACGACGACCGCGAAGGTCATCGTCAGATTGCGGCGGAGACCGACTCCGATCTCCGACAGTACGAACTGGGCACGCATGGCCTCGGGTTATGCCTTTCCGTAAACGGTCGCGGTCAGTGCTGGTAGCCGTAGACGCCGCGGGCCTGGTCGCGGACGAGACGGCCCTTCTCCAGCTCGATGACGCGCTTGCGCATCTGGTCCACGATGTTCTGGTCGTGGGTGGCCATGATCACGGTGGTGCCGGTGCGGTTGATGCGGTCCAGCAGCTTCATGATGCCGACCGAGGTCTGCGGGTCGAGGTTGCCGGTGGGCTCGTCCGCGATCAGCAGCTTGGGCCGGTTCACGAAGGCGCGCGCGATGGCCACGCGCTGCTGCTCACCGCCGGAGAGCTCGCCGGGCCTCCGGTCCTCCTTGCCGCCGAGCCCGACGAGGTCGAGCACCTGGGGCACGGACTTGCGGATCTCGCCCTTCGACTTGCCGATGACCTCCTGGGCGAAGGCCACGTTCTCGGCGACCGTCTTGTTGGGCAGCAGGCGGAAGTCCTGGAAGACCGTCCCGAGCTGGCGGCGCATCTGCGGCACCTTCCAGTTGGACAGCCGGGCGAGGTCCTTGCCGAGGACGTGCACCTGGCCGTGGCTGCACCGCTCCTCGCGGAGGATCAGCCGCAGGAAGGTGGACTTTCCGGAGCCGGAGGACCCGACGAGGAACACGAACTCGCCCTTCTCCACTTCCAGGGACACATCCCTGAGTGCGGGGCGGGTCTGCTTGGGGTAGACCTTGGAGACATTGTCGAATCGGATCACGGATGCACCACGGGTCGCCGGGGGTAGATGAGCGTGACCATACGCGAGTCGGGTGAGGAAGCGCAGGCGCCGGTCACGGTTGGGTGAGGCTTGTGCGGTTTTATTCCCTGACAGTCCCGGCCGAGTGCCCCTGAGCGGCGGGACGAGGTCGCCGGACGGCCGCGCTCTTTCCGGGGGAACCTGGCACAGTGGGAGGGGAACGTTCTCGTTCCGCGGAGCGTTGTGTAGGCGATGGCCGGTGCAAGGAGGGCGAGCGCATGACGTACGACCGGTTGGTGTGCGCGAACTGCGCGGCGCCCGTGAGCGAAGGCCGGTGCCCTGTGTGCCGCGCCAACCGCGAGCGTCTTCAGCAGGAGAGTTTCCTCGGCGGTCTGAACCCGATGGCGCTGATCGGGCTGCTGGCAGTGCTGATCGCCGCGGTGGCGCTGCTGGCGGCGCACCAGACCGCGTAACGAAACTCACACAAGCAGGGTAAGGGCCCGGAGCGGTTGCTCCGGGCCCTTCACCGTGCGAGGCGCGTACGCTCCGTGAGCGGTTGCCTACCGTCAGGCGGCGGCGCCGCCGCGGCCGCCCATGAGGCGCGGCAGGACACGGAAGCCGATACCGCCGGCGATCATCGTGGCGGCGCCGACGATGAGGAAGGCCGTCTGTCCGGCACCGGTCTCGGCGAGCTGGTCGCCGCCGCCCTGGGCCTCGGTGTTCGACGAGCCGGTGTCGGTGAGGGCGGAGGAGCCCTCCTCCTGCGCGGAGGTGCCGGAGTTGCCGTCGGTGCCGGTGTTGTTGTTGCCGCCTCCGTTGCTGCCGGTACCGCTGCCGCTGGTGCTGCCGTCGGACGGGGTGTCGCTGGACGGCTCGTCCGTGGGCTCGGTGGGCTCGTCGGTCGGCTGGGTGGGCTCGTCCGTCGGCTCGCTGGACTCGGAGGGTTCCTGGCTCGTGGGCGGCGTGGACGCCGGTTCGCTGCTGGCCGGACCGGTCGGGATCCCGGTGTCGCTCGCGCTAGGGTCGGGCGTCTCGTCGTCGGCGCCGAGGTTGACGTTGGCCGAGACACCGCTCCCGTCGGCGCTGACGCCGATGGAGAGGGCGGAGGCCGCGCCGGCCGCGGTCAGCGAGGCACCGGCGGCGATCACGGCACCGGCGGCTATCCGCGCGACCCGGATCCGCGTCTTCTTGGTCATCTGGTTGCTACCCCCAGTAGCTGATAGTCAATGAGCGGGCGCATGGGGCCGGCCGTGATCGACGGGGGCGGTAAAGGCGTTGCCAAGTCCCCCGGTTCACATGCGCCCCAGAGATACGCATGCCACGCTTCACCCTTCCCACTTTTCAAAGCAACGTCAAGGCCGTTGCGGGCGCGATGTCCAATTGCGGGCCGAATGCGGGGAGTTGAAGCCTGTGAGTGTGACGTAAAACCCAGACAAACGAGAACTGCCGCCACGGGGGCGGCAGTTCCAGATGGGACGACTTACCGTGGGCAAGTCGACAAAGTTACTTCTCCTGCTGCTTGCGCCAGCGAATTCCGGCCTCCAGGAACCCGTCGATCTCGCCGTTGAACACGGCCTCGGGGTTGCCGACCTCGTACTCGGTGCGCAGGTCCTTGACCATCTGGTACGGGTGCAGGACGTACGACCGCATCTGGTTGCCCCAGGAGTTGCCGCCGTCGCCCTTGAGGGCGTCCATCCTGGCCTGCTCCTCCTGGCGGCGCCGCTCGAGGAGCTTGGCCTGGAGGACGTTCATCGCGGTGGCCTTGTTCTGGATCTGCGACCGCTCGTTCTGGCAGGAGACCACGATCCCGGTGGGGAGGTGCGTGATGCGCACCGCGGAGTCGGTCGTGTTGACGCCCTGGCCGCCGGGCCCGGAGGACCGGTAGACGTCGATCCTGAGCTCGCTCTCGTCGATCTCGACGTGGTCGGACTGCTCGACCACGGGGAGCACCTCGACACCGGCGAAGGAGGTCTGGCGGCGCCCCTGGTTGTCGTACGGCGAGATCCGCACGAGCCGGTGCGTGCCCTGCTCCACGGAGAGGGTCCCGTAGGCGTACGGGACCTGTACGGCGAAGGTGGTCGACTTGATGCCGGCCTCTTCGGCGTACGACGTCTCGATGAGCTCGGTCTTGTATCCGTGCTGCTCGGCCCAGCGCAGGTACATGCGCTGCAGCTTCTCGGCGAAGTCGGCGGCGTCGACGCCACCGGCCTCCGCGCGGATGTTCACGAGCGCTTCCCGGGAGTCGTACTCCCCGCTGAGCAGCGTCCGGACCTCCATCTCGGCCAGCGCCTTGCGGACGGCGGCCAGCTCGGACTCGGCCTCGGCACGGGTGTCCGGGTCGTCCTCCTCCTCGGCCATCTCGAAGAGCACGGCAAGATCGTCGATCCGTCCCCGCAGCGCCTCGGCCTTCCTGACCTCGGCCTGCAGGTGGCTCAGCTTGCTGGTGATCTTCTGCGCCTCGTCCGGGTTGTCCCAGAGGGACGGCGCGGCCGCCTGCTCCTCAAGCACGGCGATGTCTGCCCTCAGCTTGCCGAGGTCCAGAACGGCCTCGATCGACTCCATGGTCGAGGAGAGGGACTTGAGCTCTTCGGATACATCGACAACTGCCACGCCTCCAGCGTAACGGCTCGTTCAACCAACGGACGCCTGCCCACCCACGCCGGGGGCGCCCGCCGGCCCGCACACCGAGTACGCGACGGCATGGCACCTCACCCGTCGGGGTCCGGGGCGGAGCCCCGCGGCGGAGGCCTGTCGCCCACCGAGTCGGGCGAGCGGGTGGGAAACAAGGACCGCCGGAGCCACCACCCGCACCCGACCGGTCACGGCGTCGATGTGCTGTGCGTCTCCTGCGAAGGGGCCGAGTCGTCCCCCGACGACGCCAGCCACGCGCCGACACCGACCACCGCCGCCACCACGACCCCCGCCACCGCGAACGTCACCCTCCGCCGCCGTGCCGCCACGCGATGCCGCGCCGACCCCGGCCGCGGCGCCCCCGCCGCCCTCGGCACCCGCGCCGTGCCCCGGGCGCCGCCCGCCAGCTCGTCGGGGCCCGGCACCCGCATCGACGTGTGCGTGTCCCGGTTGGAGTCCGGCTTCGCGCCCGGCACCAGGGAGACGGCCCCCCGGCGCCGTACCCGCTGCTCCTCCGCGGCCGGAGCGGCGGCGGCCGGCTCCTCGGCCTCCTCCGGCGTCTCGGTCTCCGGCTCGTCGACGTCCAGCGGCGGCATCCCCGCCAGCGTCGGCAGCTGCTCCCGCAGCCGCGCGGCCAGCTCGGACGCCCGCAGCCGGGACGCCGGCGCCTTCGCCAGGCACTGGACGAGCAGTTGCCAGAGCTCCTCGGGGATACCGGGGAGCGGGACGACGGTCTCGGTGACGTGGCGGCGCAGGACCGCGCCCGGGTGGCCGCCGCCGAACGGGGTGAAGCCCGCGAGGAGCTCGTACAGGACCGTCGCCAGTGCGTAGATGTCCACCGACGCGCGGGGCGGCAGGCCCTCGACGATCTCCGGGGCCAGGTAGTCCGGCGTACCGATGATCTTCGTCGCGCGGGTCCGCTTCGGGGAGTCGATGAGCTTCGCGATGCCGAAGTCGGTCAGCAGGGCGGGGTGGGAGCCGCCGGGGCCCAGCGGGCCCTGCATGTCGAGGAGGACGTTCTCCGGCTTGACGTCGCGGTGGACGACCCCGGCCGCGTGCGCCGCCGCCAGCCCGTCCGCGACGTCCGCGACGATGGCGACGGCCGCCTCGGGGGCGAGCCGCCGCTCCCGGTCCAGGCGGGTGCGCAGATCCGTGCCCCGGACCAGGTCCATGACGAGGGCGAGGTCGTTGCCGTCGACGACGAGGTCACGGACGGACACCACGTGGGGGTGCTCCAGGCCCAGCAGTGCCGTGCGCTCCTGCACGAAGCGGCCCACCAGCTCCTCGTCGGACGCGAGATCCTCGCGCAGCAGCTTGATGGCGACGGGCCCCTCCGGCCCCTCGCCCAGCCACACCGTGCCGGCGCTGCCCCGCCCCAGGATCTGGTTCGCGGTGTACCGGCTGCCGATCTTCCGTGCCAAGGCTGCTCCTACAGACGCGTGTTGCCGACAAAACTACGCGCCCGAAGAGCCAACCTTCACCAGGGAGGCGGAAATCACCCGCCAGATGTCGACAAATCCATAGACTCGCGGTCAGTTGCCCGAGCTGCTGCCCGAGCTGTTGCCCAGGTCGCCGACGAAGTTGCCGACCGTCCTCGCCCAGTCGCTCAGCTGGTGCCAGTAGCCCTTGCCCTCGCCGACCCAGGTGTGCACCGGGGTCAGATCCCAGATCAGCCAGCCCGCCACGAACAGGATGACGACCAGGAAGAGGCAGCCCTTGAGGCAGCCGAGCCCGGGGATCCGCATCGGGTTGGCGCTGCGCTGCCGCGGCTCGCGCGGGGCCCGCTGCTGCGGCTCGGCGGGGGGCGCGTAGCGCTGCTGGGGTTGCTGCGGCGGTGGAGCGTACTGCTGCGGCCGCCCGCCGCCGTACCCCGCGGGCTGCTGCTGGCCGTACCCGGCGGCGGGCGGCTGCCCGTACCCGCCCTGGCCGCCCGGCCCGCCCTGGCCGCGCGGCTGCGGCCGGCGCACCGGCTGCTGCTGCGGGGCCTGGCGCGGCTGCTGCTGCGGCTGCTGCGGCCGGGCCACCTGCCGCTGCGGGCGGCGGCGCAGCGGGTCCTCACCCGGGTCGAGGTACTGGACCTGGGTCTGCTCGTTACGGTCGCGGGCCGCGCGGAGCTGGCTCTGCCAGGGGTGCGGCTCCTCGGGCTGCTGCCGGCCGGACTGGCCCGGCTGCCCTTGGGGCATCGGCGGCATGACGGCCGTCGGGTCGGCGGCGCCGGTGTTCGGCAGCACGGCCGTCGGGTCGGCGGCGCCGAACGGCCCCGGCCCGCCGGTGTGCGGCAGGACGCTGGTCGCGGCGTTCGGGTCGTACGCCCCCATCGGCGTGCCGGTGTTCGGCAGCACCTGGGTCGGGTCGGCCGCGCCCGGTACGGCGGTCGGCGCCGGGTCGGGTGCGAGCAGCGCGCCGACGCCCTCGGCCGCCGCGATCTGCGCGGAGTTCGCGTGCACGCCGACGCCCTCGGCGACGACGCGCAGGCCGCGCGCGAGGTTCTCGGCGCTGGGACGGTCGTCGGGGTTCTTGCGCAGGCAGCGTTCGATGACCGTCCACAGCGGGTCGGGGACGGTCGAGGGGCGGCGGGGCTCGGCGCTGAGGTGCTGGTGGAGGACTTCCAGGGCGCTGCCGCCGGAGAACGGGGGATGGCCGGTGACCAGCTCGTACAGCAGGATGCCGGCGCCGTAGATGTCGACGGCGGAGGTCTGCGGGCGGCCCTCGGCGGACTCGGGAGCTATGTACGCGGGCGTGCCGACGAACTCGTGGGTGCGGGTCAGGCCCGGGGAGTCGGCGAGGCGGGCGATGCCGAAGTCGGTCAGCATCGGGTGCATCTGGCCGTTGTACTGCGCGAGCAGCACGTTGGCGGGCTTCAGGTCGCGGTGCACCACACCGTCGGCGTGGCTGGCGGCGAGCGCGTCGGCGACCTGGGCGGTGAGCAGCGCGGCGGCGACGGGCGTGAAGGGGCCGTTCTCGCGCAGGTAGCGGTGCAGGTCGGGGCCCTCGACGAGGTCCATGACCAGGGCAAGGAGATCGCCCTCCACAACGAGGTCCCGGACCCGGACGATGTTCGGGTGGGTGAGCCGGAGCAGGACGGAGCGCTCCCTCAGGAAGCGCATCACGATGTCGGAGTCGTTCGCGAGCTCTTCCTTGAGGACCTTGATCGCGACGGTCTCGCCGGGCTGGCCCTGCACGGCTGCCTCGGCGCCCGCGGTCTCCCGCTGGCGGGCACGCCAGACGGTGCCGGTGGCGCCGCGTCCCAGCGGCTCCTCCAGGAGGTACTTGCTGCCTACCGGCCGCACGTCATGCACTCCCTGCTGCTTGCTGAATGTCTCCGACCCGTGTGTCCGACCCACTGTAGTGCCGTGGCGCCTGGGACCGGGCTGTCGTCCGGCTGTGCTTTCCCCTCCCCGGTAGGGAGCCGATAAGCGTTCCCGACGTGTCCCCATACGTTGGTGTTCCGGCCTGCGTTCGATGGAAAGACGCTTGCTTCGGTCCACTGGTTGCCGGGCTCGGACGTGACCGATCTCAAGTGATCGTCCGCGCGGTGCCGGGCAGGCACTTTTGGGGGCAGAGCTGACCAATCAAGATCACTTACCATCGGGGCGTGGGCGCGTTGTCAGTGGCAGGTGCGAGGATGCGTTTGACAGCAGAACTGGCCGACGTGCTCGTGGCGGTGGGGGGAATTCCGCGCCCGCGCAGAAGGGACCGCTGACGGCGATGCAGATCCGGCTGACCGTCGTAGACCCGCTGGGTCCTGCCGCGCAGCGGGGCCGGGCCGTGAGCCGCGACGTGCTGGTGACGGCACCCGCGGGCACGGACCTGGCCGCGGTGGCCTCGGCTCTGGCCTCGGCGGTCACCGGGGACGGCAGCCTGGGCGGCCGTGAGCAGAGCGGCGCCCCGGTCGTGCTGTACGCCGGGGTGGAGCGGCTGGACGCCCGCCGCCGCGTCCTCGGCGAGCCCCCGCTGGTCGACGGCGCGGTGCTGTCCCTGGGCGCCCCCGCGGCCCCCGAGCCGCACCCCGAGCTGGACGACGCCCCGACCCAGCTGCACGTGATCGCCGGCCCGGACGCGGGCGGGGTCCACCTCCTGCACGGCGGCCAGATCACCATCGGCCGCTCCGCCGAGGCCGACGTCCCGCTCGACGACCCGGACGTCTCCCGGCTGCACTGCGCGGTCACGGTCGCGGCCGACGGCCGGGTCTCGGTCGCCGACCTGCACTCCACCAACGGCACGTCGCTGGACGGCACCCGCGTCACCGACCGCCCGGTCCGTCTCGGCCCGGGCTCGCTCCTGCGGATCGGGGAATCAGCCCTGCGGCTTACGCCGTCCGGGGGACCGGGGGCCCGGGTGGGCACGGCGCCCGACGGGGAGGGGTACGTGCGCGTCCTGACCGGGGACGAGGAGGCCGGCGACGGTTCCGCCGCCCCGGGAAGCGGTACGGCAGGTCCGGCGGGCCGTACCCATCACGCCTACGGCACCGCGGGCTGGGGAGCCGCGGGCGGGGTGTCCGCGGGCCAGGAGCACGGCCCGGTGGTGCCGGCGCAGGGGGAGGCACCGAGGATCGAGAGCCGGGACGGCGGGCTGCCGGCGGCCGGCCGCGGGGACGGCTCACCGTGGACCGAGCGGGAAAGCGGGCGGCCGACCGGGCACGCGGGCGGGTTCCCGTCGTCCGCCGGGCAAGGGATCGAGTCGCCCCCGGCCCAGCGCGGGAGCGAGAGCGACCGCCGCGGATACCCGCCGGCCGGCCATCGCGGCACACTGCCGGGCCCGCGCGGCGGTTCCGGCGCCGCGCCCGGCTCCGCCGCGAACAGCGGTGCGGGTCACACGCATGCCGGCCGATCCGGAGTGCTCGGCGGCCCGAGTTCCCCTGGAAGTGCCGGAAGTGCCGGAAGCTCCGACAGCGGCGGAAGTGCCACCACCTCCTCCCCGGCCCCGGCAACCGCGTACCCCACCCACACCGACGGCGGCGCCCTCGCCGACACCCCCACCGATGCCGCCGCCCCCTCCGGCAGGCGCAAAGGCACCCCCCTGCGCGGTACCGACGCCCCCGTACTGCCCGGCGCCCGCAGGCGCGGCGGGCTCGGAGCCTGGGCGCGGCGGCTGGCCGGTGGGCGCGGTGAGCCCCCGTCGGCCGGCGACGACGAGGCCGCGGCGGCGGACGGCGGCGCCGTGTCCGCCGGTGTGCCCGCCCACCCGGAGACCTGGCCCGATCCCGCCGCCCTGCTGCTGACGGCCCTCGGCCCCGGCCCCCGCCTCTGGGAGCGCGGCCCCGGCCACCCGGAGGCGCTCACCGTCCGGCTCGGCACGGCGGACCGCCCGGCACCCGACGGCTCGGGCCTGCTCCCCGCCGTCCCGGTCACCGCCGATCTGCGCGAGGCCGGCGCCCTCGGCCTGGCAGGACCACGCACCCGCCTGGCCGGCCTCGCCCGCGCGGTCCTGGCCCAGCTCGCCGCGCTGCACTCACCCGACCTGCTGGAGATCGTGCTGATCAGCGCGGACCGGGCCCGGTCCCTGGAGGAGCGCACGGCCGAGTGGTCCTGGCTCGGCTGGCTCCCGCACGTGCGCCCCGGGCACGGCCAGGACTGCCGCCTGCTGCTGGCCTACGACCGCGAACAGGCGGCGGCTCGCGTCGAGGAGCTGCTGCGGCGCACCGAGGAGCTGTCCGCCCCCCGCAGGCCGGCCGCCCCCGCCGACCGCCCGGCACCGGCCCACGCACCCGCCCCGCCCCGTACGGCGGCGCAGGCCTCGTCCTCGGATGCCGCCCACCGCCCCTCCTGGGCCCGTGACCTCGGCGCCGACGAGGACGGCGGGGGCGGCTTCCCGGGGCCGTACACGGTCGTCGTCGTGGACGGCGACCCCGGCGGCTCCGCGCTGCGCGACGCGGTGGCGCGGCTGGCCGTCGCCGGACCGCGGGCCGGAGTGCACGTGATCTGCCTGGCGGAGACGGCCCCCGCCTCGTCCACCTCCCCGGTCGGCCGGACCTACGAGGAGGCGTGCGCGGTGACGCCGACGTTCCGGGAGTGCGGCGCGGTGGCCCTGCTCAGCGGAGACGTGGCGACGGCGCTGCACCTGATGCGGGTCTCGGCCGCGCACGGCGGTCACCCCGGCCCGGTCGGCCCCGGCACCGTGGCGGCGGTGGACGCGGTCTGCCCCGCCTGGGCCGAGCGGTTCGCGAGGGCGCTGGCCCCGCTGCGCCCGGGCGGCCCGGCCGCCGACCGGCACCCCCGTGTCGCCGCGCCGCTCCCCCAGTCCGCCCGGCTGCTGGACGAACTGGGACTGGCGAGGGCGACCCCGGCGTCGCTGATGGCCCGTTGGGCGGACGCCGCCGACGACACCGAGTCACTGGGCGGCCGGGCGCGGGCGGTGCTCGGCGCCGGACCGCGCGGCCCGCTCACCGCCGACCTGGTGTCCGAGGGACCGCATCTGCTGATCGAGGGCCCGCCCGGCAGCGGCCGTACCGAGCTGCTGCGGGCGATAGTCGCCTCGCTGGCCGCCGCCGAGCGCCCCGACCGGCTCGGGATCGTCCTGATCGACGGCCGCGACGGCGTCGGCACCGGTGCCGGGCACGGCGAGGGCCTGCGGGTCTGCACGGACATACCGCATGTCACGACCCATCTCACCGCCAATGACCCGGTGCGGATGCGGGAGCTGGCGCAGTCGCTGAGCGCCGAGCTGAAGCGGCGGGCCGAGCTGCTGGGCCGCTCCGACTTCACCGACTGGCACGGCCGGCGGGAGGTCTCCGGCCGCATCGTCCCGCAGCGCGCCCGCCCCGCCGCCTCGGGCGCCGGCGACATAGAGGCCCCGCCGAGTTCGACCCTCCGCCTGCGCCCGTCGGCCGGCGCCGCGGCCCGCGAGCGTGCGGAGGTGCCGCCCCCGCTCCCCCGGCTCGTCGTCGTGGTCGACGACCTGGACGCCCTGGTCTCCCCCGCCCTCGGCTCACCGGGCCGCCCGGCCGCCGGTTCCGTGATGCGGGCGCTGGAGGCGGTGGCGAAGGAGGGCGAGCGGCTCGGCGTGCATCTGGTCGCGGCGGCCGGCACGGGCGGCCGCACGGCGGAGACGGAGCCGGCCCGGCAGGCCACGCTGCGCATCACCCTGGACACCCCGGCCGACGGCCCCGACGAACCGGCGCCCGGCCGCGGCCGTCTGACCACCCCGGACGGCGGGACCACGGCGTTCCAGACGGGCCGTGTCACGGGTCGTATCCCGCGCACGGCGACCCAGCGCCCCACCGTCGTCCCCCTCGACTGGCACCGCATGGGCGACCCCCCGGCCCGCCGCCCGATCCGAGAGCTGGGCAACGGCCCGACCGACCTGGCCCTGCTGGCCAGCGCGGTGGAGCGGGCGGCGAAGGAGGTTTCGGCGGCGGAGGTGCCCTCGCTTCTGTGAACGAGGGCAGAAACCAGCCCGTCCGGCGTTTGAGGACGAGGCCGTCCAGGCCGAAGCGGGGGTCCGGGGGCGGCAGCCCCCGGTGGACGCCCGCACCGGTTCCGGTCACTGATCACGAGGCGATCACGATCTCCGGCCCTCCCCCGTAGGCACCCTTGCCGCACAGGCGGCCCCCGCGTAGACCGGAGCGCACGGGACAGAGTTCTGACGTTCAATGAGGAACGACGAACGGGGAAGTGATGCGCGTCATGAGCAACACCAGCCGGACACACAGGGCCCTCGCCGCACTCGCCGCACTGCTCGCGGGATCTCTCGCACTCACCGCGTGCGGTGGCAACGACAAGAAATCCGACGGCGACAACAGCACCGGCGCCACCGAGACCAGCACCGTCACCCTGCCGAAGCTGAACGGCACCACCCTCGAAGTGGCCGCCGTCTGGACCGGCCAGGAGCAGAAGAACTTCAAGCAGGTGCTCGCGGAGTTCGAGAAGCGCACCGGCGCGAAGGTCACCTTCGTGCCCGCCCAGGACCCGATCATCAACTTCCTCGGGTCGAAGATCGCGGGCGGTCAGCCCCCGGACATCGCGCTGCTGCCGCAGCCCGGCGCGATCAAGCAGGCCGTGCAGAAGGGCTGGGCGAAGCCGCTCGGCGCGGACACGATCAAGGAAGTGCAGAAGAACTACTCGCAGGGCTGGCAGGACATCGGCAAGGTCGACGGCAAGCAGTACGGCGTCTACTACAAGGCCGCCAACAAGTCGCTGATCTGGTACAACACCAAGGTCTTCGAGAACGCGGGCGCCAAGGAGCCGGGGAGCTGGAAAGACCTGCTGACTACGGCGCAGGCGGTGTACGACTCGGGCGTCACCCCGTTCTCGGTCGGCGGCGCCGACGGCTGGACGCTGACCGACTGGTTCGAGAACGTCTACCTCTCCCAGGCGGGCCCGGAGAAGTACGACCAGCTCGCCCAGCACAAGATCAAGTGGACCGACCCGTCGGTGAAGCAGGCGCTGACCACGCTCGCCCAGATCTGGGGCAAGAAGGGGTACATCGCGGGCAACGCGTCCGGCGCGTTGCAGACGGAGTTCCCGGCCTCGGTCACCCAGACCTTCACCGGCGGCGACCAGCCGAAGGCGGCGATGGTCTACGAGGGCGACTTCGTACAGGTCAACATCGGCGAGACCAAGGCGAAGGTGGGCACGGACGCCAAGGTGTTCCCGTTCCCGGCGGTCGGCTCCACCGCACCCGTGGTCTCCGGCGGTGACGCGGCCGTCATCTTCAAGGACTCCAAGGGCGCCCAGGCGCTGGCGAAGTTCCTGGCCTCCCCGGACGCGGCGACGATCCAGGCGAAGCTCGGCGGCTACCTCTCGCCCAACAAGAGCGTGCCGAACTCGGCCTATCCGAACGAGGTGCAGCGCACGATCGCCAAGTCCCTGATCGCCTCCGGTGACGACTTCCGCTTCGACATGTCCGACCAGGCTCCGCAGGCGTTCGGCGGCACCCCGGGCAAGGGCGAGTGGAAGGACCTCCAGGACTTCCTGCAGAACCCGACGGACGTCGCGGGCACGCAGGCCAAGCTGGAGAAGGACGCGGCGGCCGCCTACGGCAGCGGAAGCTGACCGGGCCCGGCGATGGCATCACCCGCAACGGCGGGGGTCGCCAAGGCCCCCGCCGCCCCCAAGCCCCGCAAGAGCGTGACCGGCACCCGTAAGACCGTGGCGGCCCTGTTTCTCCTCCCCGCCCTGGTGCTGCTCGGCGCGCTCGTGGTCTACCCGATCGGGTACTCGCTGGTCCGCAGCCTCTACAACGCCGACGGGAGCGGTTTCGCCGGCTTCGACAACTACAAGGCGATCTTCACGGACGACGGCATCCGTACCGCCCTGAAGAACAACGTCATCTGGGTGGTGTTCGCGCCGACGGTCTCCACCGCCCTCGGTCTGGTCTTCGCCGTGCTGACCGAGCGGGTGCGCTGGGGCACGGCCTTCAAACTGGTCGTCTTCATGCCGATGGCGATCTCGATGCTGGCCGCCGGGATCATCTTCCGCCTCGTCTACGACCAGGACCCGGACAAGGGCGTGGCCAACGCGGTGTGGGTCGGCATCCACGACACCTTCGCCCAGTCCTCCGCGTTCCCGAACGCCCACCCGGGCCGCGAGTCGCCTCTCAGACCGGACCAGGGCGGCTTCATCACCAAGGCGACGGTCCACACCGGCCGGACCGTCGCCCTTCCCCTCGTCGGCGTCGCTCCCGACCAGATGCCCGACGGCGCCAAGAAGGCCGTGGCGGCCAAGCCCGACCCGGGGAAGATCACCGGCACCACCTGGCAGGACTTCACCCGCGGCAAGGGCGTCGGCAGGCTCGGCGCCCCCGACCCCTCCGAGCTCGGCTACTCCGGCATGCGCATCGAGGCGGTCAGGAACGGCCAGGTGGTGGCGTCCGCCAAGGCCGCCGGCGACGGCACCTTCACCCTCCCCGCCTCCGCCGACGGGGCCCTGCTCCGCCTGCCGGCGAGCAACTTCAAACAGCCCTACAACGGCGTCGACTGGCTCGGCCCGTCGCTCGTCACACCCGCGATCATCGGATCGTACGTCTGGATGTGGGCGGGCTTCGCGATGGTGCTGATCGCGGCCGGGCTGGCGGGGGTGCCCCGGGAGCTGCTCGAGGCGGCGCGGGTCGACGGGGCGACCGAGTGGCAGGTGTTCCGCAAGGTCACCGTGCCGCTGCTCGCACCGGTCCTCGCGGTGGTCACCGTCACCCTGATGATCAACGTACTGAAGGTCTTCGACCTCGTGTACATCATCGCGCCGGGCTCCTCGCAGGACGACGCCAACGTGCTCGCCCTGGAGCTGTACCGCAAGGGCTTCTCAGAGGGCCAGCCGGGCATCGCGAGCGCCATCGCGGTGTTCCTGCTGCTGCTGGTCATCCCCGTGATGCTGTTCAACGTGCGCCGGCTGCGGCGGGAGGAGCGGCGATGAGCACACACCGCCTGAGTTCCGGCTGGGGGTCCGGGGGTCGCCCCCCGGGACAGCACAGCAACGTGCGCCGGCTGCGGCGGGAGGAGCGGCGATGAGCTGGCTGCTGGAGAAGGTCAACGGCGGGCTGGTGCGGGTCTTCCTGATCGTCGTCGCGCTGTTCTGGCTGGTGCCGACGATCGGGCTGCTCGCGTCCTCCCTCAGATCCCCCGAGGACATGAGCGCGAGCGGCTGGTGGCAGGTGTTCAGCAAGCCGTCCCAGCTCACCTTCGAGAGCTACCAGAAGCTCCTCGAGAACGGCGACATCACCAGCTCGCTCTGGAACACGGTGCTGATCACCGTCCCGGCGACGATCCTGGTCGTGATCATCGGGGCGCTGGCCGGTTACGCGTTCGCGTGGATGGAGTTCCCGGGCCGGGACTGGTGGTTCCTGATCGTGGTCAGTCTCCTGGTCGTGCCCGTCCAGGTCGCCCTGATCCCGATCGCCGAACTCTTCGGCAAGATCGGCCTGTTCGGGACGATCCTCGGGGTGATCCTCTTCCATGTCGGCTTCGGTCTGCCGTTCGCGGTGTTCCTGCTGCGGAACTTCTTCGCGGAGATCCCGCGGGAGCTGCTGGAGGCGGCCCGTCTCGACGGCGCCGGTGAACTGCGGCTGTTCACCCGGGTGGTGATGCCGCTCGGCGGGCCCGCGATCGCGAGCCTGGGCATCTTCCAGTTCCTGTGGGTGTGGAACGACATGCTGGTCGCGCTGGTGTTCACCAAGTCGGGCACCCAGCCGATCACGGTCGCGCTGCAGACCCAGGTACGCCAGTTCGGCAACAACGTCGACGTCCTCGCGCCCGGCGCCTTCATCTCGATGGTGATCCCGCTGGCCGTGTTCTTCGCGTTCCAGCGGCAGTTCGTGTCGGGGGTGATGGCGGGCGCGGTCAAGTGACCGCACGGTCAGGCGATCTCACGGTCGGACAATCACGCAAAGGGTTCTCGAAAGGGGCGGGTCGGCCACCGGCCCGCCCCTGACCGCTCACGGAACGTAACCCACATGACGTAGGGAACCGTAACCAAATCACTCCATTGGCCGTTCCCGGGCAGAACGCCCGCGCCGACGACCCATGGATGTCCCTTGCCCAGGTTCAGTGTCATCGTCCCCGCGTACCAGGTCCAGGCGTATCTGTCCGAGTGCCTGGACTCGGTGCTCTCGCAGTCGTACCCCGATCTGGAACTGATCGCCGTGGACGACTGCTCACCGGACGCCTGCGGCGCGATCATCGACGAGTACGCGGCCAGGGACGCGCGCGTGCAGGCCCTGCACCTGCCGGAGAACCAGGGCCTGGGCGGCGCCCGCAACGCGGGGATGGCGCAGGCGCGCGGCGACTACCTGCTCTTCCTGGACAGCGACGACACGCTGACGCCGGACGCGCTGTGGGCGATCGCCGACCGGCTCAAGGAGACCGGCGATCCGGACGTGCTCGTGTACGACTACGCGCGGACGTTCTGGACAGGCCGGGCGGAGCGCAACAAGGTCGCGTCGCACCTGGCCGAACAGGGCCCGGCGCCTTTCCGGCTCGAAGACCGGCCCGGCCTGCTCCGCGTGCTCATGGTGGCCTGGAACAAGGCGTACCGGCGGGAGTTCGTCGAGGAGCACGGCTTCGTCTTCCCGCCCGGCTACTACGAGGACACGCCCTGGACCTACCCGGTCCTGATGACCGCCGAGTCGATCGCGACCCTCGACCGGGTCTGCGTGGACTACCGGCAGCGGCGGCAGGGCAGCATCCTCGTCACCACGAGCCGCCGGCACTTCGACATCTTCGAACAGTACGACCGGGTCTTCGCGTTCCTCGCGCAGCGGCCCGAACTGGCGCACTGGCAACCGGTGTTGTTCCGCCGCATGATCGACCACTTCAGCACGGTGTTCACCAGGCGGAACCGGCTCCCGAAGGGCAGCCGCGCCGAGTTCCTGCGCACCGCCCGCGCCTACTGCCGCCGCTACCAGGCCAAGGGCACGCCGGTGCCGTGGCGCACCCGGCTGCGTCACGCCCTCGTCCGCTACGGCCTGCACCGCACCTATCGCGCCCTCCAACTGGCGATGTCCGCCCGCCGCCGCGCCCTGAAGGCGGCCGTCAAGTCCGCCCGCGGCCTGCGCTCGGTCCTGCTCCAGCTGCACTACCGCGTGCAGTTGCGGCTCCCGCTGCGCGCCGACCGCGCGGTCTTCGCCGCCTACTGGAACCGCGGCCACAGCTGTAATCCGGGCGCGCTGGAGAAGGCGTTCCGCACCCATGCCCCGCACATCCGCACCGCGTGGATCGCCCGCTCCGAACACCACCACACGATCCCGCCGGGCCCGCGCCGGCTGCGTCCGGGCACCTTCGCCTACTGGACGGCGCTGGCCCGCTCCAAGTACCTGGTCAACAACGTCAACTTCGACCGGCGGCTGCGAAAGCGCCCCGGCCAGGTGTTCGTGCAGACCCAGCACGGCACCCCCCTCAAGCACATGGGCCTCGATCTCCAGGAACACCCGGCGGCGGCCGCCGACATGGACTTCGAGGAGCTCCTGCGGGGCGTCGACAAGTGGGACTACGTCCTGTCCGCCAACCGGCACACCACCCTGACCTGGGAACGCGTCTACCCCGGCGGATACCGGACCCTCGAATACGGCTACCCGCGCAACGACGTGTTCCAGCAGGCCACCTCGGCCGACGTCACCCGGATCCGCGAGTCGCTCGGCATCCCGCGGAACACGGTCGCCCTGCTGTACGCGCCCACCCACCGCGACTACCGGCGCACCCAGCGCCCCGCCCTCGACCTGGACCGGATCGTGCGCCGTCTCGGCCCGCGGTTCGTGATCCTGGCCCGCGCCCACTACTGGCACGGCGCTCCCCTGGCGTCCGGGGACCGGGTGATCGACGTCAGCGGCCACCCCAGCGTCGAGTCGCTCTGCCTGGCCGCGGACGCGCTGGTCACGGACTACTCCTCCCTCATGTTCGACTACGCCAACCTGGACCGGCCGATCGTCGTGCACACCGAGGACTGGGACGCCTACCACGCGGCCCGCGGCACCTACTTCGACCTGCGCTCCAGCCCGCCCGGCGCGGTCGCACGCACCGAGGACGAACTGATCGACATCTTCGCCACCGGCCACTGGCGCGGCTCCCGCTCCGCCCAGCTGCGCGCCGCGTTCCGCGAGCGGTTCTGCCGGTACGACGACGGACGCGCCGCCGAGCGGGTCGTCCGGCATGTGGTGCTCGGCGAGACGAGCGGGCTGCCGGAGTTCATCCCGTTGGCACAGCGGCACCCCGTGCCCTCGGCGGTCCTGGGGCTCGCCCACTCCCCGCCGGCCACCGTTCCGCAACCTTCCGGCCATCCGCCCGTCACCGAGGGCCGCTGAGCACCGTTTGCCTTGCAGGGAGTTCTCTCATGTCCCCCAACACCTCGCGGCCCACGCCGTCCCGGCCGTCCACCTGGCGGCCGACGGGAAGGCCGGGCCGCGTGCACACCTGAGAAAGAGCAGCATGCCCCGCTTCAGCATCATCGTCCCGTCCCACGGGGTCGCCGGCCGGCTCTCCCAGGCGCTGGACTCGGTCCTCGCCCAGTCCTTCGGCGACCTGGAGCTGATCCCGGTCTGCGACGCGCCCGACGCCCCGGCCGCCCCGGTCGCCGCCGCCTACGCCGAGCGGGACTCCCGGGTGACCCCGGTGCACTCACCGCCGTCGGCCGGGCTGAGCGGAGCCCGGAACACCGGGATGCGGGCGGCGAACGGCACGTACCTGCTGTTCCTCGACGGCGACGACGTCCTGGTCCCGGGCGCGCTGGCGCTGCTCGACGCCCGGCTCGCCGAGACCGGTGACGTGGACGTCCTGTACCTGGAGCACGAGCGGACCCCCTGGTGGGAGGGCGAGCCGACCAACCCGGCGGCACCCCTGCTGGCGGGCGTCCCGAACGGCGCGTTCCCCCCGGACCGGGCGCCCCGGCTGACGGGCGTGGCCCTGCCGGCCTGGAGCGCGGCCTATCGCCGTTCCTTCCTGGCCGAACGGCGGCTGAGCTTTCCGGACGGGCACTTCACCGACCTCGGCTGGGGCGGCCTGACCACCGTCGCCGCCGAGCGGATCGCGGTGCTGCGCTCGGTGGTCGTACGGCACCGGCTGCGCCGGCAGGGCAGCCGGCTGAATCTGCCCGGGCCGCACCAGCATGAACTCCTCGACCAGGCGGAGCTGGTGCTGGAGCGGGCGACCGGGCTGTCCGGCGAACGGGCGCGGGCGCTGTTCGAGCAGGTCTTCGGGGTGGTGCTGAAGACGGCCGCGCGGCCGGACCGGATGCCGTCCGGGCACCGGGCGTTCTTCCGGCGGGCGGCCCGGCTGCACCGCACGCACCGGCCCGCCGGGTTCCGGATGCCGGGCGGGAGTGTGGGAGTCCAGCACCGGCTCCTCGCGGCGGGCGCGTACACGGCGTTCCGGGTCCTGCGCGGTGCCAACCGGGTCGCGGACAGGGCGGCCGAGCTGCTGCCCCGCCCGCACCTGCCGCTCACCCGGCTGCGGTACGCCCTCGACCTGCGCCGCCCGCTGGATCCGAACCTCGCCGTGTACTGCGCCTACTGGGGGCGCGGCTACGTCTGCAACCCGGCCGCGATCCACGCCGTGGCCCGCGATCTCGCCCCGCACATCCGCTCGGTGTTCCTGGTCGAGGCCGGCCAGGAGCACACCATGCCGCAGGACGTCGAGTACGCGGTGATCGGCAGCCGCCGCTACTGGCAGGTGCTGGCCCGCGCCAAGTACCTCGTGAACAACGCCAACTTCGCCGAGGGGGTCGTCAAGCGGCCGGGCAGCGTGCACGTCCAGACGCAGCACGGCACCCCGCTGAAGAAGATGGGCGTGGACCAGTCGACGTACCCGGTGGTCGCCGCCCGGACCGGCAGCTTCACCAGACTGCTCGGCCGCGTCGACCGCTGGGACTTCAACCTCTCCTCCAACCGCCACTCCACCCAGACGTGGGAGCGGGCCTTCCCCGGCTCGTACCAGACCCTGGAGTACGGCTATCCGCGCAACGACGTCTACTACACGGCGACCGCCCACGACGTGGTCCGGGCCCGCCGCAGACTCGGCGTCCCGGACGGCAGGACGGCCGTGCTGTACGCCCCCACCCACCGCGACCACCACACCGGCTTCGAGCCCGGCCTCGACCTGGAGGCGTTCTGCGAGGCGGCCGGCGAGGACGTCGTCGTGCTGCTGCGCGCCCACTACTTCTACGACCGGGGCGTCGGCAAGGGCAGCGGCCGGGTCATCGACGTCACCGCGCACCGCTCGGCCGAGGACGTGTGCCTGGCCGCGGACGCGCTGATCACCGACTACTCCTCCATCATGTTCGACTACGCCAACCTGGACCGGCCGATCGTCGTCTACGCCGACGACTGGGAGGTCTACCGGCAGACCCGGGGCGTCTACTTCGACCTGATGGCCGAGCCGCCGGGACCGGTCGCCCGCACCCCGGAGGAGCTGGCCCGGCTCTTTCGCGACGGCTCCTACCGGGGCCCGGAGTCCAGGCGGCTGCGGGCCGAGTTCCGGGCGCGCTTCTGCCAGTTCGACGACGGCCTGGCCGCCGAACGCGTCGTACGGCGGGTGTTCCTCGGCCGGGGGCCCCAGGACATCCCGACGGTGATCCCGCTCGCCGAGCGCCTGCCCGCCCCGGCCGCGACCCTCGTCAGGAGCTGACCGTGCCCCGACTCAGTGTGATCGTCCCCTGCTTCAAGGTGCAGGGCTTCCTCCGTGAGTGCCTCGACTCGGTCCTGGAGCAGTCCTTCCACGACATCGAGGTGATCGCCGTCGACGACCGCTCCCCGGACGGCTGCGGCGCGATCCTCGACGAGTACGCGGCCCGCGACCCCCGGGTGAAGGTCCTGCACCTGCCGGAGAACGTCGGCCTCGGCCGCGCCCGCAACGCCGGACTCCCGCACGCCACCGGTGACTTCCTCCTCTTCCTCGACAGCGACGACACCCTCACCCCGGGCGCGCTGCGCGCGATCACCGACCGGCTGGCGGAGACCGGCGATCCGGATGTGCTGGTCTTCGACTACGCCCGCACCTACTGGTGGGGCGGGACCCGGCGCAACGCCCTCGCCGAGGTGCTCGGTGTCACGCCGGACGTGTTCACGGCGGCCGAACACCCGGAGATCCTCGACCTGTTGATGGTGGTGTGGAACAAGGTCCACCGCCGGGACTTCGTCGAGGAGAACGGCTTCCGGTTCCCGCCGGGCTACTACGAGGACACCCCCTGGACCTTCCCGGTCATGCTCAGCGCGGCCCGGATCGCCACCCTCGACCGGATCTGCCTCAACTACCGGCAGCGTCGGCAGGGCAACATCCTCTCCACCACCAGCCGCAAGCACTTCGACGTCCACGACCAGTACAGGCGGGTCTTCGCCTTCGTCGACGCCCACCCGGAACTGGCCGGCTGGCGGCCGTACCTGCACCGGAAGATGGGCGAGCACTGCCTGGACATCCTCGCCAAACCGGACCGGCTGCCGCCGGACGCCAAGGGCGAGTTCTTCCGGCGCACGGCGGAGCTGTACCGGGCGTTCCGGCCCGCGGGAGCCGGTCCAGGCGACCTCGGTGGCCTGGGTGACCTGGGTGACCTGGGTGTGCTCGGTGGCTCCTACGCGTCGTACCGGCTGCGGCAGGAGGCGGGGCGGGCCGGACGGGCGGCCGGCCGGCAGGCGCTGCGGGTGCGGCGGGCGGCGGGTGCCCGGGCCCGGCGCGCGCTGACCGGGCTGCGCGGCCTGCGCCCGCTGGACGAGGACCTGGTCGTGTACTCGGCGGCCTCGCACCAGGGGCTGCGGGGCGACCCGGCGGCCGTGTACCGGGCGGCCCGGGAGCTCGCGCCCCGGTTGCGTGGCGTCTGGGTGGTGCGGGACGCGGAGGCGGCGGCACAGCTCCCGGCCGAGGTCGAGCACGTACTGCTGGACTCCCCGGAGTACCTGCGGCTGACCGCCCGCGCCAAGTTCTTCGTCAACGACGTCAACTGGCCCGGCACGCTGGTGAAACGGCCCGGCAGCGTGCACATCCACACCCACCGGGGCACCCCGCTCAAGTACCTGGGCGCCGACCTGCTCGGCAAGCCCGGCGCCCGGCTCGGTTTCGACGTGCCGCAGATGCTGCGCAGGGCCGACCGCTGGGACCACAGTCTGGTCGCCAACCGCCACTCGGAACTGGTGTGGGAGCGGGCCTACCCCTGTCACTTCGCGTCGGCCCGCACGGGCAGCCCGCGCAACGACGTCCTGGTCGCCGGCGGCCCGACGGACTTCCGGGCCCGGCACGGCATTCCGGCCGACCACACGGTGGTGCTGTACGCGCCGACCCGCCGCGACTACGTCCGGGGCGGGCACGTCGACCGGATCGACCTGGCCCGGTTCGCCGCCGACCTCGGCGCGGGGCACACGCTGGTGGTCCGCCTGCATCCGGCCCTCGCGACCGGTCCGGCGCGCGGGATGGGCCTGGCCGAGTTGCACCGGCGCGGTGTCCTGGTCGACGCGACCGGCGAACCGCACGCCGAGGACGTCATGCTCGCCTCGGACGCCCTGGTCACCGACTACTCCTCCCTCATGTTCGACTACGCCAACCTGGACCGGCCGATCGTCGTGCACGCGGACGACTGGGCCGCGTACACCGCGAGCCGGGGCGCCTATCTCGACATCACCGCCGAGGCGCCCGGCCATGTCTCCCACACCTACCGCGAGTTGGCGTGGCTGTTCGCCTCGGGCGCCTGGCGGGACGAGGAGTCGGCGCTGCTGCGGGCCCACTTCCGGTCCCGGTTCTGCGAGTTCGACGACGGAAGGGCCGCCGAGCGGGTCGTACGGACGCTGCTGCTGGGCGAGCCGACGCCGACGCCGGCCCGGGTGCCCGGTCCGGCCGGGACACGTGACCTGCCGGTGACGACGTGAGACCGCGCACCTGGGTGCTGGTGCTGGCCGCCGTCTTCGCGGTGCTGCAACTCGCGAACGTCACCGGCCGGGACACGCCCGACTCCAAGAACTACGTGTCGTACGCGCTGACCCTGGGCGGGGCGGGCAAGCGGGAGGCGGCGGCCGAGACGGTGGACTGGGTGTGCGCCGGCGACGCGTCGGCGGCGGAGCGCGCGCAGCGCGTGGACGTGGTGCGCTTCCACGCGCCGAGTCCGGCGGCCCGGGTGTCCGCGGACTGCCGGACCGGTGAACTGCGGCGGGTGGAGCGGCGGTTGCGGGCCGGGGGCGCGCAGACGGACGGGCACATCGTGCCGTTCGTGGGTCCCCGGCTGCGGCGGATCTTCGAGGTGCGGCCGGGCTATCCGGTGTTCCTGCTGCCGTTCGTCACCGTGTTCGGGGTGACGTGGGGGGTGTGGCTGGCGAGTGTGCTGGTCGCGGGCGCGGGCGGGGTGCTGGTCTTCCTGGTGCTGCGGACGGTGTCGGTGCCCGTGCCGCTCGCGCTCACCGGGCAGGTCCTGTACTACGTCCTGCCGGTCGGCACGACCGCGATGCGGCCGATGGCGGAGGGCCTGATGCTGGCCCTGACCCTGACGGCGGTGTGGGGCTGCGCGCTGGCCCTGACCGGGCGGGCGGGGACGGAAAGAAGCGAGGGAACGGCGCGGGCGGCGCGGGCGGCACGGGCGGGGACGGGGCTGGTGGCGGGCGCGCTGGTCGCGCTGTTCGCCGTGAAGCATTCGCAGGCGCTGTTCCTCGGCGGGTGCCTGGCCGCGGCCGCCGCGGTGGTCGCGCTGTGGCGGCACCGGCACGGGCGGCGCCCCGGGCGCGCGGTGGCCACGATCGCGGCGGTGGCGTGCGCGGCGGCGGCCGGCACCCTGCTCCTCGCCCGGCTGCTGCGCTACCCGTCCGAGGCGGAGAGCGTGCAGGACCTGCTGACCGGCCACTACACCCACCCCGACCGGGCCCACCCGTGGCGGGAGTTCCTCCATCTGGAGGTCGACTTCTGGGTGGAGTGGCTGCGCCGTCAGTTGCTGGCGCCACTGTTCCCGGCAGCGCTGGCGGCAGGGGCGTGGGGAGCGCGACGGCGGCCCGCCTTCGGCGTCTTCCTGCTGGCGGCCGCCGGCACCGGCATCCTCACCCAGGCCGGGCACCCCGACATCACCATCGGAGGCGACCGGCTGATCGTGCTGGCCTGGCTGCTGCCGGTGGTGGGCGTGCCGCTGCTTCTCGAACCGCTGGCGCACCGGCCGGTCCAGGTTCCCGCGCAGGGGTCACCCAGGACGGTCGGCGTCACTCGATGAGGTGATGAACGGCAACGCCGTCGGGACGCGCGGGAACACTGGACAAATGGTCCGCCCTGCCCGTTTCCTCCAGTGACCACCGGCGCCCTGCTCCGGCGCGCCACGCGTGGCTCCACCGCCCTGCGCGGCGGCCGGGTCCGCAGGCTCACTCCGTACCAGGTCTTCGGCCTGCTGTTCTGGCTGCTGATGACCCTGGCGTACTGGCGGGTGCCGCCGTGCTGCGAGGCCGGACTGCACGCGGCGGCGGTGGCCCGGCTGCGGGCGGGCCTGCCGGACCCGGCCGTCTCACCGTACGTGCTGGCGCAGGGGATGCTGGCGCGGCTGACCGGGCTCACCGGATGGCAGCTGCTGCGGGTGTGCGGCCCGCTGAACCTGCTGGTGCTGCTGACGGGCCTCGGCCGGCTGGTCCGCGTCCTCACCCCGCGCCCGTGGGCCCCGGTGCTGGCGCTGGCCTTCCTGTCCGTGCTGTGGGGCACCCGGCCGGCGTGGGGCGGGGGCTCGCTGGCCCTGCTGCCGCTGACCGGCAGTCTCGGTTACCCGTCCGCGTTCGCCCTCGGTCTCGCCTTCTGGGCCTGGGCCCTGACCGGCGCCCGCGCCCGCGACCTGCGCCGGGTGCGCTATGTCGGCCCGAGCGGCCTGCGCAGCCTGTCGGGATACGCGGCGCTCGGGCTGCTGTACGGGGCGGTGGCCCTGGTCGACCCGGTGACGGGGGCGGGCGCGGCGGCCGGGGCGGTGGCGTTCGTGGCGGGGTGGCAGCGGGGGTGGCGGGGAGCGGTGTGGGGGCGGTGGGCGCTGCTGTGCGCGGTGGCGGCGGCCGTCCTCGCCTTCGGGACGCACGCGCGCGTGCTCTCGCCGTCGCCGCACTGGCCGTACGCGTCGTACGGCGGGCCGGCCGGGCTGGCCGGCCGGTGCTGGCTGGCCCTGCTCGGACTCCCGGCGCTGTGGCTGCGGGCGCGGCGGGCGGGCGGGCCAGCGCTGCGGGGCGCGGCGGGGCGCGCGGCCTGGGGTGATCCGCTCGTGCTGCTGTTCGTTCTGGAGTGCCTGGTGCTGGCGTGCGGCCGGCTGGTCGGAGTGCTCGGGCTCGTTCTGCTGGCGCCACAGTGCGCGCTCGCCGTGGAGCTGGCGGCGCGGCGGCCCTGGTCCCGTCGGCGGCGGGCGCTCGGCTGGGCCGCGGCCGGCGGGGTCTGCCTGGGCTTTCTGGCCGCGCAGGCCGGGGCGGTGGTACCTCGCTCGGTGGACCCGGTCGGCTTCGTCCAGCCGCCGCGCTGGCCGTCGTACGACTGGGCGGCCCGGCACATCGGCCCGGGGGAACCGGTGATCACGGACGCGTACTACGCCGTCCGGCTGCTCCCCGGGTACGGCATCGAGCTGGCCGACGGCCACGGCCACCGCCCCCGGGTGCGCTGGCTGCTGCTGACGCGGCGGGAGCGGCTGCCCGCGGAGGCGGTGGTCGTGGACTGGAGCCGGCGAACCGGGGAGGTGCTCGCACGGCTCACCCGGACGGGGGACACAACCCCGGTACCGCTGGTTACTCGATGACGAGCTCGACCGGGATGTTGCCCTTGGTGGCCTTGGAGTAGGGGCAGTAGGCGTGGGCCTGGTGGACCAGCTTCTCGCCGGCCTCGTCGGCGAGCGCCTCGGGAAGCTCGACGCGCAGGGTGACCTTGAGCGCGAAGCCGCCGTCGGACTCGTCCTTGCCGATGCCGACCTCGGCGGTCACGGAGATCTCGCCGGTGTCGACCTTGGCCTGGCGGCCGATGGCGCCGAGGGCGCTGGCGAAACAGGCGGCGTAACCGGCGGCGAAGAGCTGCTCGGGGTTGGTGCCCTGGCCGTTGCCGCCCAGCGCGGGCGGGAAGGCCAGCGTGAGGTCCAGCTGCCCGTCCGAGCTGACCGCCCGTCCTTCCCGGCCGGTGGCGGTGGCGGCTGCGGTGTAGAGCGCGTCCATGGAAGACCATCCCTCTCGAAGTGCGCGAAGTACTCGAAGTACTCGATGCATCGGCGTTCCGGCGGCTCCGTTCCGGCCGCCTTCACGACCACAAGTAGAGCACACAATTAAGTTGTGCACAACTAAATGACCCGCGAGCGGTACGCTTGAGCCATGACCGCGACGACCCCGACCCCCAGCCCCGTCCCCGTCCCCGACGTGGAGTGGCTCCACCTGGACCGCCAGATCTGCTTCTCCCTGCATGCCGCGTCCCGCGCCTTCAACGGCGTCTACCGCGTGATCCTCAAGGACCTGGGGCTCACCTACCCGCAGTACCTGGTGATGCTGGTGCTGTGGGAACAGGGCGATCTGCCGGTCAAGAAGCTCGGCGAACATCTGCGCCTGGACTCCGGCACCCTGTCGCCGCTGCTCAAACGACTGGAGGCGGCGGGCCTGGTACACCGCGAGCGCAGCGCCCGGGACGAACGCTCGGTGGAGGTACGGCTGACGGAGGAGGGGGCCGCGCTGCGGGAGCGGGCCGTTCAGGTGCCGCGGAGGATCGTGGCGGCGACGGGCTTCGACCTGGAGGAGATCCGGGACTTGAAGGAGCGGCTGGACCAGCTGACGGGGACTTTGGACGCGGCGGCTCTGGAGGAGGGTTCCTGCTGAAAGAGGCCCCCTTGGAACCCCCTTGGAGCCCCCTTCTTCTGGCTTTCAGGGGCGCGGGGCTGTCGCCGATGTCCGGCTACCCGCGTGGGCGCGACCAGCCCCCGTCGCCGCCCCGCAGCCCGGACTCCTCCGAACCCGCCCGAATCGGGCGCACGTACAACCGCAGCGCGACCCGGTCGATCACCATCTCCTGCCGAAGCACGAACTGCTGGTTCAACACCTCCAGCTTGGCCCGCTCCGTGGCCAGCCGCGGCCGATACCCGCTCACCATCGCGTACTTCTCCACCACCGCCCACACCTCGTCCGCCCCCGCCAGCCGCCGCCGCAGCGTCCCCGCCCCCACCTCCCGCCCGTACAACGTCCCCGACTGGGGCCCCGGCTCCGCCAGTGCGACGTCCCTCGTGGCTTTGAAGTCGGCCGGATACGCGAGCTCCGCCCCGCGCGCGTGAGCCGGCAGGAAGAGCACGGGGTCACCGGGCCGCAGCCCACGAGCGACGGCCGCCGCCACCGCCCCGAGGTTGTCGGGACGGGTGCCCGGCACCCGGTCCGCCCGCAGCAGTGGGACCTGGTGGCTGAAGGCGAGGAGAATCGCCAGGACCCCGGCCAGGGTGAGCGCGCGCGACCGGGGCACGGGCGCCGCGGCGCGCGACCAGAGCCGGCCGAGCAGCCCGCCGGCCCGGTCCGCGCCGAGCGCCACCAGCAGCGGCGCCCCGGCGAGCGCGTACAGCACGTACCGGTCGACGTACAGCGGGGTGAGCTGTGAGGCCAGCATCAGGGCCACCGGCGGCAGCACCGCGAGCGGCAGCGCGACCGCCGCGAGGGTCACCTCGCCGCGCCGGCCCACCAGCCGCGTCAGTCCGAGCAGCCCGAGCGCCAGGCACATCCAGTACACCCCGTCGGTCGGTCCGAGGTACTGGCGCAGCAGCTCCTGCGCGGTCTCCACGTCCGGCTCCCGCAACCAGGCCACCTGGGCCGACTGCCCGTGCGAGACCACGACCATCGGCAGCAGCGACAGCGCCACGCCCCCGGCCGCGCAGCCCCACCCCCGCCACACCTTTCCCGACGAACGGGCCAGCGCCAGAGTTCCCGCGTGCGCGAGCAGCAGCAGGACGGCGAACTCGTGCAGCCAGCAGGTGACTCCGAGGACGGCCCCGTACCGCCACCAGGCCCGCCGCCCGCCGTCCCGCACCGCCCGGACGAAGAGCAGCGTCGCCCCGGTGGCGCCGGCGGCGACCAGGGCGTACGAGCGGCCCTCCTGCGCGTAGTGACCGACCAGCGGGGTGACCGCGTAGAGCAGCCCGGCCCACAGGCCGACCCGCGGCCGGGCCAGACGGGTGCCGAGGACGGCCACCAGGCCGGCGGTGACGGCCGCCGCGCACACCGAGGGCAGCCGGAGGACGACCTCGCCGGGATGGCCGGGGTCGGCGGCGAGGACGACGTGCATCAGCAGGTAGTACAGGCCGTGCACCGCGTCCACGCCGTGCAGCAGCCGCCAGATCTGCGGCACCGTGCGCCGGGCGACCTGGTAGGTGACGGCCTCGTCGCGCCACATGCCGCCGCGGTGCAGCCTCCAGAGCCCGACCGCGAGCATCGCCGCGGCCGGGACGGCCACGGCGAGGACCCGGGCGACCCCCGCCCGCCGGGGCGGGCAGCCCACCGGGCACGGCCGGCTCCGTGGAGCCGGCCGGCCGTCGTCCGCTGTTCGCGTCGTGCGCGGACGTGCTTTTACGAGAGGCCCGATAGTCACCACGGCCCGATCTTTTGCGATTAGCCAACCTTTGCCGGGTAATGACGGCGTATCGGCATGGATACACCATCCGCGCGGCTTACGCTCGCGGTCGATGAACCGCCACCCGTACACCCCGCTTCCACGCGTTCCGTTCGCCTCCCCTGTTCGACTCCCCACGCTCACCCGGCTCTCCCGGCTCCGCCGCCCGCCCGGCCTCCCCCGCCTCCTCTGTCTCGCCGTCACCTGGGCCGCCACGCGCGCGCTGATGCTGTGGCTCCTCGCCCACAACAACGAGCGGACCCTGGGGCACGGAGCGGTCGCGCGCGAAGTGTGGCGGTTGTACTTCCGCTGGTACGGCGTCCTGTCGCACGGCGCGTTCCCGGCGCACGACACGTTGTGGCAGTACCCGCCGGGCGCCGGCGCGGTGCTGCTCGCGCCGGGGCTGGTGCCCGGGCTCAGCTACTTCCAGGCGTTCGTGGCGCTCACCCTGGCCACCGACGCGCTGATCACGGCGGCGCTCGCCCGCGCGGGCACGCGCCCCGGCCGCACCCTGCTCGGCGCGGCCTTCTGGACCGGCGGCCTGCCCCTGCTGCTGCACCTTCCGCTCGCCCGCTACGACGTGGAGGTCACCGCCTTCGCCGTGCTCTCCCTGCTGGCGCTGTCGCGCTCCACGCGCGCGTGCGGTGCGCTCGCGGCGCTGGGCGCGCTGGTGAAGGTGTGGCCGGCGCTGGTGCTGCTGGGCCTGGAGCGCGGGCGTCCGACCCGTACGGCCTGGCTGTCCGCGGCCCTGACCGGGACCGTCGCCCTCGCCGCCTTCGTGGTGTCGTTCCGCAACCCGCTGGCCTTTCTCCGTCAGCAGGGCGGCCGGGGTGTGCAGGTGGAGTCGCTCGGCGGTACCGCGCTCAGCCTGGCGCGGCACGCCGGCTGGACGGGCACGACGCGCTACCAGTACGGCGCCGTCGAACTGGTCGGTCCGCATGTGCGCGCGGTCGCGACCGTCTCCCTCGCGCTCACCGCGGCCGCCTTCGCGCTGCTGCTGCTGTGGCGAATGCGGGCCCGGCACTGGAGCCCGGCCACCCCGTACGACGCGGCCCTGAGCGCCGTACTCCTCTTCACCGTCACCAGCCGGGTGATCAGCCCGCAGTACATGATCTGGCTGCTCGGCCTGGCCGCCGTCTGCCTGTCCTCACGGCACACCACCCAGCGTCCGGTCGCCGCGCTGATCGTGGCGGCGACCGCGCTCACTGCCGTCGCCTACCCCGCGTTCTACACCGAGGTCGTCCAGTGCACCTGGACCGGCTGTCTGCTGATGCTCGCCCGCAACAGCCTGCTGGCCACCGCCGCCGTGCTCTCCCTGACCCGCCTGTGGCGGGCCACCCGCCCACGCGAGAACACGGGCCGTGTCCACCCGGCCGCAGCGGGCCGGCCGGCCGTCCGCGGATGTCGGCGGCACCTGCTTCACTGAGGGGTGACGGCGGCTGACGAAACACCTCGGCCAACTCACGAAGGGGACGGCCACACATGACCTGGCTGATCACCGGCGGCGCCGGTTACATCGGGGCGCATGTCGTACGCGCGATGACGGAGGCGGGCGAGCGGACGGTGGTGTTCGACGACCTGTCCACCGGGATCGCCGAGCGCCTGCCCGAGGACGTGCCCCTGGTGACGGGCTCCACGCTCGACGGTGAGAAGGTCGCGCGCGTGCTGGCCGAGCACGAGGTGACCGGGGTGGTGCACCTCGCGGCGAAGAAGCAGGTCGGCGAGTCGGTGGAGCGCCCGCTGCACTACTACCACGAGAACGTCGAGGGCCTGCGGGTACTGCTGCAGGCCGTGACGGAGGCGCGGGTCCCGTCCTTCGTGTTCTCCTCGTCCGCCGCGGTCTACGGCATGCCGGACGTCGACCTGGTGACGGAGGAGACGCCGTGCGTGCCGATGTCGCCGTACGGCGAGACGAAGCTCGCGGGTGAGTGGCTGGTCCGCGCGACGGGCCGGGCCACCGGTCTCGCCACGGCCTCGCTCCGCTACTTCAACGTGGCCGGCGCGGCCCGCCCCGAGCTCGCCGACGTGGGCGTGTACAACATCGTCCCGATGGTCTTCGAGAAGCTCACGGAGAACGCGCCGCCGCGCATCTTCGGCGACGACTACGCGACGCCGGACGGCACCTGCGTCCGCGACTACATCCACGTGGTGGACCTGGCCGAGGCGCATGTGGCCGCCGCCCGCGCCCTCCAGGCCGGGCCGGGCCGCGAGCTGACCCTGAACATCGGGCGCGGCGAGGGCGTCTCGGTCCGCGAGATGATCGACCGCATCAACGCGGTCACCGGCCACGACCTCCCCCCGACCGTCGCCCCGCGCCGCCCCGGCGACCCGGCCAGCGTGGTCGCCTCCGCCGACCGCATCACCACCGAACTCGGTTGGAAGGCCAGACACGACGTCCAGGACATGATCGCCTCGGCCTGGGAGGGCTGGGTACGCCTGCACCCGGAGGCAGCCCGAGGCTGACCCCGTACCCTGCGGGAATGCCCTGCCTGTCACGCCTCGACCGCGCCCTGGGCACCGTCATCGGTTCCGCCGTCGGTGACGCCCTGGGCGCTGCCCCCGCCTCGCACCCCGGCCTCGCGACCGAGTTCAACGGCGCCGTGTGGCCCTGTCTCGGCTCCGCGGTCTGGGCGCTGCGGACCACCTCCTCCTACGAGGAAGCCGTCCGCGCGGCCGTCGACCTGGGCGGCGACACCGTCGCCGCCGTCACCGGCGCCCTGGCCGGTGCCGTGCACGGTGCCGGGGCCGTGCCGCAGCGGTGGACGGACGTTCTGCACGTGCCGTTGCCCGGGTCCGGTGACCGGGTGCTGCGGACGGCGGACCTGGCGGCGCTGACCGGGCGGCTGGCTTCCTGAGCTCTCGTCACTTCGTGGTTCTGCGGGCCTGTCTGACTTCCTCGGAGATGGCCCAGGCGTCCGCCACCGGGCCCACGTGGCCGAGTTTGTCGGGGTTCAGGACGAGGCGGATCGCCTGGATCCGGCCGTCGAGGATGTCGAGGGAGAAGGTCTGGAGGACCCTGCCGTCCCGGTCGCGGAAGATCGCGCCGGGCTGGCCGTTGACCTCGTGCGGTTCGCAGGTCACGTCGATGCGGGCCAGCAACGGGAAGACGGCGGCGAGGAGGCGGGCCACGTTCTGGGCGCCCAGTACCGCGCGGGCCAGCTGCGGTGCCTTGCCGCCGGCGTCGCCGACCAGCGACACGTCGGCGGCGAGCAGTTCCCGGAGGCCGGCCAGGTCACCTTCGTGGAGGGCGTCGAAGAAGCGTGCGGCCAGTTCGTCGCGTTCCTCGCGGTCCGCCGCGAAGCGGGGGCGGCCCTCGGCCATGTGGCGCCGGGCCCGGACCGCCAGCTGGCGGCAGGCTGCCTCCGAGCGGCCCACCGCCGACGCGACCTCGGGGAAGCCGAAGTCGAACACCTCGCGCAGGACGAAGACCGCGCGCTCCAGGGGGCTGAGCCGCTCCAGGAGCAGCAGGGCCGCCATGGACACCGAGTCGGCCAGCTCCGCCGACCGCACCGGGTCCTCGTAGGGGTCGGCGAGCAGCGGCTCGGGGAACCACGGGCCGACGTACTCCTCGCGCCGGACCCGTGCCGAGCGCAGCACGTCGATGGAGATCCGGGCGACCGCGGCCGACAGGAAGGCCTTCGCCGACCTGACCTGTGCCGGTGAGCCGGCGAAGCGCAGCCAGGCCTCCTGGACCGCGTCCTCGGCCTCGCCGACGCTGCCCAGGATCCGGTACGCGATCGAGAACAGCAGCGGCCGCAGTTCCTGGAACTCCTCGGTCCTGCTCTCCATGTCCACTCCCTGATCGAGGATGCCTGCGCCCTCTACGACGAGACGGCCGCCGCGCCTGTGACATCCCCGGGAGAGCGGCTCACAGCGCCTTGAGCGCCTCCGTGGTCGCGCGGGCCAGCGCCGCCAGATAGCCCTTGGGCAGCTTCGGGGTGCGGATCACCACCGAGCGCCAGTACAGCGGGCCGGAGATGAGGTCCATGGCCAGGTCGTCGTCGAGGCCCTCGGCGAGTTCGCCGCGCCGCTGCGCCGCCTCGATGATCTTGCTGGCGACGCCCTCCTGGCCCTCGCGCAGCGTCTTCTGCATGGCCTCGGCGATGTCGGGGTTGCGGGCCGCCTCGGCCTGGAGGTCCGGGATGATCTGCGAGGCGACCGGGTGGCGCAGCGCGCGGGAGGTGACCTCGTAGAGCAGCCGCAGGTCGCCCTCCAGGGAGCCGGTGTCGGGCACCGGCAGGCCCATCACGGCGAGGGCGGAGACGACGTCGAGGACCAGGTGCAGCTTGGAACGCCAGCGGCGGTAGACGGCGGTCTTGCCGACGCCCGCGCGGCGCGCGATGCCCTCGATGGACATCCGGGCATACCCGACCGCCGCGAGCTCCTCGAAGACGGCGGCCCGGATGGCCTCGGTCACGTCCTCGCGGAGGACGGCCGCCCCGGCGGGGGCTCGTCGGCGCGGACGCGTCTGGGACTCCTCGGCGTTCGTCGTCATGGTCCCAGCATAGGGGCGTAACGACGAAACGGTTGCGTTCCGACGACACCCCGACACGGACCCGCCACTCGAACGCCGCAGCGCGGGCGCGCTGAACGCGCCGCAGCTCACCGCCGTACCGAACGCGTGCCCGCACCGCAACGCAACGAATCGGTCGCGCCCCGACCTCGAACGTGTTACGGCGCACATCCGTCCGTGACGACGAAACGGTTGCGTTCCGACGCCGACTCGGCCTACGCTCCCGTTGCGACGAAACGGTTCCGTCCCGACGTAAGAAAACGTGAAGAGAAGCGTAAGGAAACTTCGGATGACGGGCCCGGCGCCCAGCCGGACGCCGCACCCCCACCCCCCGAGTGAAAGCAGCGGATGTGACCCAGGTTCTCCACACACCGCCCCCGGCCCCGGTCACGGCCGAGGACGACCTCGCGGCGCTCGCCGCCCGGCACGGACTCTCGGTCAGCGGCGCCCGCCCTTCCCTGCCCCAGTACATCCGCCAACTGTGGGCGCGACGGCACTTCATCACCGCGTTCGCCACGGCCAAGCTCACCGCCCAGTACGCCCAGGCGAAGCTCGGCCAGGTCTGGCAGGTCATGACCCCGCTGCTGAACGCCGCGGTGTACTACTTCATCTTCGGCATCCTGCTGGGCACCAAGCGCGGCGTCCCCGACTACATCCCGTTCCTCGTCACGGGCGTGTTCATCTGGACGTTCACGCAGAGCTCGATCATGGTCGGCACCCGCGCGATCTCCGGCAACCTGGGGCTCGTCCGCGCCCTGCACTTCCCGCGGGCCGCGCTGCCCATCTCCTTCTGCCTCCAGCAGCTCCAGCAGCTGCTGTTCTCCATGGCCGCCCTGTTCGTCATCCTGCTCTGCTTCGGCATTCCGGTGGCCGCCTCCTGGCTGCTGGCGATCCCCGTGCTGGTCCTTCAGTTCACCTTCAACGCCGGCTTTGCGATGATCATGGCCCGGTGGGGTGCCAAGACCCCGGACATCGCCCAGCTGATGCCGTTCGTGCTGCGCACCTGGATGTACGTCTCCGGCGTCATGTGGAGCATCGACAAGCTGACCAAGAACCACCACGGTCTGCCGAGCTGGGTGAACCCGGTACTCAAGGACAACCCGGCCGCCGTCTACATCGACCTGATGCGCTACGCCCTGATCGACAGCTTCCACGCCAGCCAGCTGCCGCCGCACGTGTGGATGGTCGCGACCGGCTGGGCCCTGCTCTTCGGCGTCGGCGGGTTCATCTACTTCTGGAAGGCTGAGGAGACGTACGGCCGTGGCTGAGAACGTGAGCGACACCCCCAGCATGAGCGACACCCCCACCGTGCGTGAGGCCCGCACCGTGAGCGAGGTCCCCACCGTCGTCTGCGACAGCGTCGACATCGTCTACCGGGTCAACGGCACCGGCGCCGGACGCGGCTCCGCCACCGCCGCCCTCAACCGCATGCTGCGCCGCAAGCAGACCGAGAAGGCGGCCGGCGTCCGCAAGGTGCACGCCGTCAAGAACGTCTCCTTCGTCGCCTACAAGGGTGAGGCGATCGGCCTCATCGGCACCAACGGCTCCGGCAAGTCCACCCTGCTCAAGGCCGTCGCCGGCCTCCTCCCGGTGGAGAACGGCGCCATCTACACCGACGGCCAGCCCTCCCTCCTCGGCGTCAACGCGGCCCTGATGGGCGACCTGACCGGCGAGAAGAACGTCTACCTCGGCGGCCTCGCCATGGGCATGTCCCGCGAGGAGATCAAGGAGCGCTACCAGGACATCGTCGACTTCTCCGGCATCAACGAGAAGGGCGACTTCATCACCCTCCCGATGCGGACCTACTCCTCCGGCATGGGCGCCCGGCTGCGGTTCTCCATCGCCGCCGCCAAGGACCACGACGTCCTCCTCATCGACGAGGCCCTGGCCACCGGTGACGCGTCCTTCCGCATGCGGTCCGAGGAGCGCATCCGCGAGCTGCGGGAGCGGGCGGGCACGGTGTTCCTCGTCAGCCACAACAACAAGTCCATCCGCGACACCTGCGAGCGGGTGCTCTGGCTGGAGCGCGGGGTGCTGCGCATGGACGGGCCGACCGAGGACGTCCTCGCGGAGTACGAGGCCTTCACCGGCGACAAGTCCGACAAGACGAAGGCGAAGGCGAAGCCGAAGGTCGCCCAGCCTTCCTGAAGCAGCCTCGGGAGTTCTACGACCGCGAGCCGCGCCGTTGCCGTACGGCGCGGCTCGCGTCCGTCTGGAACACCCACGTCCGGTAGACGAGGAAACGGAAGGCGGAGGCGAGCACGATCGACAGCGCCTTCGCCACGTTGGATTCCAGCGGTCCGTCGAGACCGAGGCCGTGATAACCGGCGTAGAACAGACCGCTTTCCAGCCCGACGCCCAGGCCGCTGAACACGAAGAAAAGTGCGATCTGCCGTCGTGTGCGCGAGGCCCGGTCACGGTAGGCGAAAAACCGGAAGCCCGCGTAATTGGTCGCCATCGCCAGGCAGCTGGCCGCCACTGTGGCGGTCATGGCCGGCCAACGCAGGCCGTGCAGCAGCAGGTTGAAGATCAGGAAATTGACGAGGACACCGCTGCCGCCGACGACCCCGAATTTCACGACTTCGAGTACGACGTGCGGGAGCGGCCGCCCCACCGTGAGTTGCACTGTCACAGGGCAGACCATATCCGAGAGGTCCGGATTAGCAGGAAACGGTAAATTCAGCGCCCGTTTTCCCCTGGATATCGGCAAGAACAAACACCGGCGGGAAAGAAGGCGCCCCGGACCGTCACCGGTCCGGGGCGCCTTTCATGTCGTACGACTAATTCGCACGGCCACTCCGCACGGCTGCTTCGTACGGCTGCTTCGTACGGCTACGAGTGCGTGCGCAGCAGCGTCCGCATCGTCCGCATGGCCACCGAGAGGTTGGCCAGGTCGAAGGAGTCCGAGCTGCGGATCTCCTCCAGGGTGGCCCGGGCCCGGCCCAGGATCGCGGTGTTCTTCCGCTCCCAGGCCTGGTAGCGCTGCTCGGGCGTCGCCGTGCCCTCGCCCGCGGCGAGCACGTCGGCGGTGAGCATCGCGTGGGCCGCGTACAGGTCCTCGCGGATGGAGGCGCGGGCCATCGACTGCCAGCGGTCGGCGCGCGGGAGTTCGATGATGCGGTCCATCAGCTGGGTGACGCCGAGCCGGTCGGCGAGGTCGTAGTAGACCTCGGCGACGTCCAGCGGCTCCTTGCCCATGCGGTCGGCCACCGAGACGATGTCCAGCGCCGGGAAGGCGGAGGAGAAGCCGGCCACGCGGGTGGCGACCTCGTCGGGCACCCCGGCGCCGGACAGCTCGTCGTACACGTGCTGGTACCAGTCCAGGTCCGCGCCGCGCAGCAGCTTGGGCAGCTGCTGCCAGACCTGCTCGACGCGCTCGGAGAAGAAGTCGACGGTCTCCAGGAGCTGGAGCGGCTGTGGCCGGTTGTTGAGGAGCCAGCGGGTGCCGCGCTCCACCAGGCGGCGGGAGTGCAGCCGGATCCGGGTCTGGACGGCCGCGTCGACCTTGTTGTCCAGTTCCTCGACCGCGTCCCACACCGGGGCCGAACGGAAGATCGCGCGGGCCGCGGTCTGCGCCCGGACGATCTCCTCCAGGGAGGCCCCGGTCTCCTCGCGCAGCCGGTGCAGGTAGGTCGTACCGCCGGTGTTGACCGTGTCGTTGACCAGGACCGTGGTGGTGATCTCGCGGCGCAGCGGGTGGGTGGCGAGGGCGGCGGCGAACTGCTCGCGCAGGGCCGTCGGGAAGTACGCGTGCAGCAGGCCGCTGAGGTACGGGTCGTCCGGCAGCGTGGTGGCCAGCAGCTCGTCGGCGACCGTGATCTTCGTGTACGCCAGCAGGACGGCCGTCTCCGGGCCGGTCAGGCCCTGGCCGGTGCCGATGCGCTCGCGGATCTGGCGGTCGGTGGGCAGGAACTCGAGCGCCCGGTCGAGATGGCCCTCCCTGACCAGGTGGCGCAGGAACCGCTGCTGGGCGTGGAGCATGTCGCCGGACTGGGCGAGCGCGTTGGCGATCGCCACGTTCTGCGCGTAGTTGTTGCGCAGCACCAGCGCGCCGACCTCGTCGGTCATCTCGGCGAGCAGCTTGTTGCGCTGCTTGACGGTCATGTCGCCGTCCGCGACCACGCCGTTGAGCAGGATCTTGATGTTCACCTCGTGGTCGGAGGTGTCCACGCCGGCGCTGTTGTCGATGGCGTCGGTGTTGATCTTGCCGCCCTGGCGGGCGAACTCGATCCGGCCGAGCTGGGTCAGGCCCAGGTTGCCGCCCTCGCCGACGACCTTGACGCGCAGGTCGGCGCCGTCGACGCGGATGGCGTCGTTGGCCTTGTCGCCGACGTCCGCGTTGGACTCGGTCGACGCCTTGACGTAGGTGCCGATGCCGCCGTTCCACAGCAGGTCCACCGGCGCCCCGAGGATCGCCTTCATCAGGTCGGCCGGGGTCAGCTTGGTGACCTTGTCCTCGATGCCGAGGGCCTCGCGGATGTGGCTGTTGACCGGGATGGCCTTGGCGCTGCGCGGGAAGATCCCGCCGCCCGAGGAGAGCAGGTCGGTGTCGTAGTCGCCCCAGCTGGAGCGGGGCAGGTCGAACAGGCGGCGGCGCTCGGCGTAGGAGGTGGCCGCGTCCGGGTTCGGATCGATGAAGATGTGCCGGTGGTCGAAGGCGGCGACCAGGCGGATGTGCTCGCTGAGCAGCATGCCGTTGCCGAACACGTCGCCGGACATGTCGCCGATGCCGACGACCGTGAAGTCCTCGGTCTGGGTGTCGACGCCCAGCTCCCGGAAGTGCCGCTTCACGGACTCCCAGGCGCCGCGCGCGGTGATCCCCATGCCCTTGTGGTCGTAGCCCGCGCTGCCGCCGGAGGCGAAGGCGTCGCCGAGCCAGAAGTTGTAGCTGCCGGCGACCTCGTTGGCGATGTCGGAGAACGTCGCCGTGCCCTTGTCGGCCGCGACCACCAGGTAGGTGTCGTCCTCGTCGTGGCGGACCACGTCCTGCGGGGGCACGACCTCGCCGGCCACCATGTTGTCGGTGATGTCGAGCAGCGCCGAGATGAACGTCCTGTAGCTGGCGATGCCCTCCGCCAGCCACGCGTCCCGGTCCACGCTCGGGTCCGGCAGCTGCTTGGCGACGAAGCCGCCCTTGGCGCCGACCGGCACGATGACGGTGTTCTTCACCATCTGCGCCTTGACCAGGCCGAGGATCTCGGTGCGGAAGTCCTCACGCCGGTCGGACCAGCGCAGACCGCCGCGCGCGACCTTGCCGAAGCGCAGGTGCACACCCTCGACACGCGGCGAGTACACCCAGATCTCGAACGCCGGGCGGGGCGCCGGGAGGTCGGGGATGGCCCGCGGGTCGAACTTCATGGAGACGTACGAGTGCGGGGTGCCCTCCGCCGTCTCCTGGAAGAAGTTGGTGCGCAGCGTCGCCTTGATGACGGTCAGGAAGGAGCGCAGGATGCGGTCCTCGTCGAGGCTCGCGACCTGGTCCAGCGCCGCGTCCAGCTCCTCCAGCAGGGCGTCGGTGATCTCCAGGCCGGCCTTCTGCCGGTCCGGCGACATCCGCGCCTCGAACAGGGAGACGAGCAGCCGGGTGGTGTGGACGTTGTTGCGGAGCGTCGTCTCCATGTAGTCCTGGCTGAACGTGGAACCGGCCTGCCGCAGGTACTTGGCGTACGCCCGCAGCACCATCGCCTGCCGCCAGTTCAGCCCGGCGCTCAGCACCAGGGCGTTGAAGCCGTCGTTCTCCGCCTGGCCGGTCCAGGTCGCCGCGAACGCGTTCTGGAACCGCTCACGCCCGTCGTCGCCCAGGTAGTCGCCGGTCGTGCTGCCCTGCACCTTCGGCACCCGCAGACCGAAGTCGTAGATCCACGCGGTCGTCCGGTCCGCGCAGCGCAGTTCGTACGGCCGCTCGTCGATCACCTCGACACCGATCCGGCTCAGGACCGGCAGCACGGCCGACAGGGAGATCGCCGCGCCCTTGCGGTAGATCTTGAACCGGCGCTCGTCGGGGGCGGCGCCCACCGGCTCGTAGAGGCTGAGCGCGAAGTCGTTGCCCGCCTCCTCGGTGAGCCGCTCCAGGTGGACCAGGTCGGCGACCGCGGCGCGCGGGGTGTGGTCGGCCTTGTAGCCCTCCGGGAAGGAGTTGCCGTAGCGGTGCAGCAGCTCGGCCGCGTGCTCCTCGCCGCACTCGGCGTTGAGCGCCTCGGCGAAGGCGTCGGTCCAGGAGCGGGCCGCCTCGACCAGGCGGGCCTCGATGCGGTCCTTGTCGGACTCGGACAGCTCGGGCAGTTCGGTGCCCTGCGGGACGCGGACGACGAAGTGCAGCCGGGACAGGATCGACTCGGTGTTCCAGGCCGTGAAGTCGACGCTGATGCCGTCGAGTTCCTCCTTCAGGATGTCGATGATCCGCAGCCGCACGCCGGTGGTGTAGCGGTCGCGCGGGAGGTAGACGATGGCCGAGTAGTAGCGGCCGTACTCGTCCTGGCGCAGGTACAGCCGCAGCCGGCGGCGCTCCTGGAGGTAGAGGACGGACGTGACGATCGACTCCAGCTCCGGGACCGGGGTCTGGAACAGCTCGTCGCGCGGGTAGGTCTCCATGATCTGCATCAGGTCACGGCCGTCGTGGCTGTTGGGCGAGAAGCCCGCCCGCTCCAGCACGGCGTCGACCTTGCGGCGGATGACCGGCACCCGGCGTACCGACTCGGTGTAGGCGGCGGACGAGAACAGGCCCAGGAAGCGCCGCTCCCCCACCACGTTGCCGTCCGCGTCGAACTTCTTGACGCCGATGTAGTCCAGGTACGACGGCCGGTGCACGGTCGCCCGGCTGTTCGCCTTGGTCAGGACGAGGAGCTTGTGCTCGCGGGCCTTGGCGCGCGCGTCGGCCGGGAGCCGCTCGAAGGAGGGGCTGACCGGGTGGCCCTCCTCGCCGGCGTGCTGCGGGTCGGAGCGCAGGATGCCGAGGCCGGTGCCAGGCACGGCGGCCAGCGAGTCGTCCGCACGCAGCTGGTACTCGCGGAAGCCGAGGAAGGTGAAGTGGTCGGCGGCCAGCCAGCGCAGCAGCTCGCGGGCCTCCTCGACCTCGGGGCGCGGCAGGTCACCGGGCACCGGCTCCTCGCCGAGATGCTCGGCGACGCGGACGGCGCACTCCCGCATCTTCTCCCAGTCCTCGACGGCCTCCCGGACGTCGGAGAGCACCCGCAGCAGGTCGGCGGTGATCTGCTTGAGGTCGGAGCGGTCGGTCTCCCGGTCGATCTCGACGTGGATCCAGGACTCGACGTGCGTGTCGTGCGGCAGGTCGCTGTCGGCGGGCGGGGTCGGCAGCACCTCGATCAGCTTGCCGGTGAGGTCGCGGCGGACGACGAACTGGGGGTGGATCACGACGTGGATCCCGCGCCCCTGCCGGGTCAGCTCATTGGTGACCGAGTCCACGAGGAAGGGCATGTCGTCGGTGACGACCTCCACCACGGTGTGGCTGCAGGTCCACCCGTTCTCCTCGACGGTCGGGGTGTGGACCCGGACGTTCGCGGTGCCCTGAGGGCGCGTCTCGGCGAGACGGTAGTGCGAGACGGCGGCGCCGAAGACGTCGACCGGGTCGCGGTCGGCGAGGTCCTCCGGTGCGGTGTGCAGGTAGTAGCGCTGGAGGAACGCGAAGACGGACTCCTGGTCCGCCTCCCCCGTGGTCCCAGTCGGTAGGTGCCCCCCGGCCGGGCTGTTCTCAGCTACCCGAGCGGCCCGATCGAGCAGCTCGGCCTTGGCTTCGTCCAGCTTGGTCTGCATTGTCCTCTGGCTCCTGTCGCGCGCCATTGCGTGACGTAGAAGGAAGTACGGGCTCTTCCCCCTGCGGCTCGACGCCACGGCCGGGTTCTCCGGTCTGCTCCGACGCTATGCCGCGGGGTGAGACGAGCGGGGGGTATTGAGCCATATTTGAGCTGCTCCGCAGGTGTGATGCTGCTCTCGGCAGCGCCCCTGCCTGGGCCGTCTCCGGCGCCCTCCGCCCGGGAAGACCAGCTACCGCCACCCGGTCACGGAGGTGGTCCGTGCTCACCGGGCGCAGGGCAGGGACGTCGAGGCCCCCGCGAACTATCGCGCTGATCACGCCACCAAGGCTATCGCTCCCGACCGGGGGGTCGTCATGAGCCGTATGTGTACAAAACCAGGGGTCGAACTTTGACGTTCTGCACAGGGGCGCTGCGCCGGCTTGGCCGACATGGGGGGTGGGGTGGGGGATGGGGGCGGGTGGTGATGCGCGGGCCGGTGGGGGTTGCTCGCGCCCACGCGGCGGAGCCGCCCATTGACACAGCCCCGCGCCCCTGAGGAGCGCGCCGCCCAGCCGCGTCTCTTACAGCCGCGGGCAGTCGTGCCTCCCCCAGTGCCTTAAGGGCCTGGGAGGTGCCCCCAGGGCGATGGGGGTCCCCCCGCGCGAGCGAAGCCGAGCGTGGGGGAGGGTGGGGGAGGGTGGGGGAGGGTGGGCGCGGGCGGCACCCGGCCAGCGCCGGCAAGCGTCCCTGCCCCCCGGCCCGCGCCCGCCGGCACCCGCTCACGCCACGAGTCGCTCCGCCTCCTCGACCGCCTCCGCCAGGGAGTCCACGACCGGCACCCCGGCCTCCTCCAGGCTCGCCCTCCCGTGTGACCCCCCGGTGTACAGCACCGCCTTCGCTCCCACCGCCTGCGCCGCCACCGCGTCATCCGCCGCGTCGCCGATCACCACGGTCCGCCCCGGCTCCACATCCGCCAGCCACCGCAGATGCCGCACCATGTGCTCGGCCTTGCTGCCCCCCGACGGCCCGAGCCGCCCCTCCACCCGGACGAAGTGCGACTCGATGCCGAACCCCCGCACCAGCGGGACCAGTTCGTCATGCACGTACATGCTCAGCAGCGACTGGCTGCGCCCCGCCGCACGCCACCCGGCCAGCAGCTCCGGCGCCCCCTCGGTCAGCGCGCACAGGCCGCGGTGCTCGGCGTAGTAGCGGTGGAAGACCTCGTCCATGGCCTCCCACTCGGCCTCGGTCGGAAGCCTTCCCATGAGCCGCTCGTAGAACTTCGGCACCGGCACGCAGTACAGCGCCCGGTACTGCTCCAGCGTGATCGGCGCCAGGCCCAGCTCGGCCGAGGCCGCGTTCGTCGCCCCGATGATCGCGTCGTTGTCGTGGAACAGCGTCCCGTTCCAGTCCCAGACAATGTGTGCGCTTTCGTGCTTCCCCATGTCCAAAACGCTACCCGCCGCCACCGACAATCAAGACCCGGCCGGTCAGCCGCCCAGCCCCACCAGGTTCGGGATCTCCTGCGTGGCATACCAGAGCAGCTCGTGGTCCTCGGCCCCGTCCACGACGAACTGCGCGTCGTCGTCCCCGCCGTCCGCCGCCGCCAGCGCCCCGGCGGCCGCCGTGACGTCCTCCTGGGCGTCGTCGGAGTCGACGTGCACCGAGGCCGCCTTGGCCAGTACCACCGTCCCGGTCACCCGGACCTCGCCCAGCGCCGCCGGGTCGAGCCCGCGGTCCGGGTCGGCCGCCGCCGCGCCGTCGGGCACGTCGACGGCGACCACGACCCGGCGCCGTACCGCGCCCGGGTCGGCGGCCAGCAGTCGCAGGGAGGCCAGGGCTGCCCGGTTGAGCGCGGCGTACTCCAGTTCCTCTATGTCGTCGGAGAGGTACCACTCGCGCAGCGCGGGCGTGACGGCGTAGGCGACGAAGGGACCGGTCCCCAGCTCGCCCGTCCGGTGCGCCTCGGCAAGCCCGGGGAGGGTCAGGGGGACGTAGACGCGCATGACTGGCCGCTCTTCTCTTCCGGACTCTTCGACTCTGCGCCTCCCGAAGGCTCTGGCGTCTCCCGGAGGGCCTTCAGGATACGTGCGGGCGTCCCCCTTCGGGTCCCGGGCAGTGACGTCGCGGGCGTCCACCCGGCGCCCGCGATTCACCCGGTGCCGCCGCCCACGCGACGGGATTCCGCACCTCCGACCACTCGGATAGGTGAACATTCCCGGGCCCCCGACACGGACCGCCACCGCCTTGCTGCCGCCGACCCGGCCCCGTACAAGATCCGTAACTTCAAGTTACCGCCCGGTTACTCTCCGGGCCCGCGAACGGGGATCCCCCATGAACAAGGTCATGACCAGGACCGCGCAGCTCCGCCCGGCCACCCGGCCACCCGGCCGCCGCGACCCCCGCCGGCCGGGCGCTCCCTCCTCGCGCCGTCCGCTCACGCCTCCGGCGGCCCCGCCGAGCCCGCGCCCCACCGACCTGTTCGCGGAGCGTCTGCTGGCCGTTCTGAGCGGCCGCCGCCCCGTCCACTGGATGCTCCGGCACACCGCGGGGGACGCCTACGACGACCTGGCCCGGCTCGCCGAACGCGGCCCCCTGCGCACCCGCGGCGCCGACCCGGTCGTCCGCGACATCGGCTACTACGTGCCGCGCGCCGGCGCCCTGGAGGTCTTCGCCCGCATCGCCGCGGGCGACAGGCTGCGCGCGATGGCCTTCCGCCTGGAGCAGGGCGCGGACCTGCGCTGGCGCTGCACGGCGGTGGAGATGGGCGGCCCCCGCGCGCCTCACGATGACTGACAGCCAGCCCTGACAGCCACCCCGAGGCGCCGCACGACGACTCACGGCCGGCCCGAAGCGCCGCACGACGACTCACGGCCGGCCCGAAGAGAGGCCGGGCCCCTGACCGCCCCCGCGCCCCGGCCGCAAGCCGAAGGGCCGGCCCCTTTCCAGGTGACCGGCCCTCACGAGACGCTGGCGTCGGGTTACTTCTTGCGGCCGCGGCGGCTCTTCGCCTGCTTGCGGCGTTCGGCGCGGGTCAGGCCGTCGGCCTCGGAACGGGTCGGCTCCTCGTCGTCGTAGGCGAAGTCGCCCTCGACGATGCCGCCCTCGCCGTCCACGGTGGCCGCCGAGAAGTGCATACCCCGTCGCTGCGGCGCTTCCAGCCCCTTGGCACGGATCTCCGGACGCGAGCCCGCCTGGGCCGGCACCGCGTCCTGGACGCCCTCCACGGCCGCCTCGGCGTCCTCGACCGGGACCTCCTCGACCTGCTGCTCGACCTGGACCTCCAGGTTGAACAGGTAGCCGACGGACTCCTCCTTGATGCCGTCCATCATCGCGGTGAACATGTCGAAGCCCTCGCGCTGGTACTCGACCAGCGGGTCCTTCTGGGCCATCGCGCGCAGGCCGATGCCCTCCTGGAGGTAGTCCATCTCGTAGAGGTGCTCGCGCCACTTGCGGTCGAGGACCGACAGCACGACCCGGCGCTCCAGCTCACGCATGATCTCGGAGCCGAGCTGGGCCTCGCGCGACGCGTACTGCTCGTGGATGTCGTCCTTGATGGACTCGGAGATGTACTCGGCGGTCAGGCCCGCGCGGTCACCGGCCGCCTCCTCCAGCTCCTCGATGGTGACCTTCACCGGGTAGAGCTGCTTGAAGGCGCCCCACAGCCGGTCGAGGTCCCAGTCCTCCGGGAAGCCTTCGGCGGTCTCCGCGCCGACGTACGCGTCGATCGTGTCGTCCATGAAGTGCTGGATCTGCTCCTGCAGGTCCTCGCCCTCCAGGACGCGGCGGCGCTCGCCGTAGATGACCTCGCGCTGCCGGTTGAGCACCTCGTCGTACTTCAGGACGTTCTTACGGGTCTCGAAGTTCTGCTGCTCGACCTGCGACTGCGCGGACGCGATCGCGCGGGTGACCATCTTGTTCTCGATCGGCACGTCGTCCGGCACGTTCGCCATGGACATCACGCGCTCGACCATCTGGGCCTTGAACAGGCGCATCAGGTCGTCGCCGAGGGAGAGGTAGAAGCGGGACTCGCCGGGGTCGCCCTGACGGCCGCTGCGGCCGCGCAGCTGGTTGTCGATCCGGCGCGACTCGTGCCGCTCGGTGCCCAGCACGTAGAGGCCGCCGAGCTCCTTGACCTCGTCGAACTCGGCCTTGACGGCCCGCTCGGCCTTCTCCAGGGCGGCGGGCAGCGCGGCCGCCCACTCCTCGATGTGCTCCTCGGGGTCGAGGCCGCGCTGGCGCAGCTCCGCCTCGGCGAGGTCCTCGGGGTTGCCGCCGAGCTTGATGTCGGTACCACGGCCGGCCATGTTGGTGGCGACCGTCACGGCGCCCTTGCGGCCGGCCTGCGCGACGATCGACGCCTCGCGCTCGTGGTGCTTGGCGTTGAGCACCTCGTGCTGGATGCCGCGCTTGGAGAGCTGCTGCGAGAGGTACTCCGACTTCTCGACGGAGGTCGTGCCGACCAGGATCGGCTGGCCCTTCTCGTGCTTCTCCGCGATGTCGTCGACGACCGCCTCGAACTTGGCGACCTCGGTGCGGTAGATCAGGTCCGACTGGTCCTTGCGGATCATCGGCCTGTTCGTCGGGATCGGGACCACGCCGAGCTTGTAGATCTGGTGGAACTCGGCGGCCTCGGTCATGGCCGTACCGGTCATGCCGGACAGGCCGGGCAGTTCCTTGCCGTTGTGGTCGTGGCGCTTGTAGAGGCGGAAGAAGTTCTGCAGGGTGATCGTGGCGAGGGTCTGGTTCTCGTCCTTGATGTCCACCCCTTCCTTCGCCTCGATCGCCTGGTGCATGCCCTCGTTGTAGCGGCGGCCGGCGAGGATACGGCCGGTGTGCTCGTCGACGATCATGACCTCGCCGTCGAGGACGACGTAGTCCTTGTCCTTCTTGAAGAGCTCCTTCGCCTTGATGGCGTTGTTCAGGTAGCCCACCAAGGGGGTGTTCACCGACTCGTAGAGGTTGTCGATGCCCAGCCAGTCCTCGACCTTGGAGACGCCGGACTCGTGGATGGCGACGGTGCGCTTCTTCTCGTCGACGTCGTAGTCGCCGGTCTCCTCGACGCCCTTGAGCGGGTTGCCGGCCTCGCCCTTCTTCAGGCGCAGGACCAGCTTGGCGAAGTCGCCGTACCACTTGGTGGCCTGGTCGGCCGGGCCGGAGATGATCAGCGGCGTACGGGCCTCGTCGACCAGGATGGAGTCGACCTCGTCGACGATGGCGTAGTTGTGGCCGCGCTGGACGAGCTCGTCCTGGGCCCACGCCATGTTGTCGCGGAGGTAGTCGAAGCCGAACTCGTTGTTCGTGCCGTACGTGATGTCGCACGCGTACTGCTCGCGACGCTGGGCCGGCGTCATGTTGGCGAGGATGCAGCCGACGGTCAGGCCCAGGAACTTGTGGACGCGGCCCATCATCTCGGAGTCGCGCTCGGCCAGGTAGTCGTTGACCGTGATGAGGTGGACACCCTTGCCCGACAGCGCGTTGAGGTACGCGGGCAGGGTGCCGACGAGGGTCTTGCCCTCACCGGTCTTCATCTCGGCCACGTAGCCGAGGTGGAGAGCCGCGCCGCCCATGATCTGCACGTCGTAGTGACGCTGGCCGAGAGCCCGCTTGGCGGCTTCGCGCACCGTGGCGAACGCCTCGGGAAGCAGGTCGTCAAGGCTCTCGCCGTCGGCGTAGCGCTGCTTGTACTCATCGGTGAGGGCCCGCAGCTCGGCGTCGGAGAGGTCGACGAAATCCTCTTCGATGGAGTTGACCTGGTCCGCGATGCGGTGCAGCTTGCGCAGGATCTTGCCTTCGCCTGCACGCATGATCTTCGAGAGGACGGACACGGGGGTTAGTCTCCTTGCCGGTCGGGCCTGGGAGGGTCGGTTTCCATTTGACGTACTGAGCAACGGCCATCGTATGCGAGGACCCGGCCGCGTCGGGAGGCCTGTCGGCCCGACGACCGCCTGTCGCTTTCCCGAGGGCCCTGCGAGCACATTTCGTGCCTCACCCGGGACAACGGCCAGGACCGCCCGATAGTGCCGCGCCGGGGCGAGGAATTGCGCGAAATGTGATCACAGGCTCACGGAGCGCGAAATCGATGGCGTGCCGGACGCCGGGGCGAGCAGAATCGGCTGATGGAACCCGTCACGCTCACCACCCCTCGTCTGCTGCTGCGCGCGGTCGGCCCGCAGGACACCGACGCGGTGTACGCGGCCGTCCAGGATCCCGACATCCAGCGCTGGACGACGATTCCCTCCCCCTACCTCGCCGAGCACGCCCGCAGCTTCACGGAGCAGATGGTCCCCGACGGCTGGACCGAGGGCTCCATGTTCACCTTCGGCGTCTTCCTGCCGGCCGGCGGGCTGGCCGGGATGCTCGCCCTGACCATGCGCTCGCTGGGAACGGCCGAGGTGGGGTTCTGGACGGCCAAGGAGCACCGCGGCCACGGCTACACCGCGGAGGCCACCCTCGCGGCCGCCCGCTGGGCGTTCACCCGGATGGCGATCGACCGGGTCGAATGGCGCGCCGAGGTCGGCAACCACGCCTCCCGCGCGGTCGCCGAACGCGCGGGCTTCACCGTCGAGGGCATCCTGCGATCCTGCCTCAACAACAAGGGCGTACGACGCGACTGCTGGGTCGGCTCCCTGCTCCCCTCGGACCTGGGCCTGCCGTCGGCGGCGCCCTACCTGCCGGCCCCCGCGCGGGGCTGAAACCCCAGCTCCTGCCGGGCTGTCAGTGCCACCCTCTATCGTCCGACCCATGACGACCCTCCCGCGCCCCGCCGCCGCTCTCTCGGCGGACGAAGCCCGCCGTATCGCGCTGAAGGCACAGGGCTTCCTCGGCGCCCCCGACCGCCGCCTGGGCGTCCGGGGCGTGCTCCGCCACCTCGGCGCGGTCCAGCTCGACACCATCTCGGTCCTCGCCCGGTCGCACGAGCTCATTCCCTACGCCCGCCTCGGCCGCGTCGGCCGCAGGACGGTCGAGGCCGCCTACTGGCAGGACGCACACGCCTTCGAGTACTGGTCGCACGCCGCCTGCATACTCCCCATCGAGGAGTGGCCGCACTTCGCCTTCCGCCGCCGCGCCTACCGCGACCGCCCGCACTGGAACCACGCCCTCCCCGACGGCACCTACGACCAGGTCATCAAGCAGCTGCGCGACGAAGGCCCGCTCACCGCCACGGAGTTGGGCGGCGCGAAGAGGACCAGCGAGTGGTGGGACTGGTCCGGCACCAAGGTCGCCGTGGAGCGCGCGCTGATGTACGGCGAGGTGGTGTGCGTCGAACGGCGCGGCTGGAAGCGGGTGTACGACCTCGCCGAGCGCGCGGTCCCGGCCGAGCTGCTCCATGACGAGCTGGACGACACCGAGTGCCTGCGCCGCCTGGTCCGGCTGGCCGGACAGTCGCTGGGCGTCGGCACGCGCGCGGACATCGCCGACTACCACCGGCTCAAGGGCGAGCAGGTCGACGCCGTGATCGCCGACTCGGGTCTGGTCCCGGTGGAGGTGGAGGGCTGGGGGAAGCCCGCCTGGGCGGACCCGGCGGCCCTGGCCACGCCCCCGCGCGGCCGGCACCGTACGACGCTGCTCTCCCCGTTCGACTCCCTGGTCTGGGACCGGGCGCGCACGGAGCGGATCTTCGGCTTCACCCACCGCCTGGAGGCGTACGTTCCCAAGCCCAAGCGGGTGTACGGCTACTACGCGATGCCGGTGCTGGCCGGCGGCCGGCTGGTGGGCCGCGTGGACCCGGCGCGGGAGGCGGGCGGGATCCTGGTGGCCCGCCAGGTCACGCTGGACGGCCCCAAGGCGGTCCCGGCGGTGGCGGAGGCGCTGGTCGAGGCGGCGAGCTGGGTGGACTGCACGACGGTGCGCGTGGAGCGCGTGGACGCCCCCGAACTGCGCGAGCCGCTCGTGAAGGAGGTGACCCGCTTCCTGACAGCGGCGCTGCGCTGACCGGCGCCAAGTCCGACGCCGGCGCGGCCTCAGCGGATTTCGAGGATCTTCTCCCGCATCGCGTAGACCACCGCCTCCATCCTGGAGTGCAGCTGCAACTTCTCCAAGATGTTGCGCACATGGTTCTTCACGGTGTTCTCGGAGATGAACAACTCCTTCGCGATATCGCGGTTGTTCATCCCCGTGGCGACCAGCTTGAGCACTTCGAGTTCCCGGTCGGTGAGCCGCGGCGCCGGCACCAGCCGGCGCTCGTCGGTGCGCTGGATCATCGACTTGAACTCGGTGAGGAGTTTCGACGCCATGGACGGGCTGATCTGCGACTGCCCGTCGGCCACCGCCCGAATGGCGGTGGCCACCTCGTCGGTGGAGATCTCCTTGAGGAGGTATCCGGTCGCGCCCGCCTTGATCGCGTCGTAGAGATCGGCCTCTTCGTCACTGATCGTCAGCATGATGATCTTCGCACTGGGCGCGACCTCCTTGATGGAGGTGCAGGCCTCGATGCCGCCGCGCTTGGGCATCCGGACGTCCATCAGCACGATGTCCGGCAGCAGGTCGGCGGCCTTGTCGACGGCCTCCGCGCCGTCGCCCGCCTCCCCGACGACCTGGATGTCCTCCTCGGCGGCGAGCACGATCTCCAGTCCGCGGCGGAAGAGGGCATGGTCGTCGACGACAAGGACTCTGATCGGTTCCTTGCGTGGAGTACCGCCCGTGTCCGGGCCCATGCCGGCGACGCCGCCGTCGGCATCACCGTCCCGCATCGGTCCGAAGCTGTCCGCCATCGTTCCTCCCCCTGAAGGCTGTGGCCTGTGGTGCTGTGCCATCCGCCAACCCAAGGCAGCGGCCCACCGGTTGGACCGTTACGGCCATGATTCCATGCCCGGGCCGGAACGCGGTGACAGAGCGGGGCGCGAAGTGGTCGCACACCGGTGCCCCTGGGGGCGCACAGGCTCCCAGGGGCACCGGCTCAGCTGCCGGCCGGGCGGGTCAGCCGCCGAGCGTGCCTCCTGCCGCGGGGGGCTGCGCCTGGGCGACCATCGGGTCCGTGCTGAGGTGGATGACGCCGTAGTCGTACGCGTGCCGCCGGTAGACGACACTCGGCTCCTTGGTCTCGGAGTCGACGAACAGGTAGAAGTCGTGTCCGACCAGTTCCATCTCGTAAAGGGCCTGGTCAAGGGTCATCGGGGAGGCGACGTGGGTCTTCTCGCGGACGACGAGGGGGCCTTCGCCCTTCACTTCCAGGGAGCCCATCTTCTTGGTGGGCACGCCGTCGGCCTCTTCCTCGTGGACGGGGCTGCCGTTCCCGTTGAGCGTCGCCGCGTCCGGGACGTGGTCGGGGACCTCGGCGGCCGGGATGCGCCGTGCGCCGCGGCGTGAGAACCGCTTGTCGTGCTGCTTGCGCAGCCTCGCGTCCAGCTTCTCCGCCGCGAGGTCGAGTGCCGCGTACGGGTCACTGGCCGCTGCCTCCGCCCGGATCACCGGACCGCGGGAGCGGAGCGTGATCTCCACTCGGTCACAGCGGTCGGCCTGTCGGGGGTTGGGCTCCTTGGACACCTCGACGTCGAGGCTGATCACCTTGCCGTCGAGCTTCTGGATCTTCTCCAGCTTCAGCTTCTCGGCCACGTGCTTGCGGAACCGCTCGGGCACCTCGGTCTTGCGGCCCTTGACGACGATGTCCACGCAGAACTCCGTTCCCGGATAGCTCCGCTGCACTGCGGAGCATCTCCCTTTTGCACCCAGCTCCGGTGAACCCCGGAGCCTTGGACTCGGCGACGTCACCTCCTCCTCCCCCATGGGCGAGTCTGCACCCCAGCACCGCGATGATTACGGAAAACCCGCGGCACGGCATTCGGACAGGGAAGCCATGGCCTGCGGCTTTCTCCCTCACAACCGAACATATCTCGCCCGGACGGATGTCGTCACCCTCTACTGATGCGTACCTCCATTCAAGTGAATTGGCCCTGTCACTATCTGCAACGATGTACGTTCACGGTCAGTTCCGGTTCATTTCGAAAGAATCCGGGGTGGCCGCGACCACGGCCCCACGGATCGGCCCCGCGAGGCCCCTGACCTCGGCCATTCCCGATACGTCGCGTGTCCACTTGGCCTGCTCTTCCCCTGGTCCGGCCTTCCGTTCCTCCCTTCCTTCCCAAGCCGCGCGCCGATACACAGCCGTTGCTCCCTCTCCTGCCGCCGCGGCTCCCGCAGCCTCCCGTACCGCACGCGCCGCCTCGGCAAGGGTGGCGCCGGTGGTGACCAGGTCGTCGACGAGGACGACACGGCCCCCGCCGAGCAGCCGCGCGCCGTCCGCCGTCACCTCCAGCGCGCCCGCGAGATTCGCGAACCGCTGCCGGGAGTTGAGCCCCGCCTGGTCGGCCACGGCCCGCCGCTGCCGCAGCACCGGTGCCACCCGGGCCGAGGCCCCGGCCCGCCGCAGCTCCGCGGCCGCCACGAGGGCGATCCGCCGCACCGGGTCGTGCCCGCGCGCCCGCACGGCCCACGGCGCGGACGGCACCGGGACGAGCAGCACGGGCCCGGACGCGGCGACGCCGCCCTGCGCACCGCGCCACGAGGCGACGATCCGCACGCTCCGGCCGTCCCGGAGCCCGGCCCGCACCGCTCCCGCCAGCGCCGCGCCCAGCGCACCGGCGAGCGCCAGCGCACCGCGCTCCTTGTGGCCGAGAAGGACCGTCCGTACCTCGTCCGCGTAGGACGCCGCCGCGTACACCGCCGGCAGCCCGGGCGGCTCCGGCACCGGCCGCACCCGGCGCGGTACGGCCCCGCTCAGGGCGGCACGGCACTCGGCACAGAGCACCGTGCGAGGTGTCCCGCAGCCTCCGCACTCGGCCGGTAGCACCAGGTCGGTGAGATCCTGCCACCACCCCCGCATGTGCCCACTGTGCCAACGGCCGGCCAGGCCTGCCACCCCTGTGGACAACCGCCTGTGGACAACTCCGTGCGACCTGCACAGCGCGTCCCCCACACAGGTGAGGAAGCCGATGTCGGCACACGAAAACGGCCGTCCCGACCGGCTCGGCGCCGGAACGGGACGGCCGCTCGCGCACGGCTCGGGGCTCAGCCCGGATAGACCGGCGCCGACCCGTCCTTGACCACCTTCTGCCACTGGTCCCCCGACGGCAGCCGGACGATCCCGTCGTCCTGCGAGCGGGCCACCAGCGGCACCCGGTCGTCCTCGGACGCGGCGATGGCGAGGACACCGGTGAGCGCCGCGGGCGCCGACCCGTCCGGCGTGGAACCGTCGACCTGGACGTACCGCGTCTGCTGCACACCGCCCTGCTCGCGCCCGACCACCACGAGCCGGCTGTCCCCCGCCCAGGACATCGCGGTGACCTCCTCGGAGCCGGGAGTGGCGGAGCGCAGTTCGAGGACCGAGACCTCCTGCTGGTCGTCGGACTTGGTGCGTTCGATCCGCCCGACGAGCAGCGACTGTTTGCCGTCCTTCTCCACGACGAGCGCGATCCGCACCCCGTCCGCGGCGACCCGCACGTCCTCGATCCGGCCGTTCAGCTCGGGGACCTGCACGGCCAGCGGCTGACCCACGCCCTGCTCCAGCATGTACAGCTGCGGCTTCGCGGGGTTGCGGTCGGCCACCCACAGGTCGCCGCGGGCGTCCCAGCTCGGCGCCGTCAGCCGGTCGTTCTCGGTGGCACCGTGGCTGGTCAGCACGGCGTCGCCCAGCGAACCGTCGGACGCGAGCGAGGTGACGTACAGCGTCCTGCCGTCGCTGGTGACCCCGGCAGCGGTCCGCTCGTCGCGGGCGACCGCCACCGACCGCAGCGGCTTGGTGCCCGCGCCGAACGGGCCCGGCACGGCGAACGCGCTGGTCCCGGTACCACCGGCCGCCATCCGCACCAGCCGGTGCTTGTCATCGAGGAAGTACAGGTAGTCGGGGCGCTTGGTCGAGGCACGCCAGGCGGTGGCCTCGGCCTGGCTCTCGTCGACGTCGCACATGTGTGCGCCGTTGACGGACCGCAGCGCGACGGAGTCCACGGTGGGCGTCAGGTTCCGCAGCGTGAACAGCAACTGGGTCGCCATCTCGCTGCACTTGGCCGAGCCGATCCGGGACGCCTTGACGTTCAGCGGCACCGTGACCTCGTTCTGGTCGTCCGGGGTCAGCCCCGACACGCCCTTCTTCAGCGCCGTACCGGTCGGGAAACTCGACCGGACCACCGGGCCAAGCCAGGCGGTGGGGCCGTTGATCAGCGAACGCACCAGCTGGGTCGTCGGATCCACCCGGCTGCGCACGAAGACGGGATCGGCGACCGCCACCGGCTGCCCGGTCTCCCGGGCCGACGTGTCCGAGGCGAAGTAGTACTTGTCGACCGACGTGTAGTTGCGCTGGAAGTCGGACTTGCCCATCACGACCCCCTGCGGCAGCGAGTCGATCCGCCACTGCCCGCTCTTGGCGTCCCTGGTCAGATGCACCGTCCTGCTGTACGACCCGTCCGCGGGCGTGTAGGCCTGCTGCGCGTCGACGGTGGCCACCCGGCTGCCCTGGAGCGTGTAGGTGATGCTGTTCGTGCCCTCCCGGCCCGCCGGGCGCGGGTTCGTCTGGATGCTCGGCCCGTTCGCCAGCACCGTGGCCTGCACCTCCGGCTGCCAGCTCTTCGAGGCCGCCTTGGTCAGATACTTGCGCGCCGTGTCGTAGTTCGGATCGTCACTGGTCAGGGCCTCCAGAAAGCCCTGCACGATCTCCGTGGACGAGGCGTCCTGCTGCGGCGGCATGGCGAAGACCCGCACCTGCGTGTCCTGCCGTGGTGTGGACTCGACGTCCTGCAGGTTGCCGCTGTCCGGCATGGAGGCGCAGCCCGCCAGCAGCAGGACCCCACAGGCGGCGTACGCCACCGCGCGCGCCGGCCCGCGCCGGGCGCTCCCCTCGCGGTCAGCGCCCACGAAATGCCTCCCCTGGCTTGTTCGACTCGTCGGCCCGGTCGGCCCCGCCGGCCTGACCGGTCTCGGGCGGGCCCTCCTGACGCCGTACGCCCTGGACCGGCCGGGGCACCACGCGCGCGCCGCTGCCGGGCAGTGCGGTCGGGTCGGCCGTGGGCGCCGTGGTGGTCATCCGCTGTGTCATCGGCGCGAGCGGCGGCGCCTGGCCGCCGGGCTGCACCGGTACCGTCGCTCGTTTGTCCTCGCCGCCGCTCGGCAGACCGGCCTCACCCAGCCCCCGGTTGCGCCGGGAGTCCTTGGGCTCCAGGGGTATCGGCGAACCGCGCAGCGGCTCGTCCGCCGTCCTGGGAAGCGTCAGCCGGAACTGTGAGCCGCCGCCCGGTTCGCCCCACGCCTGGAGCCAGCCGCCGTGCAGCCGCGCGTCCTCCAGCGCGATCGACAACCCCAGGCCCGTACCGCCGGTGGTACGCGCGCGTGCCGGGTCCGCCCGCCAGAAGCGGCTGAAGACCCGGGTCGCCTCGCCGGGCTTGAGCCCGACGCCGTAGTCGCGCACCGCGACCGCGACCGCGCCGCCGGCCGCCGCCAGCTTGACGACGACGTCCTTGCCCTCGCCGTGCTCCACGGCGTTGACGACAAGGTTGCGCAGCACCCGTTCCACCCGCCGGGCGTCCGCCTCGGCCACCACGGGTTGCAGGTCTCCGACCACACGTATGTGCGTGCCCTTGCGCTCCGCGAGCGGCGCTGCGCCGCTGACCACCCGCCGTACGACCTCCCTGAGGTCTATCGGCTCGGCCTCCAGCGCCGCCGCGCCCGCGTCGAAGCGGCTGATCTCCAGCAGGTCGGCGAGGAGCGACTCGAACCGGTCCAGCTGGTCGGCGAGGAGTTCCGCGGACCGCGCGGTCACCGGGTCGAAGTCCTCGCGCGCCTCGTGGATGACGTCGGCCGCCATCCGGACCGTCGTCAACGGCGTCCGCAGCTCGTGCGAGACGTCGGACACGAACCGGCGCTGCATCCGCGACAGGTCCTCCAGTTGCTGGATCTTCAGCTGGAGGTTCTGCGCCATCTTGTTGAAGGCCTCGCCGAGCCGCGCGATGTCGTCCTCGCCGGTGACCTTCATCCGTTCCTGGAGCCGCCCCGCCGACAGCCGCTCGGCGATCCCGGCCGCCATCCGCACGGGCGTGACGACCTGCCGTACGACGAGCCAGGCGATGGCCCCGAGGAGGACGACGACGAACAGCCCGGCGGTCGCCAGCGTGCCCTTGACCAGGCTGAGGGACTTCTCCTCCTGGGTGAGCGGGAAGAGGTAGTACAGCTCGTACGGCTGGTTGTTCGGGTCGTTGACCTGCTTGCCGATGACCAGCGCGGGCTGCGACTCCTTGTCGTCCGTGTAGATGATCCGGGTGTAGCTCTGCGCGGCCGTCGTATTGCCGTTGATCCGCGCGCGCAGGTCGTCGGGCACGCTGGCCGTCGGGTCGACCTGCCCGGAGGCGCGGGTGCGCCCGCCGCCGCTGTTGTTGTCGCCCGCAGGCAGTGTGACCACGTCGAAGGCGCCCTGGCCGCCGCTGGAGAGGGACTCGACGAGGTCGCTCATCCACGAGGTGAGGTTCTGCGACTGCCGTCCGTCCGCCGTCTCGGCGGTGTCACCGGTGCCGGTCCCGGCCTCGTCGGCCTTCTGCTTGGCCACCGCGAAACCGCCGGTGGCCTGGCTCTGGGAGGCTTTCACCTTGGCGTCCAGCAGGCCGTTGCGCACCTGGCCGATGACGACGAAGCCGAGCAGCAGGACCACGCCCAGCGACATCAGCAGGGTCGTGACGACGACCTTGAGCTGGATGTTGCGCCGCCACAGCCGCATGACCGGCAGCAGCGGCCGCCGCACCCAGCGCATGAACAGGCGCAGCACCGGGCTGCCCTGAACCCCGCCCTGGAGCAGTCCGCCCTCGAAGAGCCGCCGCCAGCGCGTGCCGAGCCGTTTCCCGCCGACAGGCCGCTCCGGACGGTCCCCGGACCGGCCGGGGGCCGAAGCGGCACTGTCCCCGGGCATGTCAGCTGGGTCCCGCCTTGTATCCGACGCCACGGACGGTCACCACGATCTCCGGCCGCTCCGGGTCCTTCTCGACCTTGGAGCGCAGCCGCTGGACATGAACGTTGACGAGACGGGTGTCCGCCGCGTGCCGGTAGCCCCAGACCTGCTCCAGGAGCACCTCACGCGTGAACACCTGCCACGGCTTGCGGGCGAGCGCGACCAGCAGGTCGAACTCCAGCGGGGTCAGCGCGATCGACTGCCCGTCCCGCTTCACCGAGTGCCCGGCCACGTCGATGACCAGGTCACCTATGGCGAGCTGCTCCGGCGTCGGCTCCTCCGACCTGCGCAGCCGGGCCCGGATCCGGGCCACCAGCTCCTTCGGCTTGAACGGCTTGACGATGTAGTCGTCGGCGCCCGACTCCAGGCCCACGACCACATCGACGGTGTCGCTCTTCGCCGTGAGCATCACGATCGGCACCCCGGACTCCGCCCTGATCAGACGGCACACCTCGATACCGTCCCGACCGGGCAGCATCAGATCGAGCAGCACCAGATCGGGCTTGGTCTCACGGAAAGCGGCCAGCGCCTTGTCGCCGTCGGCTACGAAAGACGGCTCAAAACCTTCACCACGCAGCACAATGCCGAGCATCTCGGCCAGTGCGGTGTCGTCGTCGACGACAAGGACTCGTCCCTTCATAAACGACATCATCCCATTCTCATAACGGTGAAGGTTACGCAGGTGACCAGGGTCACCGGCCAGTGACGATAGCCGCAGGGGGCCGTCACTGTCTGCCCCCGTCCGCCGACGCCGATGTCAGTGACGGATGCCGGCTCCGCCCCCCCCCTGTGACCGCCCGCTCCTCCTGACCCCGCTGCGCGAGGCCGAGTCGTACCGACGCGGTGCCGCTATGCCTGGCTGAGCAGCACGCCGACAGCGCACAGCGCGAACGCAAGCCCCGTCAGGCTCTTCTTAGCGCCACGGCCGGAAGCCCGCCGCTGGAGTTCCCGCGCCCAAAGCAACGCACCGCAGAGCAGGAGAGCACCGGCAACGGTGCGTCTGATCACCTGCATGGGCACCCGCTCAATCCTTCGCCGAGACTCTGCGGCGCTCACGGTACCCCTGCCGGGTCCTCGCCCAGCTCCTGCCGGACCAGGTGGCCAGGCCGACGCGACCGCTGGACGCCACGACCCCTCGGCCTGCGAATCGCCGCAGACGGAGGGGCCGTTCCCGGCGGCCGAGCCGACAACATCTCGGGCGGGGCGGCTGGCGCATCGGCTACATCGTCACCTGGCGCGACCTGGCACACAGCTCGGCAAGGGCCTCGGCCGTCACGGGCGAGACGGCGCCCTCCTCGGTGACGATGGCCGTCACCAACTCGGGCGGCGTCACGTCGAACGCCGGGTTGTACGCCTGGGTCCCCAGGGGCGCCACCGGGATCCCGCCTCCCGCTCCCGTCACCGGCGCCTGCGGTGCCGCGACCTCGGTCACCTCGTATCCGGGGCGCTGTTCGACCTCGATGGACGCCCCGTCCGGCGTCTCCGGATCCACCGTCGTCACCGGCGCCACGACGATGAACGGAACGTGGTGGTACCGCGCGAGCACCGCGAGCGGATAGCTCCCCACCTTGTTCGCCACCGAACCGTCGGCCGCGATCCGGTCCGCCCCGATCAGCACCGCGTCCACCTCCCCCGCCGCGAACAGCGAACCGGCCGCGTTGTCGGTGAGCAAGGTGTACGCCATGCCGCTGCGAGCAGCCTCGTACGCCGTCAGGCGAGCGCCCTGTAGCAAGGGACGCGTCTCGTCCACCCACAGCCGCCGCAGCCGCCCCGCCCGATGGGCGTGCAGGGCCACCGCGAACGCCGTTCCCTCCCCTCCCGACACCAGCGAACCGCTGTTGCAGTGGGTGAGGATCCGATGCCCCCCGCCCGGCAGCAACTCCTCAAGCAGCGCCAGCCCGTGCTCGGCCATCCGGGCGCTGGCCTCGGCATCCTCCCGGTGCAGCGCCCGCGCCGCATCCAGCGCCGCCGCGGCCGCCGCCCCGCTGTCGCCGCCCTCGGCCAGAGCGGACCGGTATGCCGACGCGGCCCTGCGCACCCCGACGGAGAGATTCACGGCCGTGGGCCGGGCACCCGCCAGCGCCACCGCGGCCTCGTCCACGTCGAAGCCCCGCGCGGCGGCGAGCGCGACGCCGTAGGCCCCCGCGATGCCGAGCAACGGCGCTCCGCGCACCGCGAGCGAACGGATCGCCTCGACCAGCGCCGACGCGTCCGTGCAGACCAGCTCGACCTCCTCGGTCGGCAGTCTGGTCTGGTCGAGAAGGACCACCACGGGACCTTCGGGCGGCTCCTCCCATCGGATCACTGGCATTCCCGTCGGCCGCTTGTCCTCGCCGGTTTGCGCGTACTGATCAGCCATGCGGTCAGTCTGCCCCGGATCCGGCAGACAATTGAAGGTGCGCAGCTCCACCTCGGCCGGTCACTGGGCGCCCACCCCATGGCACGATGGCAGCCAACCCGCCGACGCGTCCGCGGACGGGCACCGTGAAGGAGCTTCGATGAACGACACTCCGGGCTGGGCCTCGCCCGGATCCGCCCCGTCCGACGGGCGGGAACCCGGCGCGTCCACGCCTGCCGACCGCCCCGTCCCCGCAGGGCCTGCCGAACAGCCCGCCGATCAGCCGGGCACCGATCCGCAGGACTCCGGCTCGCAGTGGTCCAAGGAGCAGCCGCCGCCCGGCCAGTGGTCCACGCCCACCGGCGCCCCGACACCAGGCCAGGCACCGCCACCACCCCCGGGCCCCGGCTGGGGCGGCCGGCCCCCCGGCGCAGGTCATGGCGGGCCAGGCGGCTACGGAGGCCCTGGCGGCTACGGCCCGCCCGGCGGATACGGAGCCTGGGGCGGCGGCTGGGGCGGCCCCCCGCCCGCCGCCAAACCCGGCGTGATCCCGCTCCGCCCCCTCGGCACCGGCGAGATCCTCGACGGCGCCGTCTCCACCATGCGCACCTACTGGCGCACGGTCCTCGGCATCTCGCTGACGATCGCCGTCGTCACCGAGGTCGCGGTGATCCTGCTCCAGGGCCTCGTCCTGAACGACACCGAGACCACCGACGCACTCAACGACCCGAGCGCCTCCCTCACCGAGATCAGCCGCGCCGCGGGTGGAGTCGCGCTCAGCTCGGGCGCCGTCCTGCTGATCACCCTGGTCGGCACCATCATCGCGACAGCCCTGCTGACGACCGTCACCAGCCGCGCCGTGCTCGGCAAGTCCGTCACCATCGGCGAGGCCTGGCGCGACGCCCGCCCGCAGGTCCTCAAACTGTTCGGCCTCATCCTCCTGACCGGGCTCATCGCGGTCGGTGTCCTGCTCGTCGGCGCACTGCCGGGCATCGTCGTCGCGATCGCCGGCGGCCCGGGCGGCGCCATCGCCGGCCTGCTCGTCCTCGGCATCCTCGCCGGCGCCGTCGTCACCGTGTGGCTGATGGTCCGCTTCTCCCTGGCCTCGCCCGCCCTGATGCTGGAGAAGCAGGGCATCACCACATCGCTGGGCCGCTCCATCAAGCTCGTACGCGGCTCCTGGTGGCGGGTCTTCGGCATCCAGTTCCTCGCCTCGATCATCGCCAACATCGTCTCGTCGCTCGCCGTGGTCCCCTTCACCCTGATCGGGGCCTACGCCGGCGGCCACGGCCTGACCGGCTTCCTTCAGAACACCAACGAAAACTACGGCTGGACGTTCCTCGTCATCAGCGGCATCGGCTCCGTGATCGGTTCCATGCTCACCTTCCCGATCAACGCGGGCGTCACCGTGCTCCTCTACATCGATCAGCGCATCCGCCGCGAGGCCCTCGACCTCGAACTGGCCCGCGCCGCCGGTGTCGAGAACTACGGCGCCGGCACGCCCGGCACCGTCCCGGGGAGCTGATGCGGTGAGCCCGACGGGGGGAGTCCTCACAGCCGTGCCCGCAGCCCTGCTGTCGCTGACCGGCTCGGGCGGCCAACCGCCCGTGACCATCCCGCGCGACCCCGCGCGGGAGGCCGCACGGCGTGAACTGTCCAAGCGGATGTACCACGAGAACGACCCCGGGCTGTTCCAGCGCGCCCTGAACGCCGCCCTCGACTGGATCGACCGCCTGCTCTCCGCCGCCGCGTCCGCGACGCCCGGAGGCGCACTTGGCCTGGTCGTCGTGGTCCTGGCCGTCGTCGCCGTCCTGGGCGCCCTGTGGTGGCGCCTGGGCACCCCCAGCCGGCAACCCGTCTCCTCGGTCGCCCTGTTCGACGACCGGGTCCGCAGCGCCGCCGAACACCGGGCGGCCGCCGAGGCGCACGCCGCCCAGGGCCACTGGAACCAGGCCCTCCAGGAACGCGTACGCGGCGTCGTCCGCGCCCTGGAGGAACGCGCACTGCTCGACGTCCGCCCCGGCCGCACCGCCGACGAGGCCGCCGCCGAAGCCGGCCGCGTCCTGCCCGCCCACGCCGACCGGCTGCGCGCCGCCGCCCTGGAGTTCGACGACGTGACGTACGGCGGCCGCCGGGCGACCCAGGCGTCGTACGACCGCGTCGCCGACCTCGACCGTGACCTGGAACGCGCCAAGCCGATCCTCACCGCCAGCGCCCACAGCACGGCCCACAGCACCCGCCAGGGGGCCGCCGAATGACCGCCGGCGTGGCCACTCTCCCGACCACCTCCACCGCGCCCACCGGCCGCCAGGTGTGGTCCCGCGCCCGGGGCATCGTCCTCGCCCTGGTGCTCGTCCTCGCCGGGGCCGTCGCGATCGCCGTCATCCGCTCCGACAGCAGGCACGGCGACCTCGACCCGCGCTCCGCCGACCGCTACGGCAGCCGCGCCGTCGCCGAACTCCTCGCCGACCGGGGTGTGGACACACGCGTGGTCACCACCCTGGCCGAGGCGCGCGCCGCAGCCGGCCGGGACACCACCCTTCTCGTCGCCGTCCCGGATCTGCTGACCCCGCATCAGCAGTCCCAGCTCCGGAAGTCGACGGCCCGGTCGGGCGGCCGCACCGTCCTGGTCGCCGCCGGCAGCACCTCCGTCGAACGGCTCGCCCCCGGCGTCACCGCCGACCCCGCCACCAGCCTCAGGTCCACGCTCGCCCCGCACTGCACCCTGACCGAGGCCCGGCGGGCAGGCAGCGCCGACACCGGCGGCATCCGCTACACCACCACCCACCTCGACGCCGACTCCTGCTACCCCAGCCAGCGCCTGGCGACGCTGATCCGCGTCCCCGCGGCCTCCGGTGGCGGCGACACCGTCGTCCTCGGCGCCCCCGACATCCTGCTCAACGACCGCCTCGACGAGCAGGGCAACGCCTCGCTCGCTCTCCAACTCCTCGGCTCGCGCCCCCATCTGGTCTGGTACCTCCCCTCGCTCTCCGACTCCACGGCCACCGGTGGCAGCGACCAGAAATCCTTGTTCGACCTGCTGCCCTCCGGCTGGCTCTGGGGCACGCTCCAGCTCTTCATCGCCGCAGCGCTCGCCGCCTTCTGGCGGGCACGCCGGCTCGGCCCCCTCGTGCCCGAGAAACTCCCCGTGGCGATCCGGGCCTCCGAAACCGTCGAAGGCCGCGCCCGCCTCTACCGGAAGGCGAGCGCCCGCGACCGCGCCGCCGCCGCTCTTCGCTCCACCGCCCGCACCCGCCTCGCCCCCCTCGTGGGCGTCCCCATCTCCCAGGCGCACGCGCCGGAGGCCCTGCTCGCCGCCCTGTCCGCGCATCTCCACGGCGACGGACAGGCCCTGCACGCCCTGCTCTTCGGACCGCCGCCCGGCGACGACGCGGCCCTCATCGCCCTCACCGACCAGCTCGACGCCCTCGAAAGAGAGGTACGCCGTCCATGATGGACCCGACCACTGACAACGCCGGGAGCACCGGGAACCCGGCCGACGCCCGGGCCTCCCTGGAGGCCCTGCGCGCGGAGATCGCCAAAGCCGTGGTCGGCCAGGACCCCGCCGTGACCGGCCTCGTCGTCGCTCTCCTCTGCCGCGGACACGTTCTCCTCGAAGGTGTCCCCGGAGTCGCCAAGACGTTGCTCGTCCGCGCCCTCGCATCCGCGCTCGAACTGGACACCAAGCGCGTCCAGTTCACTCCCGACCTGATGCCGAGCGACGTCACGGGCTCCCTCGTCTACGACACCCGCACCGCCGAGTTCTCCTTCCAGCCCGGCCCGGTCTTCACCAACCTCCTCCTCGCGGACGAGATCAACCGCACCCCGCCCAAGACCCAGTCGTCCCTCCTCGAAGCCATGGAGGAACGCCAGGTCACCGTCGACGGCACCCCTCGTCTGCTGCCCGATCCGTTCCTGGTCGCCGCGACCCAGAACCCTGTCGAGTACGAGGGCACCTACCCCCTCCCCGAAGCACAGCTCGACCGCTTCCTCCTCAAACTGACGATCCCGCTCCCCTCCCGCCAGGACGAGATCGACGTCCTCACCCGCCACGCCGAGGGCTTCAACCCGCGTGACCTGCGCGCCGCCGGCGTACGCCCCGTAGCAGGCCCCGCCGACCTCGAGGCCGCCCGCGCGGCGGTCGCCAAGACGACCGTCTCCCCCGAGATCACCGCCTACGTGGTGGACATCTGCCGCGCCACCCGCGAGTCCCCGTCCCTCACCCTCGGCGTCTCCCCGCGCGGCGCGACCGCCCTCCTGGCCACCTCCCGTGCCTGGGCCTGGCTGACAGGCCGCGACTACGTCATCCCCGACGACGTCAAGGCCCTCGCCCTGCCCACCCTCCGCCACCGCGTCCAGCTCCGCCCCGAGGCCGAGATGGAGGGCGTGACCGCCGACTCCGTCATCAACGCGATCCTCGCTCACGTCCCGGTCCCCCGCTGATGCCGCTCACCGGACGCGCCGCCCTCATCGCGGCCATCGGATCGATCCCCGTCGGCATCTGGGAACCGAGCTGGACGGGCATCCTCGCCGTCAACGGACCGCTGGCCCTGGCCTGCGCCTGCGACTTCGCCCTGGCAGCCCCGGTACGACGCCTGGTCCTGGCCCGCTCCGGCGACACCTCCGCCCGCCTGGGCGAGACCGCCGACGTCACCCTGACGGTGACCAACCCCTCCGGGCGCCCGCTGCGGGCCCGCCTCAGGGACGGCTGGCCGCCGAGCAGCTGGCAGCCCGGCACGGAGGTGGAGGCCTCGCGACACCGCCTGACCGTCCCCGCGGGCGAGCGCCGCCGCATCACGACCCGCCTGCGCCCCACCCGCCGCGGCGACCGCCAGGCGGACCGTGTCACCATCCGCTCCTACGGCCCCCTCGGTCTGTTCTCCCGCCAGAGCGCTCACAAAGTGCCCTGGACTGTACGGGTTCTGCCCCCGTTCACCAGCCGCAAGCACCTACCGTCGAAACTCGCCCGATTGCGTGAACTCGACGGCCGCACCAGTGTCCTGACCCGCGGCGAGGGCACGGAGTTCGACAGCCTGCGCGAGTACGTCCCTGGCGACGACACCCGCTCCATCGACTGGCGTGCCACGGCCCGGCAGTCGGCGGTCGCGGTGCGCACCTGGCGTCCCGAACGCGACCGGCACATCCTCCTCGTCCTCGACACCGGCCGCACCTCCGCCGGCCGAGTCGGCGACGCCCCCCGCCTGGACGCCTCCATGGACGCGGCACTCCTCCTCGCGGCCCTCGCGTCCCGCGCGGGCGACCGCGTGGATCTCCTCGCCTACGACCGTCGGGTCCGCGCCCTCGTCCAGGGGCGCGCCGCGGGCGACGTCCTCCCGTCCCTCGTCAACGCGATGGCCACACTGGAACCGGAGCTCGTGGAAACGGACGCCCGCGGGCTCACCGCCACCGCGCTCCGTACGGCCCCACGCCGGTCCCTGATCGTCCTGCTCACGACACTGGACACGGCCCCGGTCGAACAGGGCCTGCTTCCCGTGCTCGCCCAACTGACCCAGCGCCACACGGTTCTGCTCGCGTCGGTGGCCGACCCGCATGTCGCCCGCATGGCAATGGCTCGTGGAAACGCCGACTCGGTGTACGAGGCAGCGGCGGCCGCACAGGCGCAGAGCGAACGGCATCGGACCGCGGAGCAACTCCGCCGGCGCGGGGTGACGGTCGTGGACGCGACGCCTGATGATCTCGCTCCCGCGTTGGCGGACGCGTACCTGGCTTTGAAAGCGGCGGGCCGACTCTGATTCCGGAATGGCCCTGCGGGGCCAGGCCGGCCCCTTAAACGCGAAAGAGCCCCACACCGTGAGGTGTGGGGCTCTTTCTCAATATTTGTTCGGCGGCGTCCTACTCTCCCACAGGGTCCCCCCTGCAGTAC